>CAYZAT010000175.1:0-9394 GCA_964476475.1 uncultured Pirellulales bacterium
CCGATTTTTCCGGCTTCCAGGTAAACACCGAACTGGTCCAAGCCGCCCCGGCCGACGTCAAGATTATGCACTGTTTACCGGCCTATCGCGGTTTCGAGATCACGGATGAGATCGCCGAGTCGCCCGGCTCGATCATGTTCGACCAGGCCGAAAACCGGCTGCACTTCCAGCGGGCATTGTTGAAAAAGCTCTTGCAAGAGTAAACGAAAACGATTAAAGTGGTTTGTACTTTTTTGGGCGATTAGCTCAGCTGGCAGAGCAGCTGACTCTTAATCAGCGGGTCATAGGTTCGAGTCCTATATCGCCCATTAATCCTGCGTATTTGGTGGTTATGACCATTGAAGAATTCGAAGGTGGCCGTTGGTCCGGCGCTGATGCAGAATGGATAAAGACAGCAAAATCGAAGCAGAGCCGCTGGAAATCGTCGAGCCGATCGGCCCGCGGGTGCTCATCCGCAAGGACGAAGATAAAAAGCAAACCAAAGGGGGGATCCAACTGCCGGACAATATCGAAATCCCCACCATTACCGGCCGGGTGGTAACGATCTCTGCCGAAGTCGAGAATACGCCGGACATTCCGCTGCGCCAGTACGACAAGGTTCTGTTCAATCCCAAAGGCGCCATCCCCGTCGATTTTGAGGGCGACAATCGCCTTTTCGTCGTCGAGGTCGAGAACGTCGTAGCGGTCTTCAGAAAATCATAAACGCCGATTCCTCGGCCAGTATCATCGAAGGCTTCGAACATCACGCGCTGGTGCTTCCGTTCGATTTCTGATATCTTCCTGGGATTTCAGGGAACTTTTTTCAGGTTGCGCCGACATTCTCTGCGGATAGACCGAATGATGAGCAATGTCCAGCGGGAATTTCAGGAGTTCTGGACCCGGACCGTCGGTAAAGTGCGGGCGTACATGTTCTGCGCGTGTGAGAATTGGACCGATGCGGACGACATGACCCAGGATTGTTACCTGCGGGCCTTGCGGGCCTGGGGTCAATTCGATGGAAAAGCGAGCCGGCAGGCGTGGCTCTTTGGAATCGCCAGAAGGGCGCGCGTCGATTGGTTCCGGCGAAAGAAACGTGAAGGACTCGTCGTCCATTCAGAGAACATGGACGCGTTCGATCAGGTTGATTCCGGTGGATCGAAGGTAAATCGGATCGAGAAAATCTGGCATGTCGTGAAAGGTCTGAACGCCGAACAAAGCCAGGTCATTCACCTGAGATTCGCAGCGGGCTTAAGCTATGCCCAGATCGCTCACGCCCTCGATGTTCCCGTCGGGACCGTGCGGTCACGATTGCACCGAGGATTGAAGCACATAAGAGAACACATTGGGGATTGGGACAATGAACCGTGAAATAATCGAAAGGTTGGCGATAGATTCGGCGGCGGGTGAACTCAACGAAGATGCCGAAACACTGCTGCAATTCTATCTTGACGAACATCCGAAAGCAACACAATGGGCCGGTGACGTGCGACAGATGTATAATCAAACGGAAACTGCCATTCAAGCAAAGACGGCTTATACGAACGTCGGGCAGGTCGTTCCCAAAATAAGTCCGGTATTGCGTCTGAGATGGCAGCCGGCTGCACGCTGGGCGGCGGCAATTGTTTTCGGTCTTTTTATTGGTTTTACCGCGGGGCGATGGGAGATTCCCCCTCGAACGCCAAAGACTTTGATCCAGGTATCAAGTCCGACCTCAAAGCCGGTCGAAAACGTCTCGGACTTGAAAGAGAGATATGCGGGGACATTCTGGGGCGATAAAATGCTGGCCATGCTGGAGCATCCGCCCAGCCGAGGGAATATAGCCGATCTTCGTGACACCAGATCGTGGGATGCGTACAAACAATACAGAAAGGAGAAAAACCATGAGTAATCATAAAACAACATTAGGTTTAGTGGTATTTTCTATCGTCGCTATTTTCATTGTCGGGTGCATTCCCGAGGACTCGCTTCAGTGGTCCGAAGACGGTTCGGTTGGTTTGCTGAAGGCCGGCGACGGATTATATCTGGTCGATGGTAAGACCGGTGAATTAACCGAAGTCGCCAAAGGACCGATCGATCTGTTGCCGGGCCTGTCCGCCGATGGCACGTGGATTGCCTACTGCGAACGAGTGGAGTGTACGAATCTGGCGGAAGGATTAAAACGATTACCGCCGGAGCAGGTCGAAGCCATCGCGGAGGCCGCCGAGCAGATTGCCGAAAAGATACAGGAAGCGGGCGCACTGAAAAAGAACGAATTTCCTTCTCCCGACGAGGGCCCTCTGGTCCTCGAGGATTATGAGAACTGGGCGATTCGCACCCTCTGCGAGAATGCCGACGGCGCATTGCGAAAGATAATCGGCCCGGAAGGAATCAACAAAGGCTCTGAAATGCCCCTTGAGTACTTCCAGGTCGTCGTTGTCGCTCGCGAAGCCCCGAAGAAGAAAAAGATTGTCGCGACCAACATATTCCACACGTTTGCCACAAAATTTTCCCCCGACGGTAAATACATTGCTTACCTGATGCATACGCAGGAAGGTGAAGTCAGCAATGCCTACGAAGAATTCAGTCTGCATGTTACCGCGACCGAGGGGGATAAGAAAGTGGTGTCCGTGGACTCCTGCGTTGCTTTCGGCTACGATTGGCGAAAAGATAGCCGAGCCATAGCTTACCTACGTGCAGACTCGGAGGATTTATCGCATGATGATCTCATCCTGGGCACGCTCAGTGAAACCGTCGTTACGGACGCCAACGGGAACCTGCTGGTCGAATCGGCGCACGACTCGGCTGGGTCCGACCGCTTCACCGGCAAAACGGCGGAACTCGCGGGCACGATGTTCCTTCCGTGGCTGAAGGTTGAATATGGGATCGGCCATCGAATCTTTTTCTCAAGTGCCGCCCTGTCATTACCGGTTAACAAGAAAGATGAGGCGAAATGCTCTTTGTTCTGCTACGATCCCGTCACGGGAACCGTATCGGATGTGTTGCCTTTGAGTGTGTCCATTCACACGAGCCAACAGATTCTCAATTTATCGCAATTTTCTCTATCGCCGGACGGAAAAAAAGTATTGCTCCCCGTCAAATACAACAGATTCATTGTTTACGCTCTCGGAACGGATTCGATGGACATCCCGATCCGGGAAGAAGAAGGTTTCGGGGAGGAAGAATTGTCAGAGCTGGCGCCTTCGTGGAAGGGCAACAACGAGTTTTCCTGCTTAGTTGCCGGAAAGAGCACATTCTTGCCCAAACCCAAAGATGACCAGGATGAAGCGGATCGCCGAGAAATCGTTGTGCTTGGAAAAGACGGTAATACCTTGAAGGCCTGGATTTTAAGTCATGACTGGCCCGATGAGATGAAAAGAGATTCGCAGGATAATCAGTAGGAGAGAGCCATAAAGGGAAAAACACTACAATGCTTAGCTAATCTAAACCAGGAGTTCTTCGGTTTTGTTTACAGGGCAAACAGAAATGGTTTCGTTGATCGGCCAGCTTTTGTCGCCGGGAATGACGATGAGCAGCTTGTCGAGCTTGAGCGATTCGATTGTCCACTTTTCACATTCAAGCTTGGCATTTGCCGGTCAAATGGGGTATGCTCTTTGGCATGACAAATGGACAAGCAAATACCTGGCGGGCCAGGATCCGAAGGACCATGACGTGCATGCTGCCCGTCTCTAAGCGGCGCAAAGGGCAATGCGTCAATTGCGGGGCGTGCTGCAAGCTGCCGAACATCTGCCCGTTCCTCAAGTACAAACCTGACGGTACATCGTATTGCTCGATCTATAAGATTCGGCCGTTGAATTGTCGGAAATACCCCAGAACGGAATCTGAATTCATTACTCAGGAGACATGTGGCCATTATTTTGAATGAACGGGAACGGCGCGATTTATCGCACCTTGCCGATTCGTCGCCGAAGGCCAAGAATCCCACCCAGCAGCAATAATAGCCCGGTTGCCGGCTCCGGCACGGGCTCACTGTCCCTAATCACGTAGGTTGTGGGCTGGGTCCTTGTACTGCCTCCACCGGCGCTGAATCCGCCCGGCCAACGCAAGTCCGCAGGTGTGGGAAACAAACCGCCGCCGCCGCCGCCGACGGGCACTCCTTCCGGCTTGCCCAGGCGATCGTCGTTTTGTTCGAATACGGCCACGATAATCTTCGGTTTATTAAGATGGACCACCGTTTGAGTGGCCGATGGATCGCCGACATCCCCCAGCCAGTGAAGAAATCTGTAGCCGGGCCTCGGTACGGCTGTCAACGTGACACGGGAATCCGGCTCGAAGTGGTACGTCCCAGGGACCGGAGAGATGTCGCCGCCCCTGATGGGGCTTTGTTCGAGAAGGAGCATCATATCTTTCGCTCGGGCATCGGTGGGCGTAACCAAACCGAGCGCACCGATGGCGAGTGCTAAAATGATGCCTCTCCATAGGACAGATATGGAATCCCCCCGTCTCATTAAATTTCATCCCCCCGCTGTGATGAAACTTATTCGTGCGCCAATACCGTCAGACGCTGATATTCTCTTACCGCAATAATACTATTAAACCAAATTTAGCTCTAAAAGTCAAGTCTTTTCCGACACCTCGCGCTTACGGTACGTTTTACCTTGACTTATAGACATGTCCTGCGTGTTATTATTGGGCTTCCGCCTTTCGTACGAAGCGGCTAATGTTGCGAATCGCCTGCCGCAGGCGCTGCTCGTTCTCCACAAGGGCGACCCGCATATAATCTTCGCCCCCTTCGCCGAAGGCCCGGCCCGGCGCGATCGCGACTTCTGCATATTCCATCAGGTCCATCGCGTAATCGATGCTCCCTTTGCCCTGGGAATGTTCCCTGGGGACCTTCGCCCAGACGAACATCGTCGCACGCGGTTTTTCCACGTCCCAACCGATCCGTCCGAGACCCTCGCAGACGACGTCCCGCCGGGATTGGTACCTGAGATTTTGAGCGAGAATCTCGTCGTTGCAATGGCGCATCGCAATGATGCCCGCGATTTGGATCGCCTGGAAGATACCGTAATCGTAGTAGCCTTTGATCGTGGCGAGATAGTTGATCATATCCTTGTTGCCCGCGACGAAACCGATGCGAAAGCCCGCCATGTTGTACGGCTTGCTCATCGTGGTAAACTCGACGCCGACATCTTTTGCCCCTTTGACCGAGAGGAAGCTCGGGGCTTTATAGCCGTCGAAGCACGTCTCGCCATAGGCGAAGTCGTTGATAACCGCCACGCCGAACTTCTTGGCCAGCTCGACGACCGGCTCGAAGAAGCCTTCATCGACGGTCATGGCGGTCGGATTGTGAGGGTAATTGAGGATCAGCAGCTTGGGCTTCGGGTACATGTTCTCGATGACCATCTTGATGTTGCTTATGAATTTGTCGTCGTTACCCAGCGGTACGGAGACGACGTTCCCGCCCGCGAGTGCCACCGCATAATTGTGTATGGGAAACGCCGGATCGGGAACGATCGCCGTATCGCCCGGACCCATCATCGCCAGGCACAAATGGCTGAAGCCTTCTTTGGAGCCGATACAGGCCAGGACTTCCGTGTTCGGATCGAGCTGTACGTTCCATTTGGATTCGTATTTCCTGGCGATTTCCCTGCGCAATCCCTGGATACCTTTCGAGGCGCTATATTTCTGATTGCGCCGGTCCTGAGCCGCCTCACTCAGCTTGTCGATGATGATCTGCGGTGTCGGGTCGGATGGATTGCCCATGCCCAGATCGATAATATCCACGCCCGCCTGGCGCTTGGCCAATTTCAGTGCGTTTATTCGCCCGAACAGATAGGGCGGCAGACGTTTTATCCTCTGTGCCGGCTCGATCCGATTCTCGTTCTCGATTTTCTGTTGAAGTCCAGACATAATTATTCTCTCAAAACAACAAAGTTCACGCCCTTGTCGCCATTGCGTGCCTGACAAGGAATCCACGTTCTTCAATTGGATTCCGCCGTAAGGCGTTCCATACGAAACGGCCTTCGCAGGAATGACAATCTGGGTGATTTAATCAGATTTCATTAGTTACAATCGGACAGTCTATACAAACCGGATAAATTTTCAAGCTGTTTTCTTTGATGCCGGACACCTGATCATTGTGATCGGCAGCTTGTTCGGAGAGATTGTCAGTCCTCGAAAGGTAGGCTGGCAGAGTAGTTTGGGGCTTCTTTGGTGATCTGGATATCGTGCGGGTGGGATTCGTGGACCGAGGCGGCGCTGATTCGGACGAACCGGCTGTTCTTCTGGAAATCCTTGATATTTCGCGCCCCGCAATAGCCCATGCCGGCCCGCAGGCCGCCGACGAGCTGATAGACGAATTCGCTCAGCCTTCCACGGTACGGGACCCGTCCTTCGACGCCTTCGGGCACGAGCTTGCTGACCTCGGTCGAGCTGCTCTGGCCGTATCGTTCGGCCGAGCCTTTGACCATCGCGCCGAGCGAACCCATGCCGCGGTATTCCTTGAACTGTCTGCCTTTGTAGATGACTAACTGGCCCGGGCTTTCCCTCAGGCCCGCGAAGAGCGAGCCGATCATAACGCTCGATGCCCCGGCGGCGATGGCCTTGGCGATATCGCCGGATTGACGGATGCCGCCGTCGGCGATGACGGGAATATTTTTCTTTTGCGCAACTCTTACGCAGTTGATGATCGCCGAGACTTGAGGCACGCCGACGCCGGATATTATTCTGGTCGTGCAAATGGCGCCGGGGCCGATGCCGACCTTCACGGCGTTTGCCCCGGCTGCGATCAGGGCCTCCGCGGCCTCGGAGGTCGCGATATTGCCGGCAATCACGTCGATGTGATAGTCCGATTTGATCTTCTTGACCGTCTCGATGACGTTTTGGGAATGGCCGTGAGCGGTATCGACGACGATAATATCGACGTCCGCGGCGATGAGGGCTTCAATCCGCTCGTAATCGTGCACACTGACGGCGGCGCCGACGCGAAGCCGGCCTCGTTGGTCGCGTGCAGAGATCGGATATTGCTTGACGCGGTCGATATCCCTCATCGTGATCAAACCGGCCAACTCGCCTTTTCCGTTGACCAAAAGCAGTTTTTCGACCTTATGCTTCTGGAGAATCTCCTTTGCTTCTTCCAGGGTCGTTCCCGCGGGCCCCGTCACGAGTTTGTCCTTGACCATCACCGAGCGAACCTCGGCATCATAGTCTTTGAGAAACTTCAAATCCCGGCGTGTTAGAATGCCGACGAGCTTTTTACCTTCGACGATGGGGACGCCTGAAACGTTTTGCTCGACCATGAGCTCTTGCGCCCTGCGGACCGGCTCGTTCGGCGATAAGGTGACGGGATCGAGAATCACGCCATGCTCGGAGCGTTTGACCTTGGCGACCTCCCGCTTTTGCGCCTCGATGGAGAGATTCTTGTGGATGATGCCGATTCCGCCCTCCTGGGCCAGCGCGATGGCCAGGGCCGCCTCGGTCACGGTATCCATCGCGGCCGAGACGATAGGAATGTTGATCGTGATATTATCGGTTAATTGCGTGCGCGTGTCCGCCTGGCTCGGGACGAAATCGCTTTGAGCCGGCACCAAAAGCACGTCATCAAAGGTTATACCTTCGGCAATGATTTTGCTTGCATCCATTGTTTGCTCCAGATATTCCAATCGCTATCTTGACGGTCTATAAAATACCGAATTGTAACGAAAAAAATGAAAAATGCAAAAGTTATTGACAAGATTAAAGTTTTGGACAGGATAACGGGTATGTCAGACGAAAAAAGAAAAATTCTCGTAGCCACGACCAATCCCGGCAAGATCGCCGAATTGCGGACGCTGCTCGGTACGGGTTTGCAATGGTTGAGTCTTGCTGACTTCGGCGAAATGCCGGAAATCGTCGAGGACGGCGCAACGTTCGCCGAAAATGCCCGTAAAAAGGCTCTCGGTTACGCCAAAGCCACCGGCGTCTGGACCATTGCCGACGATTCGGGTCTGGTCGTGGATGCCCTCGACGGCGCTCCCGGTGTGAAATCAGCACGATTCTCCTGTGAAAAAGAAGATAATGTCGATAGAATACGCATCGACCACCGAAACAGCGCAAAGGTCTTAAAGCTTCTCGAAGGCCTCCCAAAGGAAAAACGAACGGCGCGATTTGTCTGCCGGCTGTGCCTGGCGAGCCCCGAAGACGTCCTCCTTGAAACGGAAGGAACGCTTGAGGGTCTGATAACCGAGGAAGAAATCGGCGATCAAGGCTTCGGCTACGATCCGATCTTCTTCGTGCCGCACCTGAATAAAACCATCGCTCAAATCACACGTGAGGAAAAAAACGCCATCTCCCACCGCGGCAACGCCATTCGAAAACTCGAACCATTGCTTTATAAGCTTTTACAAGTGGGTTGATCTGTCTGTATCGCCTGTCGATCAGGCGGCGTGTTCGTTGCATGCCTGTCCGATTTCATAGAGGAAATCCGGAGAGAAATCTGCATTATTCGGCCAAACAACTGTATCAATATCGGGATTCAATGTGACAAGTTTGAAGTACTCAAGGTTCTTTAGAGGTTCAAAAACGCCACCATCAAGATATTGCTCCAGGTCCACGAGCTTTATTTGATGATCTTCAAAGGTAAGCCGTAACCGATATCCCCCGACATATTCTGCGTTGATTATATAGTGCATATCTAAATCCCTAAACAAGAGGATCGATCTTCTTGAGATCTTCGTGACGTTGAGCATATTCCCAATTTTCCTGCAACTCATCTCGATGCTCGAAGGCCCACTCCAACACAAGCGAAATCACTCGTTTGGGCAACTTTCCTTCAAGAAGACGTAGATCTGATATCGTAAAAGAAGCTCTTTGACCTGCATATTTGGCATGGAAATGCGATGGTTGATGCTCCTTATAGTACATCGTAATCACTATTCCAAGAAAACGGCATATCTCAGGCATATGGATCTTCCTTAACTTTTTACCTCTATGGCAAAATAATGTTATCAAAAGGTCTTTATTGAGTCAATGTATTCGTCGCTAACGTTAGGCCCAATAATTGTTTTCTCTTGACATCTTTGCGAGGCGTTTGTATTTGTCCTTTTTTAAATTTCAGCGTAGAAATGACCGATGAGTGGGTCTATACGCATATAACCCCAGGGTAAGACCCTGATTGACATATGAAGGACTGACGAATATCTATGGCAAAATCGAGTTCATCCAAAAAATCCTTAGTCATCGTCGAATCGCCCGCAAAAGCGAAGACGATCAATAAATATCTCGGCCCGGGCTTCGAAGTCAAAGCCTCGATGGGACACGTGCGCGACCTGCCGTCGAAGGGTCTGAACGTCGATATCGACAATGATTTCGAGCCGACGTATGACATCATGCCCGGTAAGAAACGCACGGTCACATCGTTAAAAGCCGCGGCAAAGACCCGCGATAAGCTCTTCCTGGCCACTGACCTCGACCGCGAAGGGGAAGCCATCGCCTGGCA
>CAYZAT010000176.1:0-9376 GCA_964476475.1 uncultured Pirellulales bacterium
CTCGCGCTGGCCATTGCATTATTCCAACGCCGTCAGGTGGGTTAAGTTCAACCTGTCCACTTATTTACCGAAAAGAACGGAACGGCTTCGGCTTATCCGAGGTCGATTTATCACGGTAAATCCGGCTTGCGCTGCCTTGGAAACACTAACCTCGAAGTCTTCTTGAGAGACATGCCCTTTCGGCTCAACCACGAGCAAGCTCCCGGACGGCTTGATCGCCGTATAGATCTCCGAGAAAAAGCTCGCCGCATTTGGAACTTCATGTACGACGGCGGCCGCTAAGGCAAAATCGATCTGCTCCGTTAGGCCCTCAAGACCGAGCGAATCCCGCGGACAAACGCGAACTTCGATATTATCGGACAATCCCGCCTTCCTCGCCCGTTTCTGGAGCGATGCGATCATCTTTTCCTGAACGTCTATACAAAACACTTTGCCTTCCCGGCCGACCCTCTCGGCTAAAGGTAAACTGAAAAAACCCATGGCACAGCCGATATCCAAAACCTTCATGCCCCGCTTGACATATGGGTCGAGGATCTTCTTAGGATTGTGAAATACCTTTCTGATGGGACTGGCCAGCATATACCCTACCCATATCGGACAAACATGGTCAGCCATACGATCCTCCGTCGGAAAATAATATTTTTGGCACTGTAAACTGTCGCTCGCTTTAGCTCGCGCCTTTAATCACCGCAATTTCATCGCAATGCTGCTGTTTTGGACATCGGGCGCAATCGCTCCAGACCTTCATGGGCAGCGTTTCTTTCTCGACGATCTCGAAGCTTAATTTCCGGAAGAATTCCGGCTCGAGTGTGAGAGCAAAAACCTTCGGTACACCGAGCGCAGCCGCTTGCTCCATAGCGGTATTGACCATCATTTTGCCGATCCCCCTCGCTTTTTTGGCGCCATCGACCGCCAGGGACTTAATTTCCGCCAAGTCCGACCAGATCACTTCCAGGGCACAGCAGCCGACAACCTGACCGTCCAATTCCGCAACGGTAAACGTTTGCAGGTTCTCGTAAATATCCGCCATCGAGCGAAACAGCATCCGGTCCCGCTCGGCATAGGTGCTGATCAATGCATTGATCGCCCCAACATCCGACACTTTCGCTTTGCGTACGTTCATAATCTCAGAATATAACCTGATAAAATGTGAAATTCAAAGAAGATTCGGTCAATCCCGGCATGAAACCATTATGGTTTTGAGCAATTCCGGAGCCGTCGTGATACCGTTCGTGTTTTCCTTAAGCTTGCCAACAGGTTCATACTGGTCCGTATGCCCCAGGACGATGGGTTGAGATACAGCTCCTTTGACCGCTTCGAGGGTTCCCCCGTAAACCAGCGACGGCTGACCGTTGCCGTTGCGATCGGTCCGGCCGTCTTTCGATTGTTTCGGGAAATCGGCATTAAAATCGCCTGAAACGTTAACTTCAATGTAGTAGCTCCATTTTGAGCCTTCGGGCACGGATGTATTGATGATGAGCTCGCTCTTGGGCGTGGCGAACGTCACCGCGTCCGGAGCGGGATGCTCCCGCGTCGGCGCGCCCGACGTCCCCGTCTGGCGGTTGTAGAATCCCACCCAATACGGCAAAGAGATAGGGCGCTCGACCCGCCCGCCCCAGTCGCAGGCCCCCATGTGATAGGTCACCATGATCGTGCGAATGTGCTTATCTTCCTGGTTCTGAATCCAAACCGCCATTTGGGGCGGCTTGCCGTATGCACTGCTCTTATAGACCTGTTCGTCCAGATCAATCTGAAAAGTCAGAACCACCGGAGATGTCCGCTCTTGGCGTGTCCGGTCGGCAATAGGGCCGCGGCAACTCATGAACGCGGATCCTAATAATAAGAGAAAAACGGTTGGCAACACATCTCTGCTCGTAACCTGATCCCTGCGAATTAGCCGAAGGATTTTCTTCATTAGCGACACTCCTTTATCAATCCCCTTTGCGACACAGCATCGTACTCCGTAAGAAAGCCGGAATCAATTTGTTTCTCGGATGAAAGCGAAAAAACGACGGAAAAACGATTGCAAAACCGGTGCATAACGTGTAGCGTATCGCGTTATCCATACCGGGTGTATCGGCTTATGGGCCTTAAACAACGAACTGAAGAACGAGTTAAACAATGCGATATATATTGATTGATAAGGTCGTTGAGATCGAAGTGGGGCGACACATCAAAGCGATTAAGAACGTCTCGCTGGCCGAAGAATATCTGGGCGATCACTTTCCGACGTTCCCGGTCCTGCCCGGTGTTCTATTGCTGGAAGGGCTGATCGAGTCGGCCTCGTGGCTGGTCCGGCGGACCGAAAATTTCGCCCACAGCATGATATTGCTTGAACAAGCACGAAATGTGAAGTATAAAAGCTTTTTGGCGCCCGGTACGCAGATCGAGTACACGGTCGAGGCCAGGAAGATCGAAGAGAACGTGAGTAGTTTTGCCGGCTTGGGTGTCTCCGACGGCCAGCGTATCGTCGAAGCACGGTTTGGTTTGAAGCATTTTAACCTGGCCGATGAGAATTCGGCGATGGCGTCCGTGGACGCCGCGATTGTCGAAAATCTGAAGACACGATGGAAACTGGTGGGCAGTGAGTAGATTCCTGTCCGGCATTGGAATGGAAACCCGTAATGGAACACGCTATCAAGTGCTGGAGGTAGAACAGGCATGGCAATGAGTCGGGAAGAAATTGAACAGCAGGTTCAAGAAGTATTAGTGGATGCGCTGGGAGTCGATGACGACGAGGTCACGGCTGAAGCGACATTGATGGGCGATCTCGGGGCCGAGAGTATTGACTTTCTCGACATTGTATTCCGTCTGGAAAAGGCCTTTGGAATAAAAATCCCCCGGGAGGAATTGTTCCCCGTCGAGAGTCTCATGACCGATTCCGAACTCATCCACAACGGCAAATTAACCGACAAGGGGCTCACGGAGCTGCGAAAGAGGATGCCGCACACCAACCTGACGGAATTCGAGAAAGACCCCGATATCAACAAAATGGCGGATCTATTCACCGTCAACGCGATCGTCAACTACATTGAGATCAAGCTCAACGAGGCGTAATTGCAGAAAAGGGCCGGCGGAAAATGCGTTGGATTTGGATCGATAAATTCATTGAGTTCGACAGCGGCAAGCGAGCCGTCGCGTTGAAGAACGTAACGCTGGCCGAAGAGCACGTGCACGATCATTTCCCCGGCTTCCCCGTCATGCCGGAGTGCCTGATGATCGAAGCCATGGCCCAGACGGGTGGAATCCTGGTCGGTGAGAAAGCCCAATTCCAGGAAAAAGTCGTTTTGGCGAAGATAAAAAAAGCCGTCTTTTTCGATTATGTCAAACCCGGCGATACCCTCCTATTGGAAACCGTCATTGAATCCTTCGCTCCCGAAGCCGCCAGTACGAGCGGTAAGATTACCCGCTCCGACGACCTCATCGCCGAGATCGACCTCATGTTCAGCCACATCGACCAAAACCTGGCGGGTAAAGCCTTCCCGGCCGAGAATTTCGTCTTTGGCTCCAGTACCTCGGTTTTCGAACCGCTTCTTCGGGACATGCTGACAAAAACCGTGGAGAAATCGGAGCGCGTCTGATGAGTTCTGCCCGCGTTGTCATCACCGGTTTTGGAGCTATTACTCCGCTCGGACTGACCGCTACTGATATGTGGACCTCGCTCTGTGCCGGCCGGATTGGGATCGATACGATCACCGCGTTCGATCCGGCGGGCTTCGATTGCACATTAGCCGGCCAGGCCCCCGAGTTCAAAATACGTGATTTTGTGCCGAAGTCCCATCGCAAGGCCACCAAGCTCATGTCCCGAGACATCGAGCTGGCCGTCGTTGCCTCACAGGAAGCCGTCCGGCACGCCGGTCTGGTGACGAAAGGGGTCGATCCGGAAAACATCAACATCGACCCGGAGCGTATGGCGATCCATTTTGGCGCCGGCCTGATTAGTTGCGACATGATTGAGCTGGCCCCGGCGGTGGCGGCCAGTATCAGCGACGGGCATTTCGATATTCGAAAGTGGGGCAAAGAAGGCCTCGAACTCGTGACGCCGCTCTGGTTGTTGAAATACCTGCCGAACATGCTCGCCTGTCATGTCGGCATTATCCACGATATCCAGGGCCCGAGTAATACGATTACCTGCTCTGAGACCTCCGCCCACCTGGCCATCGCGGAAGCGGCCCAGGTGATTGCCCGGGGCGGCAGCGACGCGGCCCTGGCCGGCGGGGCCGAAGCCAAGGTCAATCCCATGGTCATGATCCGCCAGTCTATGCTGAAACGATCGACCGTCGAAAACAACGACGATCCCACGTCGGCGTGCAGACCGTTTGACGCCGACGCCAAAGGCTCGGTGTTCGGCGAAGCCGGCGGTGCGGTGATCCTGGAGAGCCTGGATCATGCCGCCCGGCGCAACGCCACAATCTACGCGGAGTTGGTCGGCTTCGGACAAAGCAACAACATCAATCCGGCCTACGAGCATCTTGAACCGGACGGCAAAGGCCTCCAGATTGCCATCGAAAAAGCCGTTGCCGAGGCCGGGATCGATCCTGAAGAGCTGGACCTGATTATCCCGCACGGCACGGGGATTCCCGCCGATGACCGGGCTGAAGCCCGGGCGATCCGTGCGGCGTTGGGCAAAGCGGGCACGCGGATTCCCGTTTGGCCGACCAAAAGCATGTTGAGCACGACAGGGGCCGCCGCCGGGGCGCTGGATGTGATCGCGGCCGCGTGTGCCATGAACGAAAGCAAGATTCCCGCCGCACAAAACTTCCATCGAAACGCCGAAGGCTGCGACTTGAATATTGTAGAAGAAGCTAAGGATCAGAAGATACGATACGCAATAAGCTGTAGCTATACCTACGGCGGACAAACCGGGGCGGTAATCCTTAAAAGAACAGATTAAATATCGAATCATGAATAATGAACACAGAATGATGATGTGAATGGATTAAATTGAGAATGCAGGAAGGAGCAGATCGGGACAAAAAGTATGATCTTGAGAAGCGTCTGATTGATTTCGCCGTTCAAATCATCAACCTTGTCGAGACATTGCCAAATACGCGTGCAGGAAATCACATAGCAGGCCAGTTGGTCCGTTCTGGAACATCTCCGGCACCGAATTATGGCGAAGCTCAAAGTGCTGAGTCTCGAAGTGATTTCATACATAAAATTAAGATCGTCCTAAAAGAATTAAGAGAAACGAAAGTATGGCTTCAGATCATTCGACGCAAACGGATGACGAGATCTGAAAAACTGACAGAAACCCTTATAGTCGAATGCGATGAGTTAATCTCAATTTTCGTGACCAGTGTAAAAACAGCGGAGAAGAATAAGCACAATAGGAAAAGAGAATCCTAATGTTTTACTTCGCTATTCGCTATTCGCTATTCAATATTCATTATTTTTTAAAAGAAGAGGTCTCATGAATGACTGAGCGAGTCGTCATCACCGGTATGGGGATCGTTTGTCCGCTGGGACATGACGTGGAGACGTTGTGGCAGGCGCTTTTGGCAGGTAAAAGCGGCATAGCCAAGACGACCCTTTTCGATGCCTCGACATTTCCGACGACCTTCGACGCCGAAGTCAAGGACTACGACCTCACCCAATATACGACGAATCCGCAGTATCAGCAGGGCAATCGGGGGAGTCGTTTCGCCGTTGGGGCGACGGTTCAGGCCTGTCGGCAGGGCCGGATCGACGTAGAAACGACCGAGCCGACCGACGGAATCGACCGGACACGATTGGGAATTTACCTGGGAGCGGGTGAAGGCCCGGTCGATACGGATATTTTCTTTTCCGCCATTATTGACGGTTGGAATCCTGAAACCGATGAGATGGACTGGGGTCGATGGACCCAGGTCTCCTTCGACCGGATGGATCCCCGATACGAGCTTGAGCAGGAGCCGAATATGCCCGCGGCCCATATCGCCATGCTCACCGGTGCTCGCGGACCGACGCGAAGCTGTCTCACGGCGTGTGCGGCCAGCACCCAATCCGTCGGCGAGGCGACAATGATCATTCGCAAAGGAGATGCGGACGTGATGATCGCGGGCGGGGCGCATTCGATGATCCACCCGCTGGGCCTGACCGGCTTTAATCGCCTGACCGCCTTATCGACCCGAAACGACAGCCCGCAGACGGCCTCGAGACCGTTCACGGCCAGCAGGGACGGCTTTATACTCGGGGAAGGGGCGGCCATTCTGATCCTCGAATCTCTCAGCTCGGCAAAGAAACGAGGCGTCAATATCTTAGCGGAAATCATCGCCTACGGCAGCAGCTCCGACGCCTTCCGTGTCACGGACATGCACGAAGACGGACGGGGGGCGATACAGGCCATGACGGCGGCCCTGGCCGATGCGGGGATTAGCTACAAAGACGTGGACTACATCAACACCCACGGCACGAGCACCTCGGAGAACGATTCAATAGAGACCAAGGCCATTAAAGCCGTCTTTAAAGAGAGGGCCAAGAGTGTCCCGGCCAGTAGTGTGAAAAGCATGTTGGGCCACCTGATCGGCGCCGCCGGTGCCGCCGAGTTCATTACCTGCGTCCTGGCGATCCGCGATAACATTGTCCCGCCCACGATGAATCTGAACGATCCCGATCCTCAACTGGATCTGGATTACGTCCCGAACGAACCGCGAAAGATGCCCGTCAATATCGTGATGAACGAATCCTTCGGATTCGGCGGGCAGAACAATGTCGTGATCGTCAAACGGTGGGGGTGATTGAAAATAAAGGCGGGTATCAGGTAATCAGGAAAACAGGATGAAGGATACCAGGGGAGCAGGAAATCAGGGGAAACCCATCGCGGGCTTTGAAAAGTTATGGATCTGGCAGAAAGCGTTTAAGCTAATGCAGGATATCCATAGTCTCTGCAAGAATCTGCCAAGAGATGAAAAGTTTCGACTGAGAGATCAGATTGAGCGAAGTTCTTCCTCGGTTTGTGATAATATTGCTGAAGGTTATACAACTTATTATTATAATGACAAAATCAAAGGCTTTAATATCGCTCGAAAGGAAGCTGGTGAAACGCAAAATCATATACGTCAATTGGCGGGTAAGAGTTATTTAGATGGACCACAATCACAACAATGGGTCGAGCAATATGAAGAAGTCATTCGAGGAATCAATGGCTATATCCGTTACATTAGAGAGAAAAAGGGCGCGAAAAAGTAGCGGTGCACGAATCACCTGATATCCTGCTCCCCTGATACCCACAACCTGATAACCTGATATTCTGATACCCTAATACAATGATCGACATTAAGCAAATACGAGAGAATCCCGAGACATTCAAAGCCGCCAGTGAAGCAAAGAAGTTCGACGTCGATATCGACAAGCTGCTCGCCGTGGATGCCGAGTTACGAACGATCAAGCAACAATTGCAGGATATCTCCACGGACAAGAACCGCATCGGCAAATCCATCCCGAAACTGCCGCCGGACGAGAAGGAATCCGCGTTGTCGGAGCTCTCGGAATTGAAACAGCAAGAAGCCCGGTATAATGAAGAACTCAAAACCCTCCAGCCGGAATTTGATGCACTGATGCAACAAGTCCCTCAACCGGCGGACGACGATGTGCCGCTTGGTAAGGACGATACGGAAAACGTCGAGATCAGAAAAGAGGGCCAAATTCCCGCATTCGATTTCGAGCCGAAAGATCACGTCCAGTTAGGATTGGATTTGGGTATTATTGACATCGAGCGGGGGGTGAAATTAGCCGGGACGAGAAATTACTTTCTCAAAGGCGATGGGGCGTTGCTGCACTGGGCGGTCTTGCGGTTCGCCATGGATACGATGGTTGGCAAAGGGTATGTCCCCTTGTCCGTGCCGCTCTTAATGAAAGACGAGGCGATGCGGGGGACCGGTTACTATCCCGGCTCCGAAGAGCAGACCTACCGGATGGAAAAAGACCGGCTTAACCTCGTCGGCACCGCAGAAGTGCCGCTGACGGCCTATCGCATGGGCGAAATATTAGATGCGGATGAACTGCCGATTAAATATGTCGCCTTATCGAGTTGCTTTCGGCGTGAAGCCGGGGCGGCGGGCAAAGACACCTACGGCTTGTATCGCATCCACCAGTTTGATAAAGTCGAGCAGGTCGTCATCTGCCAAAATAATCCTGAGGAGAGCTATCAATACCACAATGAAATTCTATCCAATGCCGAAGCTGTCATGCACGCTTTGGAGTTGCCATACCGCGTGGTCAACGTCTGCACCGGCGACCTCGGTCGCGGCCAGGCGAAGAAGTTTGATATCGAAGCCTGGATGCCGTCTCGGGAGAACTATTGCGAGACCCACAGCGCCAGTAAATTCTACGAATTCCAGGCCCGCCGAATGAACCTCCGTTATAAGGGCTCCGATTCCAGGAAAAACATCTTCTGCCACACGCTCAACAACACAGTTATCGCTTCTCCGCGCATCCTGATCCCCATCCTGGAGCTGTACCAAAACGCCGACGGCTCAATCGCGATCCCCAACGTCCTCCGTCCCTACATGAACGGAAGGGAAACAATCGTGAAGCGTGAAGCATGAAGCTTATCTTGCCACCCCTGTCATCCCTATGGAGTATATGTCTTACCTTCAGACATAATAGGCAACCATCCCCAAGCTTGGACCACGCCGAGCGACGGTCCGTCGCTTGAGGCTGCCACCCGTCGAGGCTTCACAACGCATCTTTTTCACTTTAGGAAATTGTGTACGGCAAGACTTTCACACGAACCTGCGCAATTTCAAACCCGCGCTCACCAAGCCCACCATGCTCAGCAGGACGGCTGCCGGAGCAGGAACGACCGGATTGCCTTCTGTGTAAGCCCCTTGGCTGTGCACCAAAGAGAGCGAGAACATACCCTCCTGACCGGACGAGAAAGGAGTGGTACTAACTACAGAAAACGGCACAGCAGATTCTGTCAAAAAATAGTCGGCTCCATCTTGTACGCCGGGATTAAGTTGCAGATCGGCATCTCCACAAAACTCATATAGCCAGGTTTCCGATTTAATCCACATTTGGACATGAGCTTGGAAGTAACCATATGCCCGTTCGCCTTGAGCGTCTGTTTGTAGGTCGAAACTGTAGTCCAAAAAGGAATCGAATGTCACGACTCCGTCTGCGGCAGCTTGAAACTCCCATTGTTGGCTGGCCCCTTGAGCCTGCGCCCAGGATGGCGCGGGATATGGCCCGCCATAGCTAACCCATGACCCGACATTTGTCGGCGGCGTAGCCGAACCTTCGCTATGCACATAGAAAGACTCTGTTTTTGTAGATCCCGAAGCAGAAGCTATGGTTGCGGAGGCATTCGTATCTGTCGCACCATTCATCGAATCCGAGGCCCAGTTCCCCAAAGAGTCCCAGACAAAGGCAGTCGAGTGGCTCGCGATAAGCG
>CAYZAT010000177.1:0-9369 GCA_964476475.1 uncultured Pirellulales bacterium
GGATGGGCATCCACATCGTAGGAACCAACCCAGGCGGTTTGCTCCGGCAGAGCAATCGTCTGGTCCGGCGTCGTCGTAAATCCGGACTTTTGCTGGCGAAATACCTGCAACTTGCGCTCCAGCGGAACGATCGCCAACAAATCGGTCAAACCGTCGTTATCAATATCCATGAGACGCGAACCGGTCAGCCAGGACGGATCGGGGGACATCGTGATAACCTGGCGTTTGAATTCCGCCGCCGGCGCAGAAGCCGCATTAAGCAACAGAAACGCGAAAACGAATTTAGCTAATAACCTCACCAAATATTGACCTCACCGAGCATGACTTAAAAATACGCGAAACGCGCCGGCCCGTTTCAATTTCATCACTAAATCGCTAACGCCGTCGTTGTTAAGGTCAACGATTTTGAACCATTGTATCGGTTCTTTGTAATCAAAATATAAACCAGGCTCTTTTTCAAATCCAACCTGCCGTGAAATAAACGAATACACGGACACTCTGTTACTACGGTCCCTGAACAGAAGGTCCTTGTCGCCGTCTCCGTCGAAATCACCGCTGAGATCGACGAATCGCTCGAAATCCCGGCGGCGTCCCCAGTTCAGGTCGATGGAATGTTGATCGAGGTGAATCTCCAGGTCCCTCTGGAAATCCGGCTTCTCCGGATAACCGACCCCCGGCCTGAACAAGTGAAACCTGAGATTGAAGTCGAGTCGCTTGGCCATGAATGCCTTTCGGAATCCTTCCCGGGTATCGAAGCGATTGTAGCCGAGCACCAGATCCACATGCCCGTCACCGTCCACATCTACGATAGGAATGGAATCAATCCAATCGTTTTTTCTGAAGACCTGCTGAGGTTTTGCTGGAATCTGTCCCTGGGCATTCGCCAGGTGAATCTGCACAATGACCTTGCCGGACAGGGTGCCCGGCAAAAACCACGGCTCGCCGAGCCACTTGCTTTTGATCAGATCAACCCGGCCGTCCCGATTGATGTCTAACCAGCAATACCATAACCAGTCCCACGTTTCCGAGAACGTCAATGTAGGCTCCGCGGTGAAGGAGCCATCCTCTTGCTGAGTGTATATCGCAAACGTGCAGATCGGCATATCACTGGTGCGAACGATGATGTCATCGCGCCGGTCGGAGTTGACATCGCCGAGACTCATGTCGATCTCCGTGGCTTTGTCATACCCGATCACCGGAACGGGCGCCGATATCCGGGTTTCCAGGACATTTTTAAGAGATCGCATATGCTGCCATGCGCCCCGATGATGCCAAAGCTGTAAGTCTCGACCCGTCGGTATGAGGATTACGGGCGGATTGTTCGGCACCTCCACCGAGAAAGGAAAATATTCGATTAACGGATCTTTTAAATCCCGTGGAATCACCGTCTGTTGAGCAATCAATCGCCTGGGCGCGGCGGGCTTCTTTCGAGCGGCAAAGCTCAACTCGTCCACTCCTTCGTGGGTCATGACCAGCAGGCTCTCGGCACCCTTATCGAGCTTTGCCGGCCAAACGACCGACGGCGTATCGCCAAGCGCATACACCAGAGGGCGATTCCCGGCGAATCCTCTTCCGACGTCCTGGAAAAACAGAACCAAATGAGGCTCGTCGATCAAAAGAATATCTTTGAGACGGTCACCGTCGAGATCGCAAAAAACGAGTTCCGAGCCATTAGCCTCAATTTCACTGGATTTGAATACCGGTTTAGAAAAAACCAATGAGCCCATTGAGATAACCAAACACAAGACGGTTCGCAAGGGTATCCTCCGGATGCGTACCGACCTCATGCAAGGTATTGTTTTTCCAGGTTCTCTCATATGATCTCTGTCTTTTTCTCCGACGTTCTATCACTATCCTCCACTTTTCACTAATATAAAGACGTCACAAAACATGATTCGTTAACCGGATGTTTAGTCCTTTTTAGGAGTAAGACTCAGAACGCACTCACATTTCGTCCGAAAATATCGGCGACGATTCAATTTTTTTCTACTTTTTCGCTGAATCCGCTTGACACATGATTTATGATTTTCTATTTATGATTCATGAATACCCGCCTTTGGCGGGAAGGGTTTGCCCAAGACGATTTGCGATTTTCTATTAAGGATATTGATTGAAAAGAGACCGCCCGTTCTCAGCGATCGTAAATCATAAATCGGAAATGCACTATCAGGGAGGATGAGCATGAAGCTTAAATCGGTTCAAGTCAAGAACTTCAAGTGCGTAGAGGATTCCACCGAATTTGAAATACGCCCCGTCACGTGTTTGGTCGGAAAGAATGAGGCCGGGAAAACCTCTTTGCTGGAAGCCCTTTACAAGCTGAATCCGGATGTGGAAGAATTTGGCGAATTCGACGTGCTGCTCGAATATCCGAGGCGCCGCCGGAAAGAGTACGAGCATTCCCAGCGGATCAGGGAGGCCGAGCCCCATGACGCGCTCATTACCAAATGGGACCTTGAAGATGAGGACATGGAATTGCTGGGCACACTGCTCGGGACGGATGCAGTCAAGTCCAGATCGGTCGTGATTCGCAAAGGATACTACCAGGGAAGCAAGTGCAAGATGGATGTGGAAGCGTTGCTGCCGACGTTCGTCTATTTCTCCAAATTCCTCGTAATGAACGGGCGGGTCTCCATCGACGACATTATCGAGAAGAAGCAGGAAGGCCGACTGTCCGGCTCCGAACGCATCTTCCTGGCGCTGCTCAATCTCGTCGGAACCACCCCGGAAAAGGTCCGGGATGTCTCCAGTTCCGAAGAACTCATTGCCGATCTGGAAGCGGCCTCCGCCCCGATTACCGAAAAGATATGCTATTACTGGAGCCAGAACAGAAATCTGAGGGTGAGTTTCCTCGTGCATCCCGGCAAGGCGCAGGACCCGCCGCCTTTCGACAAAGGCCTGGTCTTCGAGACGCGGATTCTGAATACGCGGCATAACGTCACGTTAAACGTCAACGAGCGTAGCACCGGATTCGGCTGGTTCTTTTCCTTCCTGGTCTGGTTCTCGCAAGTCAGGAAAATCTACGGCGATAACCTGGTCATTCTCCTCGATGATCCCGGCTTCGGCCTGCACGCCAAGGCTCAGGAGGATCTGCTCACCTATATTTCCGAAGAGCTGGAGCCGCATTACCAGGTGATCTATACAACCCATTCGCCCTTTATGATCGACGCGCGCAAATTGCGAAGGGCGCGGACCGTTGAGGACGTCGTCGAAACCACACACGAGGGCCGGGAAATCTACCGGGGCACCAAAGTCGGTGACCGGATTCTCAGCTCCGATGCGATTACCCTGGCGCCGCTCAAGGCGGCGATCGGATTCGAAATCACCCATACGCTGTTCTCAGGCAAGAAAATCCTCCTGGTCGAAAGGCCCTCGGATATGTTGTACCTTAAATGGTTTTCGGAGCGACTTGCACAAAGAGAGCGAATCGCCCTGGATCCCGTTTGGACCATCGCGCCCTGCGGGGAGATCCAAAAGATGTGCGCCCTGTTGTCGTTGATGGGAGAGGGCCGATCGAACGTGGCGATGCTGATCGACGGGGCCGTCGGGCGTAAGGAGAATTCTCTCAGTCAGGATGACTCGGAACTCCTGAGAGACTGCCGGATCTTTACTGCGGATATGTACGTGGACGTCAATGGAGGAAGCGTCGAAGACCTGATGGGACGCCGGGCCTACTTTTCGCTTGTCAATTCCCGGTACAAGCTTTCCCGCAAGTTCGAGCTTCGTGAAGGCGGATTGATCGTGCCGTCCATGCCGGTCGTCACAGAGGTCGAAGATTACCTTCGGTCCCTGCCGTCGGGCGGGATCGAGCTGAACCGTTACGCGCCGGCCGAACACCTTGTGGAGAACGGCAAGAGACTCGTCAAAAAGCTGCGCGACTTAGAGGAAGGCCTGGATCGTTTTGAAAGGCTTTTTGCAGACCTGAACGGGTGTCTTTCCGGCGAGCCGATCCGGCTGATGAATCCCCGAACGGGTGAGTATGCACAATCGGGTGACTCCAATATTATCGAGGTAAGATCACGAAATTCTTCGGGAACGGAAACGTATGCCGTCTCACGATAAAGACCCGGAAGTGTCAACGAAATGATCTTTCAAACGCGGTCTTGATTTCTGTCGAAATTCGCATGGGGATAGTGTCTGCCCTTTACACCGAAGGAGCCGCCTTCCTTATGAACCCACGGAGCGTAGTGGGTACGGCGATGCGCCAATCCCTTTTGACAACCTTGAAATTCCCGGTAGAAGTGGATAGAATCAATCGTTGATTGCTTACGGCAGCTTTCATCGAACGGACGTTTTATCAATGAAAATAATCCTGTCGAATCAAACGCCAGAACAGTTGAGCTGAACAGGCACAAGGAGAAGCAGCATGAATCGTCGAGACATGCTTAGGTGGATGGGTTGTAGTTTTCTCAGCTCGATCTATCCCATCCGGGCGATGGCCCGGAACGACCGCAAACCCAATGTTATTGTGATTCTGAGTGACGATGCCGGGTATGCGGATTTCGGGTATCACGGATGCCCGGACATTCCCACGCCTCGAATCGACGAGCTGGCGCGGGACGGTGTCGTGTGCAGTCAGGCTTATGTCACGGCTTCCGTTTGCTGCCCGTCCAGGGCCGGATTGATGACGGGGCGCTATCAGCAGCGTTTCGGGCACGAATGCAACGGGCCGGGCGCGCCGCAGCCGGGCTATACGACGGAGCAGATGGGACTCGACGTCAATGAGAAAACGCTGGGCGGCGTGATGAGCGAGCAGGGATACACCACGATGGCCATCGGTAAATGGCATCTCGGAAGCCAGCCTCAATTCCATCCGCTCAAGCGCGGATTCGACCGCTTCTATGGTTTTCTGGGAGGAAGCCGAAGCTATTTCCCTCTCGAAAAGACCAGGGACCACCAGGTTATCCGCGACGGAAACAAACCGATTGATGAACAGGAAACAATTCGATACATGACGAATGATTTGACAACAGCGGCCCTGGAATTCATCCGGAAAAATCGCGACCATCCGTTCTTCATCTACCTGGCGTACAACGCGGTGCATACTCCCCTGGAGGCGCTGCCTGAAGACATCGAGAAATTCAAGGATATCGAAAACAAACGCCGACGCATCTACGCCGCCATGACGGCGTCTCTGGATAGAAACGTTGGACGGATCATGAACCTTCTGGCGACGTTGGATATTGATAAAGAAACGTTCGTGATCTTTGTCAACGATAACGGAGGCGCCACAAACAACGGTTCGGACAATGGCCGTTTGCGGGGGATGAAAGGCTCGAAATGGGAGGGAGGCCTGCGCGTGCCTCTTCTTATGCGATGGCCGGGAGGGCTGCCGGCAGGCATAAGCTATAACCATCCCGTCAGCACGCTGGATATTCTTCCGACCGCCCTGGCTGCGGCGGGGGGAACGTGGAGGGGCTCCGGGAAACTGGATGGCGTTAATCTGCTTCCTTATTTGAGAGGCCGGAGAGGTTCTGCGCCCCATGATATTTTGTACTGGCGCCGGGCAAAGGCCAGCGCCGTCCGTAAGGGGCCGTGGAAACTCATCTACGTGAAGGAGAATCCGCCGCTGCTTTTCAATCTAACGGAGGATGTTTCAGAGACGACGAACCTTGCGGACAAACATCCCGATAAGACACGAGAGCTCATGCGGGACTTAGCAGGATGGGAAAGCGAACTCATCCCGCCCAAGTGGCGGGAAGGAGAAAAGTGGGAAAAATTCCAAATCCTCAAACATCGGATGGAAGTCGTTGGCCGGGAGGCGGAAAGGAAATATCCCTAATCGCATCCAGGCGCACAAAAAAAGGAGACACAGGCGATGTATCATCCACACTCCTTCACCTCGTCTCCGGATTGTGCAGTGCCTTTATGGGCATTATCCCGGATAATGCTTTGGAAGCGAAAGCCGCTGAACTCGCACTCACAACAAATAAAGTCTAAAAAATATCGACGCGCATGCCAACTCTATCATGCCCCCTTTTAAACGTCTCATTGAAGTTCGGATTTCCCAGGTAGTCCGTGACAAATGGGCTGTTTTTGATAGCATAGGACCTAAACAACGACACACGATAGAGGAATGACTATCATGCAATATCGAATGAAACATGTAATCGACCGGTTTACACAACGATTTACCTTATGGGCGTCCGGCTATGTTTTGATGGTTACGTTTCTCAGTATTCCATGTTGGGCATCGGGGCCGATACCTCAGGCGAAGCCAAAGATCCAGAAACTCGGCACGATTGATATCGACCTGGTCGAGACCACACCCATCGTATTCAAGGGAAGGCTGTATCGATTTGAATATGTGCGTCAGAGGTATTGGGCTAATAAAACCGGCGATTCCTATTTTCGTTTTATCGATCACGAAACCGGCGAAGCCACGCCGGCGTTTGCTCGAGGGTATCATTTGGGCAGCGCGTTTGTCGATAACGGCAGGGTTTATGTCAGTTGCGTTTCGATATGGGACGCACCCAATATCGAACTATTCATCTCATCAGACCTGTCAACGTGGGAACATCGTACGATTATCGAAAGGCCCGGCTTCGGCATTTTTAACACGTCGATATGTAAAACCGACCGGGATTATGTCCTGATGTATGAGATCGGCAAGCCGCCGGCTTTTTCCGGACGTCGTTTTACCGCGCTGTTTGCCCGATCGAAAGATATGCTGCACTGGGAATTATTGCCGCCGGAGTGTAATTATGCCAAGGATCGCTATACCGCCCCCCATTGCCTCCGATATCTCGACGGGTGGTTTTACAATTTCTATCTCGAGGCTCATGAGGGATATGAAATGCGCGTTGTGCGCTCGAAAGATTTTGTCCATTGGGAGAAAAGCCCGTTAAATCCGGTATTGCGATTTTCGGCGGAAGATAAGAAGATTGCGAATGACACATTTACTACTCCGCAGCGTGAGAAAATCGCTCAAGCGAAGAATATCAATAATTCGGACATTGATTTTTGTGAGTATCAGGGAAGACTGATCATTAATTATTCCTGGGGGAACCAGCATGGAACGGAATTTCTGGCTGAAGCCCTTTTCCAGGGGGGGCAAGATGCGTTTCTCAAGGGCTGGTTTCCTGATATGACAGCCCATCCGGCGGCTGATCTGGTGATTACAAACGCTAAGATTGTTACGATTGACAAAGGTCATCCTCGCGCCGAGGCCGTTGCTTTCAAAGGCGAGTTTATTATCGCCGTCGGTTCCAACGAAATCATCGAGAAGCATGTCAAAAAAGGCATAACGAAAAAAATTGACGCCCGGGGCAGGCTGATCGTTCCCGGCTTCAACGACGCCCACATTCATTTCAGCGATATCGATCCCGACTATATCGACTTGCGTTACATCACCGATCCGAAGATCATTACTAAGAAAGTCAAAGCCGCAGTCGCCAACGCCAAGCCCGGCGAATTGATCCGCGGCGGCCGATGGGAACATGAAATGTTTCACAACAAAAAATGGCCGACAAGAAAGCTGATCGATTCCGCGGCGCCGAACAATCCTGTCGTATTGTCCCGCGCGGACGGACATTCGGTTCTGGTCAACAGCTATGTCATTCGCAACTCAGGCATCACCAAAGAAACGCCCGATCCTTTTGGAGGCGAGATCCAACGCGATCCGGCTACCGGAGAACCGACCGGCATCTTCAAAGAGAGAGCAAAGGGACTATTAAAATACGGCGACAAACCCGTTCACCGAACGCCCGAAGAGCAACAGGAACGACGGATGCGCGGGTGGCAGGCGGCGTTTGATATGGCCAGAAAAAAGGGTGTTACGTCGATGCAATTGCCGCCGGGAGGCGACTTCGACATCTATCAGAAGTTTCTGGATATGGGCAAGCTCACGGCGCGGGTCTATATCGGCGGCCCGTTGACCGCCGACGAGCAAAAGCTGCAACGCTACGCCGAACTCCAAAAGAGATATCCCAAAGACGGCAACTGGATACGATTCGGTTATCTCAAGGCTTTCATCGACGGAACATTAGGTTCGGGAACGGCCTTATTCTTCGATCCCTATATCGACGCCCCGGACAAGGTCGGTCTTCCGATGATGCCGTATGAAAAATTCGAGCAACTGGTATTGAAAGCGGACACGCTGGGATTCCAGATCGGCACCCACGCTATTGGCGATGAAGGTAATCATTGGGTCCTCAATGCTTATGAAAAAGCTGAGCAGATCAACGGCAGCCGGGACCATCGCCACCGTATCGAACATGCTCAGGTGCTTCACGATGACGATATCGGCAGGTTTGCCGCTCTTGGGGTGATCGCCTCGATGCAACCGACGCATTGTATTACGGATAAACGTTTTGCCGAGAAACGAATCGGCACGGCACGCTGCAAAGGTGCTTACGCCTGGCAGCGGCTTCTGGACGCCGGGGCGGCGATTGCTTTTGGTACGGATTATCCCGTCGAGCCGGTCGATCCGTTGGAAGGTTTGTACGCCGCGGTGACTCGAAAGGACCGGGCCGGCGAACCGGGGGACGGCTGGTTCCCGGATCAAAAACTGAGTATGGAAAAAGCTATCGAGCTGTACACGCTTGGCTCCGCCTACGCCGAGTTCATGGAAAACCGCAAGGGGATGATCAAGGCAGGCTATCTCGGTGACGTCGTGATATTCAACGAAGACCTGATGACGATGCCGCACGAAAAGATTATGTCTGCAAAAGTGGACTATACCATCGTCGGTGGAAAGGTCGTGTACAAGAAAAATGGGGCACAGTGACGTTTATCCATTCGTGTCATTTCGAGCGTAGCGAAGCGAAGTCGAGAAATCTGGCTGCGAGCGAAGATAGTTTAAATCGTAACCAGATTTCTCCGCTTCGTCCACCTTCGGTGAACTCCGGTCGAAATGACAAGAGCTTTTTTCCTTTAGAGACGCCGTAGGGGCAGGCCCGTGTGCCTGCCCGGGGCCGCCATATAGGGCTACTCTCATAGTTGATCGATCAATTCGCAGTTGATCTCATCCAGAGAATCCAAAACCATCGTCGCTTTCGAAAAGTCATTGGATCGCGTATGCTCGTTCGGCACGGCGATACTCTTCATCCCGGCGGCGTCCGCCGCCAGGATACCCTTTTCGGCATCCTCGATCACCACGCACTGCTCCGGCGGCGCTTTCATTTCATTGGCGACGTGGAGAAAGATGTCCGGGTAAGGTTTGACCCGCTCCACGTTGCCTTTCGTCGCCACATAGGAAAAGAAATCCATGAATTTCAGCGTATCGAGCACATTGCAAGCATCCCTTGGATACGAAGAGGTTGCCAGAGCCAATCGTTTCTTTCCTTTTAGTGAATCAAGCAGTTCCCGCGCTCCCGGCATCGGCTCGACCTCCGAACGAACCATTTGGCCATAAAGCAAGGCCTTGTTACG
>CAYZAT010000178.1:0-9357 GCA_964476475.1 uncultured Pirellulales bacterium
GGACGTTGCGGAGCCTGCCGATATCGCCGGAGACTGGGGCCTGGGTGCCCGCGTCGGTAAGAATATCGACGACGCGAGACCCTTTACGGGCCTGATGGACGAGTTCCGCATGTACACGCGGGCGCTGTCTCAGGAAGAAATCGCAGGTTTGTAATTTTCTTCCGACTTAGTTGATATGCTCGGGCATGTTTTGCCTGAGAATTGATCGGGGCCTATATTGATTTACATCGGTATAGGCCCCGCTTCTTTGGTTCAGCAATCTATTCTCTTGCTTTTTCCACTTTACAATTAATCACCAAGCATCCACAATCTTTAAAGCCAAGATTATCCGGCGAAACATGGAGCAATACCCAGAAAGGAGGATTGCGTTAGCCATGCGATTTACATTAATGGTTTTTCTGATCATATCGCTATATGCGGTCTTGCCGACAATTGGAAGTTGAGGAAGTGGCGGCCTGGTTGAAACATCAGGGATTACTCATACCGCCTCCACTTGGGAACACGAGAAAGCAACGGTAGATTCCCATACCACGATTTGGTATAATGTCCCTTTTAACAAACGCGAATAAGCTCGCGTATTTCGGAGAAACACATGACACGCCATATAACCGAAAACGACACCGCTTCCTTTGGTGAGGAAATCCTCATCCCAAAAGGCACAACACGTAGAAAACTTTTCATTCTGGTCGGTATTCTCTTTGTAAACCGGGTACTCGCCGCCCCCCCCTCAGGCGTTGAGTGGCGTAACATCACTCCCACACGTTCCGATGCCGTGCTATTCAATCCCGGCATGGGACTCTATATGGCCGGAGGCAGTGGCCTGGGGAGCTACACCCCCGAACCGGACGCATGGGTGCTGTCACTCTGCGATATCGTGTACTTCCGTCCCACATGGAACGACCTCGAAGCGGACGGCCCGGGAACCGGTTTCGACGCTTATTTTCAACCCATCTTTGATTTCTGGGTTCGGCAACGAGGCAAACGCGTCGCATTTCGCGTGATGTCCGAAAGTACCCACCATCGCGGGAAATACGCAACACCCAAGTGGGTATTCGACCAGGGTGTGCCGAACGTGCTGCACCGAGGTCTGCGGGGCCAGGAACAGGTAAATCCTGTTTTTTGGAATCCCCTTTATCTTAAGCTCCATTGCGAGTTCATTGACCGCCTGGGCCGCTATCTCGATGACAAACCGGGTTTGGAGTATGTGGATATCGGCGGCATCGGCGAATGGGGCGAGATGCATCTCGGCCTGCACATGCAGGGACGGTGGACACCGAAGCAGTTGGAGCAAACCGGATTCAGTCGCGAGAAATACATTGCCGCTTATCGCCGGGTGATTGATGCGCATGCGGAGGCTTTTCCCAACTCCCGCGTTTTTCTCAACGTCGGCTCCTATCCCGAGATCAACGACTACGCGGCTCTGCGCGGCTGCCATTTTCGCCAGGACGGTTTGACGCCCGGAGGTCCGAGCGCCAACGTCGGCAAAGTCTATTACCATCCTTATTCACGACGCGGCGTGATCTGTAACTACGAGTTTCACAGCTCGTACCGCAGCATGCTGGAGAAGGGATGGGACCTTCGCGAAACAGTGGAGCAAGGCCTAAGCGATCCGATTTCATACCTCAACACGAATATCCTCTCACCGCGGGATTGGGAAAAGGCGTCCGAGCAGGTCAAGGACCTCTTTCTGACCGCCGCGAGAAAAGTCGGCTTTCGCTTTGTTATCACCCAATTGCGCGCGCCGACCACACTTAATCTGAGCGATCGGATACCCGGACGCCTTCTGATTGAGCATACTTGGAAGAACATCGGTGTTGCACCTTGCTATGAGAGCTATGCTTTGGAATTCACCCTTCACGATAGTCGTGGTAAGGTCGTGGCCTCACAGCAACATTTCCCGGCCCGGCCAACGACACTCTGGCTTCCCGACGAAAAGACCGTCGAGCGTACTTTGATCCGATTACCCGCCAACCTGCCGGAGGGGGACTATGAATTAAAAGTCGCTATGCAACTGCCTGAAAAAACCGGGGAGAATATTTTATTAGGCCTGGCCGATCGGGATGACGCGAACCGGCACGCTCTATGCCGACTGGCCGGTGTCATCGCGCGACGACGGACAGGAACCATCTATCAACAATCGTTCGAGTCATCGGGACACGATTGGAACAGCAGCCGAGGCATTCAATCGCAACTTGACCCGACTATCTTCCACGACGGCAAATCCAGCCTGCATCTTTCCGGTCGGCAAACGGAAGGCTGGAACTATGTGTCCCACTCGCTCGACTCGCCGATTCTGCCGGCGAGCAAGTATCGTCTGACCTGCTGGTTGAACGTGAATGCAATCGAGCCAATTCGTTTGTCCCCCTACCTTAAAATCGGACTGGCCGATTCTAAAGACAAATGGCTGACGAATTGCCCGACAAATTCGTACGACATGAGCCATTCCGGAGCATGGCAACAGCTCGAAGTCACGTTCGAAACGTCCCTGGAGACGGCCGGCGGGCATCTTGCCCTCGAACGAGGCTCAAACGATATAGCCACAAAAATCGACCTGTGGCTCGATAACGTGCAACTCGAACTTCTCGAAGCTCCCTGAGGTTTCCGGAGCCTCCCAAATAGTTAAACGATATGGAGAAACACAAGAATGAAACGAACAAAGCTACTGTACCTCATTGTGATATTGATATGTTCTATCATTTTTTTATCCCCCCGGGGAGTGGATGCCCGAGAGCTTTCCACACGTGACTTCAAGTTCGATGGTCCGTTTGGCTCTGAGGGGGCTACCATTCAAAGAGTGGGCGTCAATCACTTCAAAGTCGTTCTCGGCCACGCCCCCGAACACCCGACCTGGTGCAACATGCTTCAGTTTCATATCCTGCAAAATGCCAAAGGAAATCGCCTGAGGCTGGACGTCTATTTTTACGGCGGTGACGCCTATCGCTTCAACCATTACGCCCATAGCAGTTGGTCCTATGACGGGATAGACTGGCATCCGATTAAATGGCAGAAGGAAACCAAGAAGTCGAGCCAGGGCGATACCCTCCTATTTCCCGAATTCAAGGAAGACACGGTTTACTTTGGCCACCAGGTGCCGATGTCTTATGAGAACGTCAGGCAGATGGTGAAAAAATGGGATAAACACCCTCACGCGAAAGTGCATGTCCTGGGCCAATCGCTCGGCGGTAGAAACATCTATCGCCTCGAAATCACCAATCCCCAAAGTCCCCATCCCAAAAATCGGCGTTGGGTCCACTACTTCGGCAATCAACATCCCGGCGAACATAACGCCCAGTGGCGAATGGCGGGCATGATCGAATGGCTGCTCAGCGACGCCGGGGCGGATTGTCGTCGCCGGAGCATTAATCACTTCATTCTCATCATGTACCCCGACGGCCCTTCACACGGATGGTATCGAGTCGGCCTCCAGGGAGTGGACGGCAATCGTTCGTATGCCGTTAACGGCGCCGATAAACAAAAGCAACCCCACGAAGCCTATATCGTGCAAAAAGACCTTGAAATGCTGATGGCTTCTGAAACCCCGGTCACCGATTTGTGGAGTATGCACACGTGGGGAGGCGTGGTCGAGCCGATTATGCTCGTCGGCCCGGAAATGGGAACGACATTGCCTGCCTGGACCGGGTTAAAAGAGATGATCCGGCAGAACGATCCGGACCGGTTGGTTAAACCGCTGGCTATACGAGAGAAGCCGGATAATACCACTCATTGGAATAACGGACCGCACGTGCAGTTTGGCATTACCACGGTCTTGTGCGAAGGCGCGGGGAGTATCACCACCAAGGAAAAGAACATGGCTTCCGGCGTCGTACTCATGAAAAGTCTCGCACAATACTATAAGGATATCAAATAAACCGTTCATTTAACGTCAATTCGCAAAGTCAGTCATCATAATTTCCCATTGAGTTATTGCTTGCCTCTATGCTATGCTCATTAGAAAGTGGCATCATACGTTGTTAGCTATAGGAGACTATTATAATGAAGTTAAGATTGAAAATGGTATGGATTCTACTGGTCGTATCCAGTGCTTTAGGACAAAACACCTTCGTATGGCTCGAAGGTGAGGAGCCGTCCTCGGCCACGTTTCCATACCAAACCGGAGGTTGGGGCAATCAGACCTATCTATCGAAAGGAGAGTGGTTACATTTCAATATCAGCGCTTCAGAGGTGGAGAAGGCTATTCCCTCCGAGGGCAGGATCTTGCGCTATGATTTCGATCTGACGGAAACGGGAACCTATGAGGTTTGGAATCGCGTGGGTTTCGAGTATGTACGCTCACCTTTTGAATGGCGGATCGATAACGGCTCGTGGTCGCGAATCGAACCGATGAAGGACCTCTCCACGGATCTTATGGAAATTGCCAAGTGGTGCGAGGTAGCATGGGTACCGATGGGGCAAAGTACATTGACGCGAGGCAAACATACTCTGGAGATTCGCTTTCAGCTTGAAAAGGACGCTGAGGGCAAGGTTAAGCGATTGTTATACACCTCCGACGCGCTCGTGCTCAGCAAAGGGGCCTTTCATCCAAACGGCAAGCACAAACCGGGTATGGTTTGGCGCACGGAACGCGACATCATGGCGGAGAGGCATGTCTTCACACTGCCGGAAGCGACGCTGGGAAACCGTGCGGAAGTTGAATTGCACGGTAACTGGCAGTACGCCCGTTTTGATGAGCCGGGACGAGTAGGCGATAAACGCACGCAACCGGTGGCGGAACTGCCCGACCCGGCACTTTTGCACTGGTCCTCAATGACAGTGCCCGGCGACCGTAATGTGTTACGAGACGACCAGATATTTTGTCATCGCTACATCCTCCGCACAAAAGTTCGCGTACCGCGTTCGTTGAAGGGTCGTCGGCTGCTTTTCGATTGCGCCGAAGCCAATCTAATGATTACGGCTTTTGTCAACGGAAAGCAGGTCGGGTTCAGTAACGCTGTCATGTCGGGATTCACGTTCGATATCACCGACGCCATTGAGTACGGAACTGTGAATGAATTGGTCGTCGTAGTTAAGGACGGTTATTATGCCATTCAGCCGAACCAGGAGAAGCCCGATCTGCATCACTGGTTCAACATTCCCCTGGATCTGTTCCGAGGAAACCAGGGCGTAACGCATCGCATGGATTATCCTACGCGAAACACGCCCAACAACGGGCTGCTCGATCATGTGCGATTAATCGCCGCCGGGCCGGCTGTCATCGAAGACGTGTATTTCATTCCCTCGGCCCGGAATGGTCGGATCACCGTAGAGACAACCGTACGGGGCGAGGGCCGTTTCGAGATTGAGCATCAGGTGGACGGTAAAACGCTTGCCGGCGGCGCGACGGAGGGCCGCGGTGTGGCCTCCGCGACGACCGCCTGGCCGGATGCCACACTCTGGTGGCCGGATCAGCCACACGTCTATACGGCCAAGACGTTGCTCATACAAAACGGCAAGGTGATCGATAGTAAGGTAACCCGTTTCGGGTTCCGCGAATGGTCGATTGAAGGAACCCGCTTTGTTCTGAACGGCGTGCCGTGGCAGTTCCGCGCCGACCTCGAAAGTTACGGAGGCGGCGATCCGGAAGCGACGCTTGCTCGGTGGCGTCAGACGGGCCAGAATATGTTTCGTCTTCGGTTTCAGCGCAACTGGTCCGGCATGACGCGACGCGAAATTCTGGATTTCTTCGATACACACGGCGTGCCGGTGCGCTGCAACGTGGGAACGTTTGACGGCCAGCAGGCAAGCTACGGATTGGTTGTTCGCAAGAACAACAAAAAGGAGCCGCGTACGGAGCTTTTCGATAATTGGCGCAAACAGGTACGGGCCACCGTTTTGCGCGACCGCAATCATCCCTGCGTCTTCGTGTGGGAACTCGATAACGAAATTATTTATATCAACACCCGCAACTTCGGCAATCTGGACGTCGTCGAACCGGAATTCAAGCGAACCGCAGCGCTCGTGGCCTCGCTGGACCGCCAGGGGCGTGGGCAGATGGTGGCCGGCGGACGCGCCCTGATGGACCAGAGGCTCCCGATAAATGGTTGTCATTACGAGGCGTCGGCCGACCGGGATTACCCGGACATGGCCTACGGATTGGGCAACTGGACGGCCCCATCGAGCAAACAGCCCTGGCCGATGGCGATTGACAAACCGATCTTTCTGAGTGAAGAGGCTTTCTTGCACGGCCGAAAACCGGAAGCCTTCGCGGGAATCGGAGGCGAGCAATGTTTCGCCGGGCGGAGCGAGACCCAGGAGGCCGGATCGCTTCTGCTGCGCATGTATTCCGAAGGCTACCGCTGGCAAGAGTTAGGAGGTTTCCATTATTGGTGTAGTGGATATGGTGAGGATCATTATAAGGCGTGGCAGCCGGTCTGTGCGCTGGTTCGTGAGTGGACGCGCACCGTGCCCGCCAACAGCACGGTGACACGTACGGTAATGGTGCGCAACGATACACGATTGGATGATCCGATTACCTTTGTGTGGCGCTTCGGTCAACAAGGAGGTGAAATGAACCTCCGAATCCCCCCGGGCCGGGGAGAAATTGTGACCCTTCCGTTAAAGACACCCGCCGTCGCCGACCGGACGGATATTTCTTTGCATCTGGAATGCCGCCGAAAGGGCCAGGTTCTCTGGACCGATACGAAACCGTTAAGCATATTGAACGCTGTCGGCGCACCCCTGGAAAAAGGGAAGATTGCTGTATGGGATCCGGTTGGCAGTACCATAGCGTACCTGAAAGCATGCGGCGCTAACGTAACAGCTATTAGTTCACCGGAGGCCTTGCCCGATGACGTCCAGGTGTTGGTGATCGGGCGCAATGCGCTCTCGGCCCGGCAGTCCACCGACCCGATATGGCTTACGATGGTCCGGCAAGGCAAACGGTTGGTCGTTCTGGAACAAGAACATCCGCTACACTACCAGGCGGTGCAAAGCGACGTTGAACCGACAGATTACGATGGTCGTATGGCGTTCATACAGGAACCGGAACACCCGGTGTTTTCCGGGTTGAAGCCGGATGATTTTGTGTTCTGGCCAAACGATCACATCGTGTATCGTCATATCTACCGCAAACCCACCCGCGGCGCACGTTCGTTATTGCATGCTGATGATTCACTGGCTTATTGTGCACTAGCTGAATGTCCGGCCGGAGAGGGTCTCATGCTTCTCTGTCAGGCCGCAGTGGGTGAGAAGCTAATATCCAGCCCCGTCGCCGGGCGGCTTCTTGATAACATGGTGAACCGCGCCCTAAACTACCGCCGCATCCGTAATCGAACAACGGTTTGCCTGCCGGACGGCGATCCTCGCCTGTCGATGCTGTCCGAGAGCGGGCTGGTCTTTGAACGACTGGCTCTGAAGAGGGCGCTGGAAGGTGACGGGATCGTCATCGTGGACGCCACGCCAGCCAATCTCGATGTGTTGGCGGCGCGGGGGCCGGCTTTCGCCAAACGTCGAGGCACGCTGATGTTATGGGGATTGACCCCGGCCGGTTTGAATACGTTTAATGAATGGGTCGGCCTTGAGCATCTTCTTCGACCATTCCGACAAGAAAAGGTCCAGCTCTCGGTGCCGCGCCCATCGCTGGCCGCGGGCATCTCGCAGAGCGACGTGGCGCTCAGCAGCGGCGAGCGAATCGTCCGCTATCAGTCCATCGAATGGGCCGCGGACGATACGTTTGCATACGTGGTGGATCTGGATGACATCGCGCCGTTCATGCAGGGACCGGGGATCGAGCCGGACCACAACGGGGGAAGTATCGTTAACGGTTTCACCGACGCCGAGTTCTGGAGGTACATCTGTTACTTTAACGTGGACGAAAGCAATAAAGGACCGGTGCTCCAATACGAGTTGCCGAGAGCCGAGCATCTTGTCGGTTTTTCCATCGTACCCAACAGTCACTATAAGCACGTGCGCGAGTTTGTCCTGACGCCGAACGGGGATCCCTCCCGGGCGGTGACATTGACACTCGAACCTTATGAGCGGGGTGATAATCCGCGACAGGATCTGGAGGTGGACCTGAAGGGAGTGAAGCGTTTCACCCTCGCGTTCACAAAGTGGGATGAGCACGAACGACCTCCCATCGGAATCGATAATCTCTGGCTGCGCGTGAAACGACCGGCTGATTTCACGGCAAAGGTTAAACCGATCGTTCAAAACGGAGGACTCGTTTATTACCCCGAAGCGCGCGTTCTGCTCAACCAGATCGCCGTACCGGAACGCGAGCGGGTTCCGGTCAATCGACAGAAGAAACAGCGCGTCGTAGCGACATTGCTGAGAAATCTGAATGCCGTATTTGAAGGCGGCGAATCATTGATCCCCGGCGAGAACATGAAGACCGAGCCGGTCTCCCTGGAAGGTAAATGCAACCTTTATCTCACCAGTGCCCAGGGTTGGCCGATTAAGGAACACGATCTTTCCCATTTACCGCTGGGGCAACAACGTTTTGCCGGCGTGCGATACGAAATTCGCGATTTCCAGACGTCGCCGCTCGAAAGCGCCATTACTTTACAAGGCATGCGCGGAATCAAGGCGCCCCGCGAAGTAATCGACATTTCCGTACAACGAAAGGCCGATGCCGTTTTCTTCTTGCATACCTTCATACGCAAACGCGAATGGAAACCCCGTAGAAAAACAGACCAGCCGCCGGTGTTGTTCCAGTATGTGATTCGCTACGCCGACGGCAGCCGTGAAATCGTAGATGTTCGTTACGGTCTGGGCGTCGAGCATTGGCGGCAAGAGAAACCGAAGGGATTGCGCGACGCCTCTCTGGCTTGGGCGTCGGAGGGAGCGGCGATCTTTGCCTTTCAGTGGAATAATCCTCACCCCGAAAAGGACATTGCGAGTATCGATATACGTTACGAGCCGAAAACCGGTAATCGATATGGTACACCCGTCGTACTGGGCATCTCTACCGGGAAAAGCCATGAATGATATAGTGCGTTCTCAATGGGTATGACACGACCAAAGGTTTTACTGTTTTTCGAATATGCCACGCTCAACGGGGGCGAGTTTTCCCTTCTGACGATGTTGGAAGCGCTGGGGCAAACAGAGTTCGAGTTTGTCGCTGCAGCCCCCGCTTCGGGAATGCTAACCGGACGGTTGGAGCAATACGGCGTCCAGGTTTTACCATTGATATTAAGGGATAAAGACGGACACAAACGATCCATTGATCAAATCAATTCTCACTTGCTTGAACTTATCAGTCGCGTCTCTCCCAATTTGGTCCATTCGAACAGCCTGTCGATGGGGCGCATGATAGGCCGGATTGCCTCGCAATTGTCGATTCCCTGCACATCGCATCTTCGTGACATTATCGGATTGAGTAAGACGGCCGTTTCCCATTTGGATCGAAACACAGGCTTG
>CAYZAT010000179.1:0-9236 GCA_964476475.1 uncultured Pirellulales bacterium
CCGCGGCCTCGGTGGCGGCTTCGTCTTCGTCATCATCAAAATACGTCACCGTATGCCCGAGACCTTCCATGAAGGCTTTTAGCTCATCGTCCGCGCCCGCTTCGTTACCGTCGAGGGCCGCGATGAACAAAATATCGGCTCCTATGGCTTGAGAGGCTGAAAAGCCCAATATGAGGAGTAAACAGAGCAATGTTCCGACAGTTTTTTTCTCAGACATTTTCTTTCCTCCAAATAAAATATCCCATTCAGAAGGTAGGATTTCTCGGGGAGAAATCACCTAAAAAGCAACCGAAACCTACTCTTACGATTTGATTCGAACTCCTTTCTTCAAAGACGCAATGGGCGTTTTTGCGTGCGCCCCAATCTCTCAGTAGTCTTTGAATTTTCCCATCCAGCCGTTTCCCCAATTGGCCCAGTCTTCCGGTCTGACACCGCCGGCCTTAGTCCACGGATTGACGGGATTGAAGTCTTTGCTCCACTTAATCGTCCACAATTCCTTTAGCCCCACCGGTTGCACATGATAATCCATGAAGACGGCATTAACGGTTCCATTATGGCGATTAAGGCAGAAACGGTTCATGGCATCTGCGTCGGGGCGCTTCTGATGACCGTCAAAGTCCGGAGGTGTGTCGTCATCATCCGGCCATCCGCACCAGAAATAGCAATCCATAAACATGGGGATCTTGCTGCCGCCCTTGACGTTAACCGTTCTCCAGAATCGATGGGCCGGTTTGCCATAGACGGCATCGCCGACCGGTACATAGATGAAACCATTGACCCCGTAGCTCCCGTAGTAACCAATGGTGCGACCTCCTCCGGCATCCCAACCGGGGATTTTCCCCCAGGAGGTCAGTGTATTTCCCCACCAGTCGATCCCCTGTGTCATGTCCGGGTTGGCGATTCGAGTGGCGACCGGGCAGCAGCGGATATCTTCGGTGGTAATATAGTATTCCCGCATGGAGTCCATCCATCGCCCATAGCCGTCGCTGCCGCTCTTGCGCTCGGGGAAGTAGCCGTTGTTCTGGTCCGTGTACAAGGCGAAGATCGTGCCCCACTGTCGGAGGTTCGCCTGACACATGACCGTTCTGGCCTGTTTCTTGACGCGCTGGAGGGCGGGCATTAATATGGCCATTAACAACGCAATAATCGCGATGACGACCAGAAGCTCGATTAATGTGAAGCCTTTGTGTTTGTTCATGTCGGACTCACTCCTTCTGTTAGATAAAAATTCGCACAACATTCCTGATTGCACTCGCCCGAAGACGTGGATTCTTCCTCTTTTCCGATACTATATCGGATATGCTGCAAAAATCCAAACCTTCCGGGAAATATCCCAGGATACTTGAGCTATGAAAACAAAAAAGAATACTCTATGTACCTAACATATTCAAAGCAATTTGTCAATAGCTGGGTTGGCAATTTAAGAAATATAGCCAAAAACGTCGCGCCATAGACCAGTAAACCTCTATGATATGTAGGCTTATTATTGAGAGGGTGCGCCTAATCGTTTCTGTGGGATCTCTCTAATCAGTCTGCCTCCACCAGAGATTCGCGAGATTTTTCCTAATTAACGCACATCGTTGTTCGACGCATCGGCTCGAACGCAGCCCGTCCGGCGGCGTGTTCATAACGTAATCCAGGAGTCTACCCACGGTGCTGGTCGCAACATGGGTTCGCGTATCGGAGGAGCCATAGTAGATGAACACCTCGCCGGTAGGGCGGGCGATCCAGCCGTTACTGAAGAGCACGTTGGAGACGTCGCCCACTCTCTCGTCACCTTGCGGGCCCATGAAGTAGCCGCCGGGTTGGGCGATCACTTTCCACGGTTCGTTCAGGTCGGTCAGGAACATGTATAATACGTAGCGGTATCCGGCTGCGGTGTCACGCACGCCGTGCGCCAGATGGAGCCAGCCTTTTTCGGTCTTGATCGGGGCCGGGCCCTGGCCGTTCTTGCCCTCCGTGATGGTATGGTAGATACAACGATCTATTATGACTTCCTCGGTGATTCGGGCGTGCTCGATATCCTCGCACAATCCCCATCCGATGCCCTCGCCGGTTCCCGTCGATTTGAAGTCGGCCATCGGGCGTGTGTACAGGGCGTACTTGCCGTCGATGAACTCGGGATGCAGCACGCAATTTCGCTGTTGGGCCGAAGGTGTCTTGAGATCGGGCAACCGTTGCCATGACTTCAAATCTTTCGTGCGCGCTATGCCACAGCGAGCAATAGCGGCCGACGGATCTTCCGGATGACCCGGATCGTGCCGCTCGGCGCAGAAAAGTCCGTAAATCCATCCGTCCTCGTGTTGGGTCAGACGGACGTCGTAAACATTCGTTTCCTCCGGATGGGCAGGAGGCATCTCCACCGGATAATCCCGGAATCGAAAACCATCGATGCCGGTGCGGCTCTCAGCGACGGCAAAAAACGATTTGCGGTCCGCTCCTTCGACCCGCGCCATCAGGTAAATGTGCTCATCCAGCTCGATCGCGCCGACGTTGAACGCACTGTTAATCCCCATACGTTCGCAGAGGAAGGGATTTTGGATAGGATCGAGATCATACCGCCAGAAAACGGGCGTGTGTGCCCCTGTGAGCACGGGATATTGATAACGCTCGACGATACCGTTTGTGTCCCTTATTTTGACGTTAGGCCGTTCGATCCGGGCTTCGTGGTCGGCCAGAAGCTGTTTAACGCGTTCTTGATATTCTTTTTCGTGCATTGATTCTATCCTCCTGCAACGGTTATCTTTATTCGATTCTGGTGAGTCTCCCGATCGTCTCCAGGCAGGCGCGCACACTATGATAGGGTCCTTTCCATTGTGAGACTTTTGGCTCATCCGGATCGGGCCGTCCGGTCGGATCGATACGCCAGAACCAATCCCCGTGGTGCCTGTCGATAAAATATTTTCCGATAAAGGCCCATGCCTTTTGGGCCGCCTTGAGAAATGACGGATCGCCTGACGACTCATAGGCGTTGATAAAACCGACGACGCTCTCGGCCTGCGGCCACCATTCGCGATTCGAGTCCGTGACTTGCCCGGCCTCGCCTTCGTAGCACAAGCCGCCGTCCTCATCGAGCCCCTCGTTCAGAGTCATCAAGGCCAATCGGCGGGCTAATCCTTGAGCCTGTGACATTGCGTTTTGGTCATCCAGAACTTCCGCAGCTTCACATAGAAGCCAACTGGCCTCGATGTCGTGGCCAAATGTATAGTTCGCCGACATGGGTTCCCACGCCTCATTGAAGAAATGGAATAAATGCCCCGACGCCGGGTCCGCGATATGCTGCTCGAATATATCGATAAGCTGTCTCAAACGTTCCCGAAGTTGAGGACCCGGCCAGATGCGATATAAATTCGTATAAGCCTCCAATACGTGGAGATGGTTGTTCATGGACTTCTTCTCGTCCATGTCCTTTTCGCTGAGTCGCAAATCGTCGGCAGCGGACCAGTCCCGGTTACACACCTCGATGTACCCGTCATAGGTTTGGTCCCGGCTGTGCGCTTCGATAAGATCGAACATCTGTTTCGCACGTTGGAGCGCCGAGGTGTCTTCAAGCGTTTGATAATACTCCGCCAGCGCGTAAACATAAAAGGCCTGGCCGTAAATCTTCTTTGTGTCATCCAGGGCGTGCCCCTGAAAGTCCACCTGCCAGAAAGTTCCCCCGTGATCACGATCCCAAAAATGATCTTCAAGATAGTCATAGGCCCGCTGAGCCAGACTGAGGCTGTGAGGATCTTGATTGAACCGATACAAAGCCGAAAAAGTCCAGAGGAGCCTGGCGTTCAGGATCAATCCTTTGGGGGCTTGGGGATCAATCTTTCCCTCGTTGGACATTTGACCGATGAATCCGCCGTGTTTGGCATCGATGACACGTTCGTGCCAAAACGGAATGAGATGATTCTCCAGTTCGTTTCTTACGGATTCATTGAATTGTTGTAAGGTTTCATCGGACATCGCAGTCCTGTGTCAATCAGGGCTTCATTACTTGTCACTGGGAAGACGGTCGAACCAGCTTTTCTTGAGAATTAGCGTCGTTATGATCAAGACGATCAACGCGCTGACGATCCCTCGGGGTCTCTGAATGACGATGTAAATCGGCAAAGCCACCAGGGTAACCTGCCAAATGATGCCGACAATGACATTAAACCAATGCCGGGCACAATCCGTATTGGCGTCGAAAGCGGGATCTTCAGCCTTTACTTTCTCTGCTATCGGTTTCCAGAATCCCCAGGGCCGAACGGTTTTGTAGAAGCTTTTCAGGATTTCTTCGTCCTCCGGTTTTGTCAAAAGCGTGCCTAAGAGACACCCTATCGCGGAGAACAGAAAGATCGCCGGGAAAGCATAGAGCGTATTCGTGCCGGGCCAGAAGTGTTCGACGACGGGAGGGACGACAAGGGCCCCGAGGGTCCCGATGATCATTCCCCAGAAGAAGCCGAATCCGTTGAATCGCCACCAGTGCCACTTGAGGACGTTGGCGGCGACGTATCCCCCATACAGCCCACCCACGATCCACAGTGTCACTTCCGTGATCGTTTCTGTTAGAAATCCGAACATAATACCGATGGCGACGACTAAAATCGTCGTGAGGTAACTCATTCGGACCTGGACTTTATTGGAGGCGGTTGGATTGATAAATCGCTTGTAAATATCATTTACAATATAAGCCGGTCCGGCGTTTACCGTCGCCGCAAAGGTGGACATAAACGCCGCCAGCAATCCCGCCAGTAACAGTCCCGTCAGACCCACGGGGATGATCGCGCTTTGTATCACGACCGGCAGGATTTGCTCGAAGTCGGGACTATTGCCGGCCTGAGCGGCGGTTGTCCACATGCCTTGAAGCGTTTCGCGGAGCGGGCCCAGGGCTAATATCGTCAATCCCGCGATTAACATGTAACGGGGAAAATATAAGACGACGTTAACCGTGCCGCTCATGAGTGACGCTTCCCTGGGACTTCGCGTGGCCAGAACACGCTGCATGTCATAATTCGGCGAAGGCCCAGCCATACTTGCCAGGACCCCCTTGAACAGCATGAGCATCATAATCACGGTAAATAGAGAGAATCCATCCGCGGTGATGCTCGATTGAACCATATCGAAGGCGCCCGACCAGTTTAAGTCCAGTTTCCAGCCAAACGAGAGGTCTTGCCATCCGGCGGGGACAACGGCCTCGATCATCTCGGGGCTGACGTGATGGATGGCGATAATCCCCACGGTAATCGAGGCGATCGTCATAATCGCAAACTGCAAGACTTCGGTCAAAACGACGCTATACATCCCGCCTTTAACGACGTAAAGGGTCGTGACCGTCAGAATAATCAGGGCGTAGGTATTTTGGTTCAGACTCCAGGGGAGCAGGATTTGCGCGAACTTACCGATCCCTTTGAACGCATAAGCAATCATCCCGATAACATTAATAAGTGCAAAAAGAACGACGCTGATATGGGCCAGATTAGCGCCGGTGCCCCGGCCGAACCGTGTTTGAATCCACTCGGCGCCGGTGAGCACGTTCGAACGCCTCAACCACGTTGCCACATAGACCATCAGGAAAATCTGGTTAAACGTCGGCCAGACCCACGGAATCCATACGCTCTTGAGGCCATAGACAAAACACAGGTACACCAGCCACATCGTTCCGGTGATGTCGAACTGGCCCGAAGCGTTCGAGACGCCGAGGATATACCAGGGCAGGGTTTTACCCCCGAGGAAATAGGAATCCAAGTCCTTGGAGGCTCGTTTCGAGACCCAGAAACCTATCAGAACCGTACAGACCAGATAGGCACAGATAATGACGATATCGATACTGTGTAGTTCCATGACAACGTTCCCGAAGAGGCAAAGGCTTCATTGAATTTGCTCAGTCGATATGCTATAATAAAGTATCTATGTGGGGTAAGGAATAAAAAATACGAAAAAGAAGAATGATCGTGAGGTTTATGATGAGGATGAGGGTACTATCCTCCACGGCGACTCTATGCGTCGTGTTGTGTTTCGGTTTCAGTCCGATGCTGTCGGAACTGCGTGCCGAAGAGGGTGTGGAATTCAGCGTCGAGCGCGGATTCTACGACGCGGCGTTCCAGTTGACGCTCTCTGCTGCTCTCCCCGGAGCGCAGATACGCTATACCCTGAACGGCTCGACGCCGGCGTCAACGGTCGGTTTTATCTATAACGGTCCCCTTAACATCTACGGCACGACGGTCATTCGGGCTGCGGCTTTTAAGGCCGGCTATCCCGATTCGCGTGTTACGACGAAGACCTATATCTTCGTGAGTGACGTCATAAGGCAATCGCCGAACGGGCAAGCCCCCGCCTCCGGCTGGCCCACGGGCAGCGTGAACGGCCAGATGCTTGATTACGGGATGGATCCGGATATCGTAAATGATCCCCGATGGGCCGGACAGATCGAGGCAGCGTTGCTCGATATACCCACGATCTCGTTGGTCACCGATCTGGCCAACCTTTTTGACCGATCCACAGGTATCTACGTGAACGCTCGAAGAGACGGCCGGGACTGGGAGCGGCGTACTTCTGTCGAGTTGCTCCATCCGGATGGGACGGAGGGATTTGGCGTGGATGCGGGCCTGCGCATCCGCGGGGCGTTCAGTCGAAGCGGCAGTAATCCCAAGCACGCCTTCCGCCTGTTCTTTCGCAGTGAGTACGGACCCGGAAAGCTCCGCTATCCGCTATTCGGCGATGAGGGAGTGGATGAGTTCGACAAGATCGACCTGCGAACGAGTCAGAACAATTCCTGGTCGTATCAGGGCAGTTCCCAGAACACGCTCATTCGCGACGTTTTTTCCCGCGACGTACAACGTGACATGGGCCGGCCCTATACCCGCAGTCGATATTACCATCTCTATCTGAATGGCCACTACTGGGGTCTCTACCAGACACAGGAACGAGCGGACGCCGATTTTGCCGAGTCCTACCTGGGTGGGGATAAAGAAGAGTACGACGTGATTAAGAACGATTCGTCCGGTTCGCGTGCCTTGCATGCGACTGACGGCACGATGGATGCTTATCGCCGACTCTACAACGCGGCGGTCGCCGGCTTTGCCTCCGACGGGGCCTACTTTGCCGTTCAGGGCTGTCGTCGGGAGGGAACGCCGGATCCAACCGGTGAGCGACTGCTCGATCCCGAAAACCTGATGGATTATATGATTTGCACGTACTTCACGGGCGATCCCGATGCTCCGGTGAGTTGCTGGGGCCATTTCTCGAACAATGTGTTTGCCATTTACAACCGGATCGAACCCCACGGGTTTACATGGTATCGCCATGATGCCGAGCACTCTCTGGGGGCCAACGGCGGGATCAACGAAGGACGGCTTTTAACCGATCCGACGGATCGGACAATCGGTCAGCAATGGCGCCATTTCAATCCGGCCTGGCTCCATCTGCGCCTCACTGCCCATCCGGAGTATCTCGTGCAGTTCGCGGACCGGGTGAATGCGTATTTCTCGAACGGGGGGGAACTCACCGCCGCACCGAACATCGAACGCTGGATGAGCCGCGCCAACGAGATCGATCTGGCGATTATTGCCGAATCTGCACGATGGGGCGATGCTAAAAGACATTCGCCGCGCACGAAGGACGATTGGGAAGATCAAAACAACTACATGGTCAACACGTACTTTCCCGGCCGGACCCAGATCGTCATCGATCAGATGCGCTCGGTGAATATGTTTCCGGATCTGGCGCTGGTCTCGTTCAACCGGCACGGCGGAGACGTCGAACCGGGATTTCAATTACTGATGTCACAGAGCAACGGCACGCCGGGGACGATCTATTTCACATTGGATGGGTCCGATCCGCGTCAGTGGGGCGGGCAAGTCAATCCGGATGCGATGGTCTTTGAAGACGACACAACCAACCTGACACTTATCAGGCGGGGATCGCGCTGGCGGTATAAGGACGACGGCTCGAATCAGGGGACGGCATGGCGATACCTGAACTTCAACGACAGGAGTTGGCGTGAAGGGCCGGCACAATTAGGTTACGGGGATGGTGACGAGGCGACCGTTGTTGGTTATGGACGAAGTTCCAGCAACAAATATCCGACAACGTATTTCCGGCACGTTTTTCTCGTTGAGGATGCCTCCCGCTTTACAGAACTGGCACTCGGGATTGTGCGGGACGACGGTGCGGTTGTGTACATCAACGGTGTCGAGGCCGCACGTATCAATATGCCCGGCGGTAACATCACCTACCTGACCTGGGCCGCCGGTCCCGGTGTTCCGGTAGGGGGGACCGATGAATCGGCATTCAACAGGGTCGATATCGATCCGGACATGTTAGTGGAGGGTTCAAATGTCATCGCCGTTGAAATCCATCAGGTCAGTGCGACCAGTTCGGACATTAGCTTCGATCTGGAGTTGGCCGGGCTCATCGCCGGTTCGGCCTCGCCGCCGATCATTCTGGACGATACGACGACCGTCAAAGCCCGCACCTATCATGCCCTCCACTGGGGCGCCCTGACGGAAGCCCGGTTTACGGTTGGATTGGAGGGATTGGTGATCAATGAATTTATGGCCTCCAATCAGACGACGCTCGAAGATCCCGACGAACCCGGCGAATTTCCCGATTGGATCGAAATCTACAACGGCGCATCCGGCGCGATCGATCTCGGAGGTATGTACTTAACTGACAATGCCTTTGAACTGACGAAATGGCAGATTGGCGAGGGAGTTCACATCGATCCCGGCCAACACCTTATCTTCTATGCCGACGATGACGGCACGCAGGGCGTTTACCATACGAATTTCCAGCTCAGCAGCGCCGGCGAGACCATCGTACTGGTCGATAGTGACGGCGAGACCATCATCGACGCGATCACGTTCGACGCCCAGATCGAAGACGTTTCCTACGGTCGATTCCCGGACGGAGAGGACGTATGGGATTTTCAACTGACCCCGACGCCCGGCGCTTCCAATCATGTTCTTCACGGCCAATGACCGGTTGCACGGTATCTTCGATCATACCACAATTATTCAAAGTTAAATGCGTTGGTTTGTGTCATTTCGAGCGCAGCAAAGCGGAGTCGAGAAATCTGGCTCCTATCGAAACATGACTTACGTTCTAAACCAGATTTCTCGACTTCGGGCCACTCCGCGGCCCTCCGGTCGAAATGACAAAAGCGAAAATATTAAATACAATCGGTATTGGCCGTCTATTTGCTGACATCTGCCCGGCGGTATTTTCGGGCCACGACCTTCGTGTATTTGCGGTTGGACAGGTCGAGC
>CAYZAT010000180.1:0-9220 GCA_964476475.1 uncultured Pirellulales bacterium
AATTGGATGCCGAAATCAACCGCGATGCCGGCACGTACAAAGGCGTCTCAATCGGCGAAGCGGTCGTCACCTTCAAAATGGGCGAGGACGAGTCAATGCAGGGCCAGATGATGGCAAAAATGTTTGGTGATGGGCTGGAATATCGCTGGGCGTTCGCCGAAAAGTTTTTCGTATATACGATCGGCGCCGACGCGGATCAAACGATCCGCGCGTTGACCGACCAGATCCGGGCCGGCGGTCCCAAAAAGACTTCTTCTGAAATGAAAACGGCAATGGAAGCACTCCCCGGCAGCCCCCAGGCCGATGTGATCGGCACCTTCAATTATGTCCGTATGCTCAACATGGCCATGGGCTTTATGATCCCTGAAAGCGATACCGAAGCTCCGAAACCCAAGATTACGAGCAACAGTAATATTGCGTTTGCGGGTCGTACAACGGACGGCATCATGACCTTCCGGATGGCGTTACCCAAAAGCCATCTGCAGGATATTAAAACAGCGTTCGAGACACTTATACCCGAGATCGAGAAGCAACAACAGAAGTGATCTAAAGTGAACTAAAGTGCCTGAAGTGAGTCAGCGTATCTCTCAACTTTAGGCACTCTCTTTAGTCACTTCGGCAATGCCCCTCGCCATCCCCGATTGAGCATGCGGGCCAGCCGCCGGACGTCTCGCTCGTACACCGGCGCATCGACGGCGTTGACGTTTTCCTGCGGATCTTTCTCGTGGTCGTACAATTCGCGCGCCATGACCTTCTTCGTTTTTCGATCCTGCCATTCGGTATAGCGGAATCGCTTCGTCCGCATCGTGTATCCCATGATCTTGCCTCGCGGATACTGGCTGAAGGCCGCCTTCTTCCACGGACGGTCGGGATTATCGATTAACGGCATCGCGCTGAGTCCCTCCAGATGCTCCGGCTGTGAAAGGCCGCACGCCTGACAAAGGGTCGGATAGATATCGACATATTCGGTCAGCGCCCGTGTGCGTTTACCGGCGGTTGTCATACCGGGGACGCTCAGGATCATGGGCACGTGCGTATCCAGCTCGAAATTCGTATGCTTGCACCAGCCGGCGTGCTCGCCCAGTTTCCAACCGTGGTCGCCCCACAGGATAATCACCGTATTATCGCGAAGCTTGAGCCGGTCGAGTTCGTCCAGCAACCGGCCAATCATCGCATCGGTATAGGACACGCAGGCATAATAGCCGTGGATCAATTGCCGGGCCAGGTCATCAGGGCACGGTCCTTTCTTCGGAATTCCAACATAGTTGCGCAACTCGCCCCAGCTTGTCGTCGCGTAGCTCGGAGCGTTCTTGGGAATAAAAGGATTATCGGCAAGCTTGATATCTTGGCGTTTATACAGGTCCCAATATTTCTTAGGCGCGTTGAAGGGTAAGTGAGGTTTATAAAAACCCATCGCGAGGAAGAACGATTTATCCTTGAGCCGGTTGAGCTCCTTGATGGCATGTTCCGTATTGGCGCCGTCCGGATAGGCGCCGTCCGGCACATCCGCCGCTTCGAACGCCGGACCTCGCCCCTTCATCTTCGGATGCGCCTTATTGTACGCTTCCATTTGGGCAAAAGCTTTTTGAGTCAGATAGCCCCGGCCTTTCCAGGCCCCTTCTGGAAACGTGCCCGCTCGGAACGGTTCGACGCTCCAGCCCTGACGGTCATCGGTGGGATGATGATAGAGTTTGCCGATGGAGATCGTTTCATACCCGTTTTTCTTAAAATGTTCAGGCAGCGTGACGACCTTCGGCATGGCCTTCCGGACGGGGGTGTTCAGGTCGTAGATTTGGGTTGTATCGGGTCTGGCGCCGGTGAGAATACTGGCACGCGACGGCGCGCAGACGGCCTGCTGGCAATAGGCCCGCTCGAAAAGAAGCCCTCGAGAGGCCAGTCGGTCGATATTGGGGGAAATGATCTGTTTTTGCCCATAACAGCCCAGTTGCGGCCGAAGATCATCGACCGCGATAAACAGGACATTCACTTTGCGACGACGTTCTCGGCGGTTTTGCCCCAACGCCACGACGGGTTCGAGGACGGACGCGGCCGCTCCGAAAGCCAGCAGTCCTAAAAAACGACGACGATGTATCGAATGGTCCATAGAAGCCTCCTGTGTCACCTGCATATTCGGACGATAAAAAGCCATTCTAACAAGCAAGTATATCACATTTCGCCCCGTCCACAAGGCGTTACCGAAGAAAACCGCTGAGAAGATTCTTTTGCTAAACTTGCAAAGTATCCCGTCGATTTTTCCGATACATAGAGTTGGCATCAATGGAGAAGCGATCGAGATGGTACTACAGCAGAAAATGCCAAAATGTGGGGGTGCTTTTACTTTAGTCGAGTTGATGGTTGTCATCCTCGTCGTGGCCATTCTGGCCGCTATAACCACGCCCTTTGTACAAGGTCGGATCGACAAAGCCAAATGGTCGGAGGCCTGCACGACAGCCGGTTTTATCCGGAGATCTGTTCGCAACTATGTCGCCGAATCAGATCTGACTGCGGCCCAGGCGCTGGTGGATACGAATCTTGGCAATGAGAACACGCGAGCTCTCCTGGGCTTTCATGTCAAGGATTGCGAAGGGACGTATTTCGAGTCCGACGACTATACCATCACATCCGTCGAATCGGATGGGACCACGGTCATCGAAGTCACAGGCGGCAGCAAAGCCAATTCGCCAAGCGGAACCTTCGTTTTACAGGCCGATGGGTCCTGGGAAAAGCAATAGTGACATGTTACCTGAGACCACTCGATGGATGATTTGGGCCGACCCTACCGTGACTTGCCGGTGTCCGACGGAATACGATTCGGATCCGACGTATCGTCTTTCGACGTTTTGCCCAAATTTCCGAGCTTTTTTGCCTCCTCGGGGCTGATTCGCGTCGATTGGTATTGAGAAATCAGTCTCTCGATTCGCGCCGCTTTCTCCTTATCGTTAACGCCCGTCGCCTGATCCGATATGGCGTCTTTCTGCAAACCTCTCAGCTTTTCTATAAGCGCCTTCGCTCTCGCGTTCCGTTCCTGTTCATCCGGTTCCTTCGGTGTCGGCGCGGTCCGGGAAAGCTTGGATACGCTGGGGGTCCCCCTGCCGGAAACCGGCAAAGCAGGTTTTGTCAAACTCCCCTGGCTACGGGTTCTTCCGGGGACAGTGGAAACACTCTTAACCGTTGACTCTTCGATCGCCACCTCAAAGGATTCTTTCCCCCCTGAGACCACCACCAAGCCGTCTTTAATCTGCTCGATATACAAATGCCCGACCTTGCTGGAGGGTTTAACCCAATGCCGGCCTTTGCCCGGTTCGTCGATCAGCGCCAGCGACATATTCGGATCCTCTTCGCAATAGCTTGTGCAGCGCAGCTTGAATTTCGGCGTTACCGGTAAGGGATTTCTAATTTTCGATCTACCCGATGTCTTTGAAAACGTCTTTGCCGTCGGTTTCGGATTTAAGTACGCGGCAAATGCCCTCGCTTGCCTGACAAGCGGAGACGTCAGGTCTTTGGTTTTATTTATCCGGCTATCCGCGGCGCTCTCAAATTTCTCCCGGACTTCGGGCGTTTTCAGAAATTCCTCGACTTGCTCATCATTATCCACACCGTAAACGATGGGAAAAACGAAGAAAACGACGGCCAGAACCGCCGCTATGAAACTGATTATTCGCAACGTATTAATCATATTCGTCCGGAAGCACTTCTTTTGTCCAATAATACTCCTATATGCCTGGCGTCTTCCTATTTGACAGAATTGACGGCGTTGGGTTCCCTCCAATGAATAATTTTCTTGCGAAAAGCGTCCTCGTTTCCGGCATAGTCGCCGCTGTGCTCGGGCGTATGGCAATCCGTACAGGTCGATTTCGGTTTCGTAAGCGCCGTCATACCCATCGTTTTAATGTGCTCGGAACCCGGACCATGACAGTTTTCACAGCCGACATCCTTCATCTGAGGTGTTTTTTCCTGGGTGATGAATCCGCTCTCATAATTCATTCCGACGACGTGGCAAACCACGCATTCCGGATCGTAGTTCGAGCCAACCCGTTCGAGCGTTGCAAAGGCCCGGGCATGGGCTTTGGTGCCCCACGTCTTATATACGTAGTCATGGCAGGCCATACAGGACTTGGAACCGGCATATTTCAGGCCGTTCGGCAAAATAAAGCGTGAATGCTCCTCCAGAAGGTTAGCTTCCTTAACAAGGTGCTGGTAGTCCTCATATAAGCTGATCAGGGCCGCATCCGGCTCCAAATCTTCCTCGACGGCGATCGCCTGGAAACTGAACTCGAAATCGTCTATTCCCTGAATGGCCTCTATTTGCAGCTTGCCTATATACCTGCCGAATCGCCCCGCGGACAAGACCAGGGGATTTCTTCCCGGCTCCCCGACAACCATAGGCTCATCTGATACGGCCGGACAAATAACGCAATCGACCATGCCCAGCTTCGCTATCGAGGTGTAAATCGCATCATTAAATCGGTTGATAAGGAGGATATTGATCGTTTTTTCACCTGGTTCCTCGGGACCGAAAAAGTCCCTGACGCGTTCGATCGGCGAGGTCTCCGCGTCATGAGTCACAACGTTAACAACAACGGATTCTCCATTGAGGGAATACCGGCCCTGAAAACCCTTTGCAAGCCCCTCGTCTGCGGCATAAGGGCTTATAAACCTCAGGACAGGATCGTCCAGTAATCCAAGATTACGGCTTATTTCAACGTCTTTTTCGGTCAGATTCACGACATGGTAATTCAAAAGGCTCAGCGCCTGAATCGTCACATTGAACTTGATCAGATCCTGTTCGAGATCGTTTCTCACCAGCGCCCCGGTGTCCAAAATCAGTCTTTTTTCCGCCGGCACACGATTGAAAACAACAGAACGCCGGTCCAATCCTCCAAGCTGACCTCCGGAACAACCGCAGGGTTTTAATTCCCCAAGGGTATTGCCGGTGATAAACACAGTAAGCGTATCGGCCCGGCGACGTTTTTGTTTACGCGACGGCGGCTCGGATGGGCGCGTCGGCACACATGAGACGCCAATAGCCAATCCCGCGAGCAACACGGCGCCCGCGATTTTTATTTGGGTTCTGGTAAAAATGTTCACACGACCTCTATTTCTTGCTCAAGGTGGGTTTTCGTTTTGTGAAATATCCGTTGCACGTTATCGACAGCCTCTCACCGCCGCTGAGATTAATCTCGAACTTATCCGAGAATTTGATTCCTTCTCCTTTGACCGGCGGTGTGATTTCCAGATCAAGCACATAGCCTTGTGTGATCTTCTTCTTGTTCACAACCCTCACCCCCACCACGCTCTCACTGGAAGAGACCGACTCAATTTCAAAATCCTGCTTGTAGTTGTTCAGCACCGAGATCGTTTTCATCGTCGGTTTTTCCGGCTCGGTGTCAAAAACGATAATCAACGGCGGACTTATTTTAAATCGGGGCAGCACGTCAAAGAGAATCGTGGCGGTATTGCCTTCCGGATGGGTCAGGTCAATACTGATCCGCCCCTTAAGATTCTTTTGCAGTTTCGTTGAATCGACTTTCGGGTGAAGGATAAATTTTGTGGCCTCCACGGAAGGATCGAAATCGGCGGTAATACAATCCGCCGTGGATTTGAGTCCGACGATTGAGAAGGACTCATCATTCAGACTGCGAATCGTGATGTCGGGACAGCCGGCATTGTCCTCATCGAAAACGAGTTTGAGCCGTTGCGGTTCACAAACCACTCTCTGAACGATTTCGGCCCGCACGGTCAGCGTCACGGCAGGATTATCCGGATCGTTACTGTGGACGACCATCGTCCGGCTAAAAACGCTGGGCCGCGTTCCCGAGGTCCACTCGACCTGTATTGTTCCACTTTCTCCGGCGGCATACTGCATTTTATCCAGATGGGTTCGAACGCCGCAACAACTCGGAATTTTCGTGATCGTCAGCGGCCCGTCGCCTTTATTCGTAAACGTAATCTCGCCGGTCTTTTGGGTGTTCGGCCCCACCTCGCCCAAATCAAGAAGGGTATTGCCAAATGTGATTTTAGGCGAAGTCCCCGCAAGCTTAGGTTGAACCTCTACTTGTACAGGCGGTTTTTCGGACGGAACCAGGCCCTCCCGGGCCGTTTGGCTCTGTTGTTGACAGCCGAAGGGCATGAGGAACAGGCAACAGCCCACAAGAAGAACGAAGACAAGGCGTTCTCGTTTCATTTGTTTAAACTCCAAAATCATGTTTTCGGTGTAACTTTCGGCTAAAAAACGGCCCATAGTTTAGTGAAAAAGGCATTCCCGTACAAGGAATTTCTGATCCCGAATCGGCCGGCAAAACCCCCCCTGGACTCCGGTATTTCATACGATCACACATGCAGAAACCATCCCATCCAAAGAATCCTTATTGTGGTTATACTCGCATCAATGACTTCTTGTTCCCTACGACTCCGCCGGAAACGCCATTGTTGCGATAGGCATTAACCTTACGCCGGATACGACCTTACTGTCTTCTGGGAAATCTGCCGATATAATCACTTACGTCCGAAAACACTCGCCGGACTCAAAGGGATGATATTGCGTGAATACTCTCCCCTGATTTCTAAATATCACCTAAAGACTTTTCGTATGGCTCGATCGGGGATCGTCGGTGACGGCCCGGCCGTTGTTGAGAATCCCGCTTATCGCAATGTCTCTGAAATCAGCCATCGGGTCGTAGAACGTCCTGTTCACATCAACGGTGTTAACCATCAGGCCGGAACGATTGGACCGGAGTTGTCGAAGGATTTTACCGTCCGGCCGGATGAAACAGGAGGGATACGGGGCATAATACCCGCTCGAATTGGACATGCTCACCCAGAAGCGGTTCGTCGCCGCCCGGCATTGCATCGTCTGGCGCATGATGTGCGTGTGCACGCTTGGCCCGGATTGGCGGGCATTGTAAAACGACTGGAAAATGCACTGGACCTTTTGCCTATATAATTCGCGGTAAAGCTCGGGAAAACGCAGATCGAAACAGATCAGCAGCGAACATTTGACGCCGTTGATCGTGAAATTCACGAACCGGTCCCCCGGCGACAATCGCCGCAAGTCGCCCGGCGTCCCGAATCGCTTATCGTAGCGATTGACAATCTTGCCGGAAGGATTAATCAGATACAGGCTGTTATGCGGCTTGTTCGGCTCCGTCAGCTTGTGCGTACTACCCAGAACAACCCAAAGATCCAGCTTCTTAGTCAATGCCATTACCTTCTCGGTCTCTTCCCGCAAGAGGTCCCAATCGTACCCCTCGAAATTCGGAAAGTCCGTGCCGACGTACCCGCTCAGCGCGCATTCGGAAAAGTGCACGATGTCAGCCTTCGCCTTGCGCGCCTTGCGTAAGAGTTCGCAGATCGCCCGTGCGTTCCTTCTAACGAAACGCCCTACCGGGAACTGGCACGTCGCAACTTTCAATTTACCTTTCGTCTTCACACGTCACTCCCAGATAATCTTAACGATTGGTTTTGCCGGATTCTAACACAGACCATAAGGGCCGTCCATCGGGATTTGTATTGCCCAACCACCCCTTTGGGTTATAATCGAGAGAGCCTAAACATTGAGGTTCACAACATGAAGGGATAAAAATGAGTAAACATCTACTATTCAACATAGTGGCGATTATTTTCCTGGGGCGCTTTGCGTTAGGTGCCAGTACGAAGGAGCTTGCGTTGAATCCGACGTTTCAAGCGGACGCAGCGACGAAACTACCTAACGGTTGGGTTTTATGGAAACCTGCATGGGAAAAAGCGGCCTGCCGGATGAGAACAAATTTGGGCGGAGGGCTTCTGGTTGATGGATCTGATCCGTATGCTGTAGGCGGAGTCACTCAGGAAATTAAAAACATCCAGGGCTCAAAGGCATATGCGATCAAGGCGGTTTGTGAATTGCGCGATGTTTCCATGCCGTATCATTCGTTGGCGGTGCGCGTCAGTTGGTTGGGCGAGGGTAAACTATTGCATCCGGCGGGGAGGCTCGTAAGAGGACCGGTTGTTGAGGGTAAGGTGGCGCGGTTTGAGGATGTACTTGTTGCGCCGGAGGATGCAGACGGGGCGAGCTTGGCGCTGGAGGTTAAGTGGCTGCGGGGTGGGTCGGTGATTTGGAAGGAAGTCAGTATGCGCGAGGCGCCGATGCCGAAGCCGCGGAAGGTGAAGGTGGGGACGGTGTATCTTCGGCCAAGAAACAGTACTCAGGAGAAAAATCTGAGGCTCTGGTGCGATCAGATCGATGCGGCGGGAAAGCTCGGTCTGGATATTGTGTGCCTGGGCGAGGTAATCACGGCGGTCGGTACGTCGGCGACGATCGAAGATCGCGCCCGGCCGATTCCGGGACCGTTCAGCAACATATTGGCCGAGGCGGCCAGGCGAAATCATATCTGGGTCGTAGCGGGGCTAAATGAGAGGGTCGGCGACGTGGTGTATAATACGGCCGTGCTGCTGGACCGAAAAGGCCGGCTGGCCGGCAAGTATCGCAAGGTCCATCTGCCCCGCGAGGAGTGGAAAAAGGGTGTTCGCCCGGGCCATGACTATCCCGTTTTCGAGACGGATTTCGGCACGATCGCGATCCAGATATGCTACGACTGGTTCTTCCCCGAGGCGGCGGCCCTGTTCGCCCTGGAAGGGGCGGAGATGATCTTCGCACCCACCTGGGGCAATACCCTGCCCGACGAAGGCGGCTGTGTTAATGGCGAATCGACATTTCGCGTCCGGGCACGCGATAACGGCGTCTATATGATCCCTTCCGTCTATAGCGGCAACAGTCTGGTTATCGACCCGATGGGCAGGATTCTGGCGTCCAGTGAAGGCAAGGAAGGCGTCTTCTGGGCGGAAATCGATCTGAACACGCGCGAAGCCCTTCGCTGGGTCGGCCACTGGCGTTCTATTGGCCCACGTCATCGTATGCCGGATACATACGATGCTTTAACACGGACATCAAGTCCATAGCCCAAAATTCAAGGGCGGGACGCCCTCGCCACGAAATGAGTTGTCTTGTCAAATCCGTTATGCTATTCTGTGCGCAAATCTTAGGCACGAATTCTTAATTGAAGCAGTACCAAATGACCAAAATCCTAAATTCATTAAAAGGTAAGTTCATCGTACTCGACGGCCCGGACGGCTGTGGGAAAACAGTCCAACTAGAGTTATTGGCAACCCATTTAGCAAACGTTGGAATTGACATTATCCAAACAACAGATCCGGGTGGAACAAATATCGGTAATCAAATAAG
>CAYZAT010000181.1:0-9166 GCA_964476475.1 uncultured Pirellulales bacterium
GATGATTTTCAAATAAATCACGGTCCCAACGGTCCTTTTGTTGAGCGATGATACGCGTCTCCACTTCCTCGATCAGCGGGCCGAAGTACGTTTCGCGCATGCCGGGCGAAAGGGGATTTGCGGCCCACTCCCTCAGGGCCGGCGTGGGGAACTGACTAAAGGCAGCGGATTTCCAGCGCCGTTTCGGATCGTCGAGCAAAGGTGCAAAACTATGTCCCTCCAAATGATTCGGCGGAATCACCCCCGCCAGATCGCATAACGTCGGATAGATATCGACAAGCTCAACCAGCGCATCCGTGGTGTTACCACGATTCTCATCTGGCATATCGGGCGTCCAGACGATCAAAGGAACCCGGGTGGCAATTTCGTAGTTGGTCGCTTTGCCCCAGATTCCCATGTCGCCAAGATGCCATCCGTGATCGCCCCAGACAATAATGATGGTATTGTCGCGTATGCCGGCGTCTTCCAAAGCCGTTATCATCCGGCCGATTTGAGCGTCCACATAGCTGACACAGGCCAGATAAGCATGGCGCAATGTCGTGGCGAGTTTGGGACCGATCGGACCGGTCTTGGGAATTCCATAGCGGACGCGCAACTCGAAGGAAGCATGAAGTCCCATCTCCGCCCCGTTTTCAGGCCCGCTGTCCTGCGTTGCCAACGGAATCGTCGCCGGGTCGTACAGGTCCCAGTACCGTTTGGGCGCAACGAAATTGAGATGGGGCTTCATAAATCCCAATCCCAGGAAGAAAGATTTGTCTCCTTTGTCGAGCATACCGTTCATCGTAGCGATGGCGAGATCCGTGTTGAAACCGTCGATGTATGCCTGATCCGGGACATCCGCGCATTCATAGGCGGGTCCGTTTCCTAAACCCCCCCTGGCTTTTTCTCCATATTTGGCCATCATCCGCGCCCTGTTCTTTTTAAAGGTCTCCTGATTTTCAGCAAGTGCATATCCACCGGGAAGCCTTGGGGGTTTAACGCCCACTTTATCTCTGGCGGGCTTCCTGCTCCATGAAAGCTCGTCGTCCGTGAACCGCCCGTGAAAGACCTTCCCCATATAAACCGTTTCGTACCCATTGGCACGAAAATGCTGCGGGAGAGTCACGATGTCCGGGTTGAGATCGCGAAAATAAGCGTTGTTTTCGATGACGTTGATCGTATCCGGGCGGGCGCCGGTCATTAGGCTCGCGCGGGATGGACCGCAAATGGCCTCCTGACAGTAAGCTCTTTCAAACAGCAAGCCATTTTGGGCTAAACGGTCAAGATTCGGCGTGATCGCTATCTTGGATCCATAACAGCCGAGTTCCGGACGAAGATCGTCAATCGCAATAAAAAGGATATTCGGCCGGGATTTCTTCAGGCCATCGCCGGAATCCTTGGCTATAGACAGATGGCCACTGATAAAGGACGCCATTCCTGCGGCTAAGCCTATCTTAAGAAAATCTCTTCTTTTCATAACTCTTTCTCTACTGCCACACAATGGGCATCCACACCGTCATTTCACTTTGCCCCCTGTTGCACCATGCATAATAAGGAATAAATGTCGTGTTGACGGTTTTCCACTCCGGTTTTGTCATCGACCGGTACAAGCCCTCTCTTTGATCCGAACGCAGGAAGACATTTCCGCTTAGCGTCGTCAATCCGCCCAAGAAATCGTGTCGATACCGTGCTTCAAATTCGCCATCCGCCGGAAGGTAAACATCTAAGATACCTGTATTCTCAGGCAAATCGGGCGATTCAATGCAATAGACCACGGGACCCCGTTTGATCGCCGCCTGGTTTCGCACCTCTTCGATACGGGGATGGCCTTCCATCAATTTAGTTTCCATCGGCATATCCAATGCAATCACATCACCCGGCTTCCAAGGCCGCTCAATCCTCACATAGGTCCCCGGCGTTGCCTCAATGCCGACCGCTCTGCCATTCAGCCGGACTTGGGTCCCTTCCGCCCATTCAGGGATGCGTAATAACATTTCAAAGGACGAGTCTTTGCACGCTTCTATGGTTAACGTCACGGCGCCTTCCCATGGATACCGAGTCTGCTGGGTCAGTCGGATGCTCGAACCGTCCAACAGGCGCGTGCTCAGCCGGTTCCCACCGTAGAGATTCACCGCAACGCCGTTTTCCGACAGGCTGTACGCCCAGCCGGACAATTTTGCTATTGTGCGAACGAGGTTCGGCGGACAGCAAAAACATTTAAGGTACGGCCGACGATCCGGCGTCTCATTCACAAGTTTTGAGTAATCGCGAGCCCCATGGAGCACCCGCAGGGGATTCGAGTAGATATAGAGCGTCCCATCCACACTGATACCTGACAGCGCACTGTTGTACATAACCCGTTCGATGACGTCGGCATACTTCGATTCTCCGTGGAGCCCCAGCATCCGGTAGCTGAACATGGCATTGCAGATGCTCGCGCAGGTCTCATTATAGGCCGTCAGGTTGGGCATCATGTATTCGTCGATGAAGGCCTCGTGGACAAAGTCCACCCGGCTGGACGAACCATGATGGGCCTGTCCGCAGGCGCCGGTGATATACATCTTCTTATGGACCACGTTTTCCCAAAGCCGATCCAACGCATCCATCAACGCCTTCTCGCCCGTTTCGGCATAAACATCGGCCGCCCCGGCGTAGAAATAAAGCGCCAGCACGGCATGACCGACCGCTTCCGTCTCTTTTCGCAATGGAACCCTTTCCTGAACCATGTCGCCGATCGCCTTGTACCACGTCGTCTGATCAGGCTCCACCTTCGACTTACCTCGCATATTGATGAAGATTTCGGCCAGGTGGAGATACTCCCTGTTCTTCGTCGTGCGGTACAGCTCCACTAAGCCCATGATCTGGGTCTGATTGAATCCAAAGCGGGCCAGTTCTTTCGGCCGGGGCTTGAAGGTTCTGTACAGATAGTCTGCATGTTTAATGGCAATATCGAGGAAATTGCTTTTGCCGGTGATCCGATGGTGGATACAGGCGCTGGTCAGCAAGTGGCCGCTATTGTAGAGTTCGTGGAACTGTCGATACGACCAACGTGCTTTGTTTTCGTCGAGGGTGATCTGCGTCGAGAGGTAGCCGTCGTCCTCCTGGGCTTTGCCGATCACCTCGATCATCTCGTCCAATTCCGCAAGTATCTTGGAATCCTTGTTGATCGCATAAACATACACGGCGGCTTCCATCCACTTGTAAAAATCGCCGTCATGCCAATGCATGCCCTTGTGTTTGCCTTCTTTGAGGCCGGCCGCGATTTTGAAGTTGTTGTAGGCATGGCCCGTGTCGCCTTTGAGCAGCGTGCCCATATGCGGCACCATCACCTCTTCACACAGTTTGAACTTGTCGGCCCAAAAACCCGACGTCCACCTACAATCGCCGAGGTTAATGCTCTTGAGTTTGACATGGGGACTTTCCGCATTATTGATAATTCCCTGCTTTTGAGCGTAAGAAAGATTAACCACAACAATGCTGCAGAAAAAAACGATCCGTTTTTTCATGAGAATTCACCTTCATTGACGGGAATCGGGCCCGGTCCTCCGGGGTCCCGGCCTCCAAGGCCAGCAACTCATTACGACGGTGCGCAGTAAGGACATGATCGCCTCTCATCGTCACGGCATAATCTTCAGCATCACCACACCATGGGAGGGAACGTCGGCGGCAAAGGCCCCGGTGGAGGTTCCAAGATCTTTCTTTTGCCAAAGATCCCGAATCCCGGCCGTCAGGTGCTCCGGATACCCGATTTCCGTCCAGAGGACGCCCATATTTGTTTTGATGTCACTACGATTGAACAACACCACGGCCCGCGACCCATCGTGAAGCGGTTTACTCCAGACTTCCAGGTCGCCATAATCGCGGACTTTGGCCCCCTGCCTGCCCAGGGGATCCTGATTGACGGCAATGGCTTCTTTGTTCAGCAGGATGTCCATGATTTCAGGCGTGGCCTTACGGATATCATTGCCCATCATGAGAGGCGCCGCCAGGATGCACCACAGACTGAAATGGGCCTTGTTCTCATCCAGAGTCAGTTCGCCATTGCCCACTTCCAGCATATCCGGATCATTCCAGTGCCCCGGGCCGGCGTAGCTCTCCAGGCCCACCTGCAAATCGAGGATCTTGGTAAAGCCGATGAAGTTCTCGACCTGCACGCCCTTGGACAAAACCATTCGGCCGCCGTCCCAGGTGGGACGAATGTCAAATGTGGTGCGCCATAAATGCCCGACGCCGTTGCCCCACAGCCAGGGTTTATTCGTGCCCCACTCGCAGATGCTGAAGACAATGGGCCGGCCCGCTTTTTCCAGGGCGTTGCGCATGAGTCTATAGGAATCCGGGGCGCTCTGGGTGCCGCTAGCGCACCAGTCGTATTTCAGATAGTCCACACCCCAGGCCGCATATTGACGGGCATCCTGATACTCATAACCCCGGCTGCCCGGATACCCGCCGCAGGTCTTATAGCCCGCATCCGAGTAGAGCCCGAACTTGAGGCCCCTGGAGTGGATATAATCCGCCAGGGCCTTGATGCCGGACGGGAACTTTTTCTTATTGACGACAATATTCCCCTCAGCATCGCGGTCGATCTGCCAGCCATCGTCAATCACGATATATTCATAGCCGGCATCCTTAAATCCTCGCTCCACAAACATATCGGCAATGCCCCGCACGAGTTCTTCATTGATCTCCAGGCGGAAGGTATTCCAGCTATTCCATCCCATCGGCGGTGTCAGGGCAAGCTGTTCCCACCCCTCCGGGGCGGCCATACCCACCGATCCACTCAAACACACGATGACGGTCAGCATAAGGAGATGTCTGCATTCTCTCATGGTCCCATTTCCTTTTCATTGTCCACTTAAGTTAATGATTGTACCTGGACTGATTCGTTCACATTCCATTATTGTAACGGCCAAACAATCATTCTTCCACTTCGGTTCGGATTCAATGCTTCCAACCACATCGACCTTCTTTCCCTTAGAGCGTGTATGAGAAGTAGGACGAGCATCCTGCCCGTGAGTTCCACGGGCGCCTCGTCCGTGGAAAACGATAAATTGCAGGACCAAGATGGCCCTGTGACTCATGGGCAAGATGCCCATGCTACGATAAATCGACTTCTCACACGCGCTTAGAAATTCTTGAACGGTCCGCGCGGCTCGGCGTCGGCCATTTCCTTCAGCCACGCGTCAAACCGCGATTTGACCGATTCGAGCACGTCCGGCTTTTCTTTTGAGAGATCATGCTCTTCTCCGATGTCGCTCGAAAGGTCAAAGAGCCCCGAACCGCGCCCCGATTCGACCCATTTGAAACGACCGACACGGGCGGCCTTGTCGCCTTTTCGCTTCCAGAACATCTCCTTCCGACGCGATTTCTCCTTGCCCGTCAGAACGCCGGTCATATCGAAGCCGTCCAGCGTCACACCGCGCGGCGGTTTGACGCCGACGGCGTTGCAGAGCATGGGATAGATTTCCATCGAGGTTAAGAATTCGCCGCAAACCGATCCTTTGGGAACGACGCCGGGCCAGCGTACGATGCACGGCACGCGCAGTCCCCCCTCGAACATGCGGCTCTTGCCCCCGCGCAGCGGGCTATTGTCCGCCCCGCCGCCTCCACCATTGTCGGAAAAGAAGATCACGATCGTATTATCGTCCAGGTCATGCCGTTTCAACGTGTCGAGAATCTCGCCGATGGCTTCGTCCATATACGTCACCGCCGCCATATAACGCAGCCGTTTGGCCTGGCGGGTATCGGCGTTGCTCGGATCATAATCGCCATAGTGCTTGCGAATGTAGTCCAGCGGCGCCTGGACGCCGGGACGCGGGCGGTTGAGGTTGGATGCGCCGTGCGGGGCGTTGAAGGGAACGTAGCAGAAGAAGGGACGATCCTTGTTCTTTTCGATAAATTGTAATGCTTCCCGCCGGAACAACTCCGTCGCATACGTGCCCTTGTCCTCTGTGGTCGGTTCGTTATTGCGGCACATCGAGGGGACGCCGTAGCGCTCGTGCGTCCAGTAGTCGATGCCGGTATTGGTGTATCCGTAGAACTCGTCGAAACCTCGCTGGAGAGGCAAAAAGCGGTGCAACATCCCCAGGTCCCATTTGCCGAAAATTCCGCTGATATAGCCAGCCGACTTCAGGGCGCGCGGGATAAGCACTTCGCGGGTATCCATCCCGCCGATCCTCTCCCAGGAGACCGCATATTCTTCCGGCGTATATAGATGGTCCTGATCCACCTTGTCGTTGCGGAACATATCGTAGGTGCCGTTCCGTTGCGGATAACGGCCCGTGAGCAAGCTGCCCCGCGACGGCGTGCAGGCCGGCCACGTTACGTAGAAACTCGTCAACCGAGCGCCGCCGCCGGCAAGCTGATCAAGATAAGGCGTTTTAACTTCGGTACTGCCGTAGCAACCCAAATCGTTATAACCCTGGTCGTCGGAGACGATTAGCACTATATTGGGTGGGCGTTTTCCGGCACGCCGCCCTGAAGCTCCCACATATCCCGGCATCGCCAGTGCCGCCGCTCCCAACCCCATCGCTTTTAGATACTCACGTCGATTCATCATAGTAATATTCCTTTGAAAATAGATTCTGCTGTAAGAAGCCAGGCCTTACGCTGTCATCCCTGCGAAAGCAGGGGTCCAGACACTATGCGCTGGATTCCCGCCTTCGCAGAATGGGTGGCATATTATTTTGTTTTCAATCGGTACTCATACATCTTGTATCCGACCTCGCGGCACGCCCGGACGATCTCGGGATAGGGCTTGTCGCAGATATCGATAAAGCCAATCTGGTAGTTCTCCCCGTCGCCTCGTCCCGTCGTCGCCTGGTCCTTGTACTGGAACCAATGCGTGCCGACGATAGACGGATTTCGCAGCGCCCCCTGAACGTAACTTCGATACTTCTCGGCGCGGTCTTCCTGGTCGGCCGTTTTTCGCAGCCCGGTGTGGAACATCCCGCGATCCAGCGCGCCGAAGTGAAACTCGCCGATGATAATCGGCATGTCGATCCCATCGGGCCGGCGAAGCCCTTCAACGCTATAATTGTACTGGTTATAGCAAACGACGTCGCAGAACTTCGCCGCCGCCCGCGCTGCGCGGTTGTTCACCCAGGCGAAGCGGCACCCCATATAAAGCTGGTTCGGAGCCACTTTTTTGAATTCCTCACGGATGGTTTTGAAGTAGGTCTCCGCCGTCTTCGTATAGAACGCCGTCAGGTCATTCCACGCTTTCTTTTTATCCGGCTCGTCCGTGCTCGTGCGAAGAGCGTCCCAAGACGCATACGTCGTGCCCCACACTTTGTTGAGGCGGTCGATGTCGCCGTACTTCTTCTTTAAATCTGCAACGAAAACCTTTTTAGCCGGTTGGTCGGCCGGACTTTTCAGGGCCGCCAACGCCAGCGAAACTTCGTCGCCCCAGGCTAATTCGTTATGAACGAAGAAGCCGAGACACCACGGATCGTTGGCGCCTCTATCCACAAATCCCACCGTCGTCTTTCGCATATTCTCCCGAAAGCTCGGATCGAACACGTCGTAAAATTTTCCCCAGTAGCCGGTGCTGCCTTCGAGCCGGCGTGCCGAAAATGAGATGGTCCCGACATAAGGTGTCTTCCGCATCAGGTAGATACTCTGTTGCGACCAGTTGGCGATGGTATTCATCCCCCAGCTTCGCAGGCGGCGATGCGTACTATCGGCGAATTGATCGCGCCAATTCTCGCCGTACTTCCGCAGAAAATTGGCCCGGCTGAAATCGTACGTGCGATACGGTGAATGGTCCTTGTAATAGCCGTGCGGCGCCCAACCGCCCCGGCCATAGAACGCCGCGAAGTCCGACCCTTCCTTCGGCAGCCATTTCCAATAATGCTCGCGATCGCTGATGGGCGTATCGTTGTTCTCGCGAACGCAGTCGATGCCGTGCGACCAGAACAATCGCCCTTCCGGATCGACAAGCCACCACTTACCCTGGTATTTCCGGACCCGGAAAAAACCGGTGGCTTCGAGTTTCGGCCCGGCGGTCCAGCCGCCGTATTGATTCCGATCCGGCGGACCGGGACGTGCGGCAAGCTCTTTCCGCTCAACATCAATTTGTAAGACAAGCTCCTTCCGGGAATGCGTCTTTCCCGGCCAGTCTCTATGGATATATTGACCGAACTCGTCGATGAAGGGAAGAAACGTTTTCGCATCGACGCGCTCGATCTGCCCCCCTGCACAAATGTTCCCGATCTCGAACGCATAGCCGACACGGGGCTTATTCATAAACAGAAGGATTTGCGTAATATTCGACGGATCGACTTCACTCGAATGGACCGGGTATCCCCGCATACCGATCAACTCCAACGATTCGGAGAGTTTCCACCGGCTGGGAAGCATCCGTACCGTCAGCGTCCCCGCCTTTCCGGCATCTAATGTGATACGGTCCGTCACACAGTTTTTCACTCCGTCCGCGCCGGGATTATCCACGCGGCAGTTAACCGTGACCGACTTATCGCCGACGTTCTTGACCGGGATCGAAACATATTCGTACTTCGACAGGTCCCATTTTCCTTTCGGCGCCTTGATCGTAATGCCCGGCCACGACTTCTCATGTCCCGTCTCGATCCGCAACGTCTCTCCGGATCGCCTCACCTTCGCATCGCTGGTTATCACGGAGCCGACGTCAAAGCGTTCGCCGAATCGAACGAGCGTCTTTCCCGGCTCGGCTCCATAGACATGGGTCGTCGCCGCCGGAAAACTGAACATCACCACTGTCGCTAATATTAAGACGCACTTTTTGCTCATGAGTTTACCTTTCTGTTAACTGCACATGGTATGCGAATTCCCCTCGATATGTCCTGAATTTTACGAGATGTCCACTGTTCTCGTACTCCACTTTCCGGGCTTTTCCGCCATCGATATTGACCGCCGTGACGGATTTCACTTTTCCGCTTCCAACGGACATTTGGATAGTGAACGCGTCCGCGTCCGGCAGCGGTGTTACAATGTTCCGGTCTTTCTTTCGTTCGTAACGAAAAGCGCCGTCGGTTATCACCGGGCCGAAATCAATCGATTTATCCCGGCTTACGTCACGGGCATTGACATAACCGCCGGACAAATTTCGCGATTGTTCGACGAGAACGCCCTCAATCTTTTCGATGCTGGATTCGATGGGGCCGTTCTTTGCGAAGTATCCATATTGAGGCAGCCTTTTGCCCGCGATCAT
>CAYZAT010000182.1:0-9118 GCA_964476475.1 uncultured Pirellulales bacterium
ATCTGTTAATGTGATAGAATAAATATCCAAAGTGAGCGGAAAGTTTAAAGATTTGCAGGAGGGGGAGATGAAGAAGTTTCTACTTACCAGACTTGTTCTCACAATCGTTTTCGGATTGAATTATTCCGCCGTCGACGTCCCCGTCGTTACAGTTGGACAAGACTCTCAATCCATCCAGTCGGATGCCGAGTTTGAGCTCCTTATCAACCACGGGCCGCCCAACCACCGCGTCGGGCTTTCTTTACGAAGTTCTTGCCTAAGAACGTACGAGTGCCTTTCATTCAATGAGATGTATTTTGAAGACGTCAGCGATGTCACCTTCGAGGGTGTCAGAAAAGGTTTTTCATCTGAATCTCTCGAATCTGGAACGGATGCGCAGTTGAGATCCGCAGGTTGAGCATGTGTGCTTTCTATCGGATCAGGATGTCCGATTTTCCCTGGAGGGTGAGGATCAGAAGCTTGCGTTCACGATAATACTGTATCTCATCGGGATTAAGCTTAGCTTTTCCAGTACGGATTTCTTTGGGTTCTTTTCCAACTCCCGAAAACACAACCCTGTATCTCTTGTTGCCCCAACCCTCTACGGTGAGTGTAATGCAATCTTCGTCCACTCGGATGTTGCTTATCAAACAGGGCGCATGAACAAAACAGCCACGTTTGGGAAGCTTTTTCACATCGTATAATTTCCCTTTGTCATAAAGTTCCGGCAGGTGGGCCTGGACCGTTCCGGGATTAATCGCGGGGCCGTCGGCGATTTGAGCTATCAAATCGAAGAAGTCGGGCAATAATCCGTGCCGCTCACGGTCGCTCAAAGGCCAGGACATGTGAAGGCCGGTCGCCGTGATGCCTTTGGCGATGTGTTCCCAGGGTCCGTCCGGATCGTATTGGGCCAGTAGGTGCAGGGCTGAAGCGTAAACCAATCCGCACCATTGAACGGGCCGGCCCAGCCACAACGGCGCCTTCCAGTTGGTCGCACCCAGGACCGCGATGGTCGAATAGGCCCCGACCCGGCCGGGCGTCGGTGGATGGATATATACGAAGGGCACTCCCGTCCACGCCCAGTACCGGGCCTGTTCGAGATAGTTCTCGTTGCCCGAAATCATGTAACCAAGCGTATAAGCCTTGACCATATGGGCCGAGGCCAGGATGTCGGGAGTATGAAGCGGCACTTCCCAGGTTTGCGCTCCGCGCGGAACCGTGCCGGCATAAAGGGCGGTTTGCTTGTCGAGTAGCTGAAGCGCTTTATTCGCAAGTTCCTTATCTCCCGCCAAGACAACGCCCTCCAGAATGCTAACCATATCGCGGCCGGAAAGACCGTTGGCATGCCTGGCGAAGTGCGTTCTTGAATAATCCGTTTTTCCGGGCTTATACAATTTGACGCCATCTTCATCGAAACTATTGAGTAAGCGCGACGCGGCGCTGACTCTTTGATGCACGAATTCAACCGTGCGCCCGAAAATAAGCGGAGCCGTGGGCAAATGCGCGTGTGAGACGCTGCTTGAAAAAGGCCGGCCCGGCGGGATTTTGGCCAGAATCCGGTCTTTACCTTTTATCAGTCTCTCGTGGAGATTTCCATTATCGGTTTGGTTAGCAAGCCAGTCCATGTACATTGCGGCGTCCGCGGCCGGCCCGGCGGGAAAATTCTTGCCCCAGACCGCATGGCGAATAAGACCCTCTTCGTTGATTTGGGAATCCAGCCAGCCGCGGCTCAGTAGATCGACGGCATTGTCGAAGCCTCCTTCAAATTCCGGCACGGCCGGCAATCCTTTCAGGGCGACGTACTGTTTGATCGCGGGGATGATCGTTTGGCCCTTGCCGCCGATGATTTGAACGGTCATTCTCAGCGGTTTGTTCGCTTCGAGCAGTACGGGTGAATGAGCGACAGGATCGTTCTCAAAGCGGTGTTCACCGATCCCCGGTCCCGACAGGGCCATGACGTGTGCCCCGGAATGGTAAATTGTGTCGGGAGAATCGAACGTCGCCGCGACCATCTCGGACGGCTCCCAGATGACGCCGATATAGCGGCCGCCATGCGCAATCGCCATCAGTGGAAACGTGATCTTGATCGGATCGGGCACCCGGCGAACGTGGTCCGACGTGTCAATATCCGCCGTGCTGCTGCTGGGCTCGTCGCAAAGATATTCCAGTCCGGCAAATACACCCTGGTTTTTTCCTTCGCCGAAGGTTCCGAGCCCGGGGAAGATCGTGAACCAGGGAATGTGCACGATGTCCCTGTCCCTGTTCACTTTCAGTTCCGTTGTCACGACAAGTGCTCCAGGTTGCCTGGACGGTCTGACGATTTTGCGGATCTGCCATTTGGCGCCTTGGCGGTCTTTGATGATCGCTTTACTCACAAATCCGTTGCGCCCGGATGGCTTACTGAAGGTAACTGTGGCGTTGTCCATATGAAGCCATTCAGGTTGATCATCAAGGAGAAAACCAATCAACTCACCGCCATATCCAGCGGCCATTTCCACATCATTAACTGTCAATGCGAAATTACCCCACCGGTTGCCGTAATGCTCGAATTTTAGATTTCCCGACTTCATTGTAACTTCACTACCCGAGGCTTTGTCCAGCTTCCCCGGCTTTTCCATAGAGGGAACGGCTATTCGGCGGATGGTTTCCACCATGATCGATGAGACGATAACGTCACCCGGCCCCACACAGGGATCGAGGCGGAAACGCGTGCCGGGACCGAGCGTGTCACGGATGACAAGGGAGTAATCATGCCATTGTCCGTCGTTTCGGACGGTGAATCGAACGGAATCTCCCGCCCGGAATACTCTGCCATAAAAGAGTTCCGCCGACGCATCCGCGTTCGATTTCATTCGTACTTTAACGCGGGTCATCGGTTCGCCGGGCAGGTCCACCGTCGGCCCTTCGATCCAGGGATCGTCGCCCGTGCACTTGACGGTCAGTCCCTCGGAAGAAAACGAAAGGGCCTCGACTTTATTGTTTGCTGTCCAACCATGCACTCCTTTGCTGAAATCCCATTCGATTAACGTCTTGCCGGATGCCGAGACGTCCATGTAGGCGAATAGAACCAGAGCGGCGGCGAGAATGGTAGGGTGGGGCTTGCCCCACCATTGCGGTTTATTGAGAAGCATTAGGCACTCCTTCGGATTTCTCAGGCTGAGATATTTTTGTTTCGATTGAGCAAGCCGAACAGGCACGCCACGATCATCATCGCCGCCGTCCCGGCCGCACCGATAGCCACCACGTCCATGTTGCAGACAATCCAGCTCCACGAATCGGGGATCTGCACGTTGAGCTTCGTAAGGAAAGGTTCGCGCACAAACGTCGCCCAGGAGATCACGCCGACACTGATCCCGATCGACACGAGCCCTTGCCACAGACGTAGCCGGATCCGAAGCATCCCCAGAATAAAGACACCCAGAACGCCCCCGCCGAAAATACCGGAGATTTGCCACCAGACGTCGAGAATGTTTCGCGCTTGTATCATCAGGATGGCGAAGCCGGTTCCGAGTACCCCCCAGACGATGGTCGTTGTTCTGAGGAACACGATGCTCCCGCGTTCGCCGATGTTCGGATTGAAATAGCGTTTATAAAAGTCCAGCAGTAATACGGTGGCCGAGCAGTTCAAGTTGGAATCGACCGTACTCATCGCCGCCGCTAAGATCGCCGCGACGACCAGACCTCTGAGTCCGACCGGCAGTTGCGTGGCAATGAAGAACGGGAAAACATCGTCGCCTTTCGTAATGCTTTCACCGAGCGGATGGCCGCCCGGCGAGTAGTAAGCGAACAGCGCCGTTCCGATATAGAGGAAGATGGCGGTCAAAGGAATATAGATCAGCATTCCGATCCAGATCGATCTTTTGGCCTGCCGTTCGTTGGCGGCGGAGGAATACTTCTGGACGCAGTTCTGATCGGCCATCAGAGACCTCAAATTCTCCGTAACGCCGAAGATAATCATAACCCAGATGGACCGGTTGAAAACATGTTGTTGTGAAGCGAAACTGAATTTTGTGCTGCCCAGGCTGAATTTGTCGGCGTCAAACGCGGCCTGGATCAAATATTCGGGTTGAGCGAAAACATCCCGGGTTAGCATGACCGCGCAAAAGATGATGCCGACGATCATCACAGCGGATTGCATCACATCCGTCCAGATCACGGCTTCCATGCCACCGAGGAAGGTGTAGGCGATCGTAATGACGCCGAGGACAATGATGACGGGGACAATTCCCCAGGGGACAAAGGTATTCAACAAAAGACTGGCCAGATAGAGAATGACCGCGATACGACCGATCATAAAGAGTACGAAAGAAAATGCACCGTAAATCCGGGCCCAGGAACCGAGTCTGTCTTCGAGAAACTCATAGACCGAGATGAGCTTTGTTTTCCGATAATAGGGCACGACGTATTCGCACACGAACCAGGCGACGGGAATGATGCACAGGGAAAAGATGAACGTATGCCAATTACTTGAGTATGCCTTGCCCGGCGTGGCGATATACGAAATGCTGCTCGTATAAGTGCTCATCACCGCCAGGCCCGCCGCCCAGGCGGGGATCGACCGGCCCGCCACCATGAATTCATCGGCGGTGTTGCACTTGCGTTTATAATAAAGCCCCATCCCGATCAAGATGCAGCCGTAGAGCCCCAGGATGACGATGTCGATGACTCCGAAACTTCCTAACATAGGCGTTGACCTTATTGAAAATCCTTCTTATTGTTTTTCCACAATCCCAAGCTCTTCCAGACGCCTGCGTATCACGTCGCGCTCCGTGCTTCGGAAACGGTGGAACGGCTCAGCCAGGAAGTCGCTACAAATGCCCAGACACGACAGCGTACACTTGAGCCCCTTGAGATAGCTCGACCCATAGCGCCCGACCTGGTAAATCGCATTGCTAATTTGCATGACCTTTTCATGCAGCGCTTCGACGGTTGACAAATCGCGCGCACAGGCTGCGTTGTAAAGATCGACGTAAAGCGTCGGATAAAAATTTGCTCCACCGCTTACGCCGCCGTGCCCACCCAATAGAACGGTCTCGGCCAAAAGCTCCTCCCGGCCGATCAGAAGCGCAAAATCCGGATGATCTTTTAATAAGACCTGGAGCTGGTGGAAATAAACCATATCGCCGGAACTGTCTTTTAAACCCGCGATGCCGTCAATGTCGGCTGCCGCGCGAACGGTCTGCGGTTCAAAAACCGCCTTGGTGAGGCTTGGCATGTTGTAGAGGAATAAGGGCAGCGGCAATTCCGGCATCAAATGCTCGATGTACTCCAGCAATTCCGCCTGCCCGGCCGGGAAATAATAAGGCGGCGCCAGTACGACCGCCTGGGCGCCGGCCTCTTTGGCTTTGTTAGCAATGTGGATCGACTCCGTAAAGCAGGTATCGGTAATGCCGACCAGTACGGGCACGCGCCCGTTCACTTGTTTACAGGCACGATCGATTAACTCGTGGCGCACGCGATAGCTCAGACTGGGTGCTTCGCCGGTTGTCCCCAAGATAAACAGACCGTGTACGCCGCCGTCCAGGATGTGCTCGATCAGCCGTTCCAGGCCGGCCACATCCAGCGTCTCGCGATCCAGCAACGGCGTAATCATGGGCGGAATGATACCTCGTAGCGGTTTTGGTAAAAGACTCGAATTCAATGCCATCTTCATTCGCTTTCTACTCTGTTAACACGTTTGATTCAGCTCGTTACGACGGATAATAGCTCAATAACCACTCACCTCCATGCTACCAGAATCCTATCCATTTGTCATCCGTTACCTGGGAAACCACCGGTGAGATCTTGTCACTTTGGCCACTTTCCGTTGTGGATTTCCTTCAATTTGAATTTCGTGGGATCGAGGACAACGTGTTTGATTCGCCTTCGTTTCCAGGTATAGCTGACGTGGACCAATCCATCGGATGTCTGAATCACTGCGGGATAAGAATACTCTCCCTGCTGGTTTTCGAGCACAAGCGCTGCGTACCATTTCTTCCCGTCTTTGGATACCGCCACGTTCAGGAACTCGCGATTTGACGTACTATGATTGTACACCAGCAAGGCCTTTCCATCGTTGAGCATGACGGCGTCGGTCCCGGCGTCGGGATTGGGCAATGTCGTAAGACTCATTTCGCTCCATGTCTGACCCATATTGTGGGACCACGCCTGACAAATGCGGCCTGCGCGTTCCGTCCGGCAGAGAATCTGCATCATGCCATCGGGATAAATCAGGATCGAGGGTTGAATGGCATTAATCTTCTTACCCTCGTTGAGCGGACCGATTTTTTCCCAGGTCTGTCCCATATCCTCGGACCGTTCGAGATGCACCTGCCACACCTCCCGGTTCTTCCTGTAGTACTCAATGCTCGACGGACTCAGAATCGAACCGTCCGGCAGTTGAATGGGCTTGTTCTTGATCGGGCCCAGGAATCCATCAGGCAACCGAACGGGTTTCGACCACGTTTTGCCGCTGTCACCGGAGGTTTTGTATTCGCCCCACCATTCCGGCTCGTCGTCGCCGACTTTATAGAACAACATGAGCGGACCCGATTTTGGCTGGAACAAGACCGGATTCCAGCACGCTACTTTTCTGCCCGAGAGTTCCGAACCGTCGGCCACCTTCTCCACGGGCGACCATCCGCTCGATCCGCGGCGAGACAGCCAAATGCCCACGTCCGGCTCGCTTTCTCGAGTCCCGCCGAACCACGCCGCAACCAGGCCGTGCTTTGTCTCGGCGATCGTCGAGGCGTGACACTGGGCGAAGGGAGCTTCTTCAAATATAAATTCGCTCAGCACAACGCCGGGAGAGTTTTCTTTCGCGTGAGAACAGCCCCCTAACATCTGCAGTAGGACCGGGATGAGAATTAAGTGTAAAAGGCGTTTTCTGATCATGTTGGAATTCTTCATTCAATTCTATTGAAACAATTTCTTCTTCACGATGGGCGAAACGTTTTCGACGATCCATTTCCGCATAGCTTGTCCTTCCGAGCTTTGTTGCGGGTAGGAGATGAAATCGAGAGATAGTCCAAGCTCCTTTTCCAGGCGAAGCGCCATCATGGGCCAGACGACACCTAAATCGGCCACGACCGGGATGCTCTTTTCCAGCCGGGCGAAGCCGGACATTTCCATTCGGAAAGGAATCGACATCAGTTTGGTTTTGGGTAATCCTTTGTCGATCGCGTCTTGCACCTGGCTCGACTGTTTTTCAAATTCCCACGCTTTTTTCAAAGCCGGATCGAGATCGATGCGGATCAACGTTTTGTCTTTGAGGCTATACGTGTCATAACCTTCCCATTGGGACCAGAGGCCGTGTCCGGTGTAAGTCTCGAATGGGCCATCGTGAATTTCCTGGGTCAGGGCTACGGCGGATTCAATAATGACGTCAGCCGATTGGATCATCCGGGCGACTTTCGTCGCCCTTTCTGTAAGGGAAATGGAATCCCCGATAGCCAGTCCGACCATTCCGCCACCAACTAACTGCGGTATCGTGACCAGAATCGGGATGCCTTTAGCGTAAGCGGCGCCGAGCATCGTGTGAGGATCGGCCCCCGCCCCGGCGACCTGCTCGAAAGAGAACCCCTTGCTTTTCGCAATGAACAAAATCTCCTTCGCCAAATTCTCCGTACGCAATCCCAAAGGATAGGCCATATTCCCGGCCGCTTTGATGATAATGCTTCCGTCGAGCGAGAGCACTTTTTCGAGCAATGCCGTATCGATCAGCATTTCCTTTTTGAGTTCTTCCAGAAAATCGGGTGACATCAACGTCGCCTCGAAGATATTACCGCGAGGAAGTATTTTCTCCGTAAATCCTAATTTTAGGCCATCCACTCTTTTAACTTCTTCAAGCGACCCGGCCATTTCATGGGCGATGACTGCCGAACTGGTCGTCACCCCGTCGATGACGCCTTTGTGAATCAACTCGGCAATGAGCGTTGTCACGCCTTCGTGGAGGTTGGGCCCGCTGCCGGTCACGACGACCACCTTGCCGCCGGCCTTCTTGGCCGAGACGATGCTTCCGATAGCGCGATCCAGCATTTCCTTGGTATCAGCCGGCAGATCTTCGTAGAGTTGTTCAATCGGTTTTTTGTTAATGACCATTGCCTTGGCCTTTCATGACTTTTTCCACCTTCTTGAGATCCTCGGGCGTATCGACGCTGATACCCGCCGTTCGGTTCGTTTTCGTCTCGACGACCAGGATTTTATACCCCTTCTCCATGACGCGAAGCTGCTCCAGCGATTCCAGCTTCTCCAGATATCCCTGCGGCATCTTCGATATCTTCAGGAGAAAATCCTTACGATAAACGTACAATCCGACGTGCTCGTAAACGTGAAGGTTCTCATCGTATCGCGGATAGGGGATGAGCGACCGTGAGAAATAAAGCGCGAAATCATTCTCATCCACCACGACTTTCACCACGCCGGGATCGTCGAATTCGTCCTTATCTATTTCCCTTTTTAACGTGGACATCTGAATTTCAGGATTGTCGATCATCGGCTGGACCGCTTCATCGATCATGTTCGGATCGAGCAGCGGCTGATCGCCCTGGATATTCACGACGATGTCCACCGGCCTTGGCTCGACGACTTCAGCGATTCGGTCCGTTCCCGATTGATGGTCTGCGCCGGTGAGAATGGCTTTGCCGCCGAATGCCTCCACACACGATTGCACTCGCGGATCATCAACGGCCACGAGAAGCTCATCCAGTGTTTTCGATTGCCGGGCGCGCTCGTACACCCGTTGAATCATGGATTTCCCGGCGATATCCACCAGCACTTTGCCTTCGAAGCGAGAGGAGCCATACCGAGCCGGGATAACGCCGATAATACGAGGCTGATTGTTCTCTGAATTTTTCATGACGTTAGTATAATCGCCTTGCCGGGTTTATCTCAAGAAACAAAACGCGAGAAGAGCGTGATTTTGTGCCATATAGATGCTATGATACGGATTCCCAAACGGTAAGGGTATCAAGAGAGACGCGATATGCGATACCGAAGAAATCATCTTAGACTATTGTTAATAATGGTCTTCATCCTTTTTGTAGGGGCAGGTATTGTCTTATTGAGAGAAAGCACGTATGAGTGGGTCTTTATCTATTACATGTCTTATGACAACGATCTGAATCGTTACGCCGGGACGATTCTCAGGGATCTGAAGAAG
>CAYZAT010000183.1:0-9114 GCA_964476475.1 uncultured Pirellulales bacterium
TGAATCGAAAAATGCTCAAAAGTTCACAAAAATTTACAAAAATGCACAAAACAGCACAAATCCGCGTCGGAAAGAGACAAATATTGGTGTTTATTCACGCGAATTCGCGGTTCCATTTTGCAAAACGAAGCCAATTCGTATTGCGTGATGCGTATTGCGAAAACGAATGTGCAAAACAAAGCCAATGCCGGCCGATGGCCGGAAATCCTAAGCACTAAATTCTAAATCCGAAACATACACGATTTTGCGAAGGTAATTATGCAAAACAAACCCAAATTACTCCTTTTGGATGAGTCTGCAATCTATCCCCCCCTCGCAAGCGAGACGCCCGCGACACACAAGGGCGGGACGCCCTCGCCACGAAAACGACAAAACAAAGCCAATTTATTTTGTATTGCGTGATGCGTATTGCGAAAACGAGTTTGTAAAAACAAAGCCAATTGGATTCGAGCCTGGATACTGTAAGAGCTGCTACTGAAAGGAGATATGTAAAAATGCCCTGATTATCGTTTTTTGAACGACCAGAAGGCTTCGTCGTGCGGGGTTGTTTTGGCCTCGAAACTGTCGGGTGCGAAGCCATAAATTTGGGTGATGATGTCGTATTTCTGTTGGCAGATCCCGTCCGGCAGCCGGATGCGCATATCGGCGTCCGCGACGGCGCGGGGGAGGTGTTTTCGGTTGTCGTCCTCGTAGGCGAATCGCCAGACTTCTTTGGCCGCGATTCTGCCGGCGTTCCAGAGGGCCAGGACGGCTTTGCCCGTTTCCTCGTGGCGCAGGTGCCGGGTATATTCGCCCCAGAGACCGTGCGTTATGACGAGGTCGTAGGTGCCGGGCGGGACCAGTTCGACAAGGGTATGCTGGACCTCGCGGGCCGGCAGCGGCGTCTGGTCCGGGCTGTCGTCCATATCGCCCATAAAGCCTTTGGCGCCCAGGGTTTCGAGTGCCTTATAGAATTTAGCCGCGCGGTCGGAATCGCCTGCCCGGCAGAGGGTTACAACCGTCCACCTGGCTTCGGGGTGCATGAGCATCGTGCCCCCGGCCCAAAGCGTCTCGTCGTCCGGGTGGGCGACAATTACCGCGCATTTCTCGAACGTCCACATGATCGATTCGCCCTTAAGGAGCTATGCTGTTCGGGTCTTCTGCCATTATGTCCAGCTCTTCACCCGCGTCCCCCTGCAATTGCGCGATGGTATTCTGGAGCTCATCGATGGTGGCCTGTTGGGTCTCCGAGAGGGTTTTGTATCGGGCCAGCTCGCTCTGGAGGGTACTGACGCTCTTGGCCTGGTCGCTCGATTGAGCGGTTAACTGCCTGATTCTTTCTTCGGCGTTTCCCGCCGCGGCCACAACACTGCCGTGCTGCTTGATAATCTGATCGACCTGGGCTTGCAGCTCGTTGCGGGTCTCCTTCACCGCGGCTAATTCCTCTTTCAGGTCCGTCAACTCTCGATTCGCCCGGTTCAGTGCGGTTTTCACCCTGGCCAGTTCCGTTCTGGACGCTTCGGCTTCCGCGAGGGCCCGCTCTCTTTCCTCGTCCTTGCAGCCCGCGATAAAGACACACGCCAACACAAGCAGGAATCCAACGGTTCGTCGTACTTTTGCCATTTTCGTACTCCTCAATCTCCTGTTGCGGCTCTATTTAAAGATCGTACTCCACTTTCTCCCGGCTCTTTGTTCCCAGCGGCGTCGATGATACACGTCGCTGACGATCAAAGGCAGGACGCTCGTGGCCTCCGCATACACCATTTGTTCGTACACCGTATCGACCTTGCCCCACGAGGAGGCTTCTTTCAGCGTCGAGCTGGAGCACGCCCCGTCCCGCACGTCGGCCACGGTGATCTGTACCGCGTATTTGTGCATCTCAGTCTCTTTGCCAAGCACTTCGGCGCAAACCACGGTGTCCTGGGCAAAATTCTTGGGCACGCCGCCGCCGATCATAAACAAGCCCGAGACCGGGGATTCGATCTTAATCCGGGTCAGTTCCCTGAAGTCCTTGACCGAATCGATGGAAACGTGGCGGTCTTCGTTTTCGACCTGGTGGGCGACAAGCCCGAAGCCCGCACTGGAATCCGAGAACGCCGGGCAGAATATCGGGACATCGTTTTCATAGGCGGTTTGGACCAGGGAATTGGGCTTCTTTGCATTTTGCGTGAGATACCTGCCCATCTCCCGGATGAATTCTCTGGATGAGTACGGCCGGGGATCGAGCGCGTCGGCGATGGTCTTGATCGTATTGTCGCAGACCTGGAGTTGCTGTTCATCGATGAAGGTATCGTAGATCCGGTCGATATACAATTCCCTGAGCTTTTTATCATCGACGAACGGACTGCCTTTATAATGCTTGAATCCGAGGGCCTCGAAAAAATCCATATCGACGATGGTAGCGCCGGTCGCGACGATCGCATCGACCATGTTGTACTTGACCATATCGACATAGACCTGCATGCAGCCGCCGGCGCTCGTGCTGCCGGCGAGGCACAGCATGATCGTGCAGTGCTCGTCCTCGATCATCCGGTTCAGGGTATCGGCGGCGGCGGCGGTGTCTCTGGCCGTGAAGGACATGTCTTTCATGGCCCGGACGATTCCCCTCGCATCGAAAGAGGTGATGTCGATATGCTTGACCACGTCTTTGAGCAGATCGCCCTTATCCATTTCGGTCTCCATATACGTAGCTCAGCACTTTATAAATGAGCTTTGCCGCGAGAAAATCCGGGGCCTTGTTTCGGTCGTCCGGGCAAAGCTCGACGACATCGAAGCCCACGATGCTCTTATTATCGGATACAGCTCTCAATAACTTTAACACATCGTACCACCCCAATCCTCCCGGCTCCGGGGTGCCGGTGGATGGCATGATCGCCGGGTCGAAAACATCCAGGTCTATCGTCACATACACGTTGTCCGTGAGAGTGGAGACGACCTTTTCGATCCAGGCTGTGTTCGTCAGCAGGTGTTCGGCAAAAAATACGCTCGATGGATTCATACGTTCCTTCTCCGATGAATCCATACTCCTGATGCCGACCTGGACGATGGGGCACATTTCCCGGACTCTGGCCATCACGCAGGCGTGGTTGTATTTTGAGCCGTTGTATTCGGCTCTTAAATCGGCGTGGGCGTCCAATTGCAGAACGCTCAGATTCCGAAAATGATCGGCATGCGCTTTCACCGAACCGATACTCACGGAATGCTCGCCACCCATAACGACCGTAAAGCGGTCCGCTTCGAGATAATCCCGGACGGTTCGTTGAACGGCCTCCGTCATCTCTCTGGCGGAAAGGTCTCCCCCGATGGCCTTTTCGGTGTAAATCCCCTTTTTGTAAACCTCGGAATCGGTCTCAATATCGTATAACTCCATATTGGCGGAGGCTTCGATGATCGCGCCGGGCCCTTTATCGGCGCCCTTCATCCAGGTGCTCGTTCCATCATAAGCGACGGGAATCATCGCAATCCCGGCCGTGTCCGCATCGGAATACTCAGGAGGCAGGTTACCGTAATTAATCGTTTCCTTCATGTGCCATCGTGTCCAATGAAAAGGCCTAATCAAAAAGGAACATAGCCATCGCAACCGTGGTGGTCCACAGGCCCTCCTGACCTTTGGCGGTCTGGGTGATATTGGTCGTTCGAATGAACAAGCCGCTGGATTTATACGCCTGTTCTTTTTCGGACCAGGCCTTGTCCGGATCGATTTCCATGCCCAGGGTCGTTCCCAACATCCCCGCGGCCAGGTCTTCGGCCATATCGCCCGCCTGCTGGCTGTTCATGCCGTGGCCATGGACTTCGCTTAAATATCCCCATTTGTTCTTGTCTTTGGGGACCGCCACCCCGATCGACGAAGCGACGAGCCTGCCGTGTTCGTTCGTATCGGCCCGGGCCATGACGCAATAGGAGATTTGGCCCGGGAAGAGGCTTTTCAACCCGTTTTCCCGGCTGATAATCTTACATTTCGGCGGTACAATCGACGACACCTGCACCAGGTTTTGCTGGGCGACGCCGGCTTTACGGAGCGCCTCCTCGAACGATTTGAGTTGGTATTTATGCCGGCCGACGCCTTTGGTCAGAAAGACTTTCGTGGGAACCAGGTTTTCCATTTCGACGCTCCTTTTTCACGGTTTCTTTTCTCATGGTCGATTTCACTGAGCGCCATTAAATAATATCTTCTCGTTGAAAGTCAAATTTTTTTGTTGACCATTTGTCCGGTTTTGGCTAAGTAGTCAGCCTCATATATCAGGACGATTGAGAAAATAGTGAAAACCCGGTTGTACCACAGTGATAGGACCGATATGGCAAAAAAGAAAGCAAACAAAAAGAAACTAACCTCGGCGGAGATAAAAAAGTTCAGGGCCATGCTCATCGAGAAGCGCAACGAGATCCTCGGCAGCGTCACGAGCATGGAAGCCGAAACGCTACGACGAGAAAGAAGCGATCTCTCCAATTTGCCGATCCATATGGCCGATATGGGATCGGACAGTTATGAAATCGAGAATACCATCGGGCTGTTGAGCAGCGAGCGAAAGATCCTTGCCGAGATCAACGAGGCGCTCGACCGTATCGAGAACGGCACCTACGGCATTTGCGAAGGCAAGGGCGAATCGATACCCAAAGCGCGTATCGAGGCCATCCCCTGGGCCCGATATTGCGTGACCTGCGCCACGCTCGTGGAAAAAGGCTCGCTGACGGTAGATGACGAAGAGGACGAGCCGGATGAGGAATAAAGCGGGTGATGGGAATCGAACCCACGTAGCCGGCTTGGAAGGCCGGTGCATTAGCCACTATGCTACACCCGCATTTGCCATTGACTATTTATTACTTACTATTTACTATTGAATTGACATATCGTCAACAACTTTTGGTCGAGTAAAATGAATATATCCGAAATAGCACAAATTGCCAAGTCGGCTTCGATTCGACTGGCCGCCGTTACGACCGATAGTAAGAATCGTGCCCTCAATGAGATTGCAAACGCCATAAGACAGCGCAGCGATGACATCATCTCGGCGAATCAACAGGATTTATCCGCCGCCGAGAAAGAGCACCTGGCGATGCCTTTGTTAAAACGTCTGAAGTTCGATGAGGGCAAAATCGCGCAAGTGATTGCGGGGATCGAAAGTCTTATAACCCTTGACGATCCCGTGGGGCAAACGCTTTCGGCCATCGAGCTTGACGCCGGCTTGGAACTGTACAAGGTTAGTTGCCCCATCGGCGTGATCGGTGTCGTTTTCGAGTCCCGCCCGGACGCCCTCGTGCAAATCTCAACCCTCTGTCTCAAAAGCGGCAACGCCGTACTATTAAAAGGCGGCAGCGAAGCGGCCCAGACAAATAAAATCCTGGCCGAGGTGATCGCCGAAGCGAGCGAAAAAGCCGGTCTGCCACAAGGATGGATTCAACTGCTCCAAACCCGTCAGGATGTCGCCGAGATGCTCGCCCAGGATGAACATATCGATCTGATTATCCCCCGCGGCTCCAATGAATTCGTCCGCTACATCATGAACAACACCAACATCCCCGTTCTGGGACACGCCGACGGTATTTGCCACGCTTACGTGGATGGCGACGCCGATGTAAATATGGCCGTGGATATTACGGTAGATTCCAAGTGCCAGTACGTCGCGGTCTGCAACGCTGCTGAGACCCTCTTGGTCGATAGCGGGATTGCCGAATCTTTTCTCCCAAAAGTGAAGACCGCCCTGGAGGAAAAAAATGTCGAACTCCGCGGCTGCGAACGAACCGTCTCAATCATCGACGTTAAACCAGCGACAGAAGAAGACTGGGCAACCGAATACCTGGACTATATCCTTTCGATAAAAATCGTAGATGGCATGGAAGAAGCCATTCAGCATATCAACCGCTACGGCTCGGGCCATACCGACGCAATCGTGACTGCGGACAAAGATAAGGCAGAGCAGTTTATTGCCCTCGTCGATTCGGGCAATGTCTTTTGGAATTGCAGTACGCGCTTCAGTGACGGCTTCCGTTACGGGCTCGGCGCCGAAGTCGGCATCAGCACCAACAAAATCCACGCCCGCGGTCCCGTCGGCCTCGAGGGCCTGCTCATCTACAAATGGAAACTTCTCGGCGCCGGCCAAACCGTCGCCGACTACTCCGGCCCCAACGCAAAAACGTTCACCCACAAAAAGTTGTAGAGTAAGTCGATAGTCACCGGTGAATAGTATTAGGTATTTGGGGAAACTGCCCCTAACAAAATTCCAATCACTCATCTGAGTCTGACTTATTTTGGCGGTTCTATCACAACCGGTGATGCATAACAACCGGCGATCACGCATGAAGGATGACCGTCGATGTTTCTTGTCCTGATAATGAGTTTCCACTCCTTCAGACGGCCATCTTTATACCTTATCCTGCACGGAATAAGCTTTCCGATGCCGCAGCCGGGTTGGATATACAACCTGCCGACCTCAGCCAGCTCTGCAAGCAACGAACTATCAACCATTTGCGGCGATGCCGGAGCGACTCTTCGGGCTGTGGTTCTGTCCATTTCGATCAGGGCGCTCCAATACATAGTGGCAATCGTCTCGGCGGCTTGCTGTTCGGTCATACCTTCAGTCGAAATCCCATTCCGGGGATCATTCCAGAGTTTTAGATTTTGGTCAAGGTCGATAATGCTGGCGCCTTGTGGAATCTCAAAATCAAATATGCCTTCTGGTAGATCGACATTAAAGTTAATCTTTTCGACATCTCTGATAACTGTTCCGAGAGTGTTGTCCTCAAGGCCCTGTACCCGAACAGGGAGTTTTGTGTCCGGGTCGATATAGATTTTATAAGATTGGACATCGCCTCGGGTGATAATCACAATCAGGCTCTTTTTGCTCTGTTGGTCATGCTCGTGAAATATTACTACGCTATCCGGGTCTTCTTGTGAGGTCTGAAGCAACCGTTCAAAGACTCTGGCGGGGGCAAAGTTCATTTGATACAGTTTGCCCGAGTTGATATGAACTTGATTGGCTCGTTCGCTGTATTGATAAGAAGTGTCGGGCCTGGAAATATTCAGTATCTTTGATTTGGGCCAATATGAACGGCAATATTCCGGTATCCCCGTGTCAGGATTCAGCTCGATCCACATCTCAAACTCATTGCCGCTCCAGTCTTTACAGACCATGTACATTGTTCTCAGGTCCTGCATGGCCCGAAGTGTTTGCTCGACTGAATATGCTGGAGCAACGATCTTTCCCATAAAAACGATAGTCAGTGAAATGCATACGACTATCACGGCAGCAGTTGATAATTTTGTTATTGGATTTTTGATGATAATTCTCCATATCTCCGGCATAGCCGGTATGTTTTCTGTCGTTTCTTTGTGAGCGTCGAACACATCTTCGAATACCTTCTCGTCGGCATTCGGATCGATGCCAAGCTCCGCGTTTTTGAACAACTGTCTCATCTCATCTGCGGATTTCATTTTTCCACCTCACCGTTTAGTAATGACCGCAGTTTTGTTATGCCATACCGATATCGGCCTTTGACCGTGTTGACAGACGCATTCTGTCGCATCGCAATCCGGCGAAACGTCATGTCCATTTCCATCCGAAAGCAGATCACTTCCCGCTGCTCGTACGGCAGTTCCTGCAACGCCTTGCTCAGGATCGCCAGTTGCTCGGCGAGGACCGCCCATTGCCGGGGGCCTCGCTCGGATGAAACGAGCCGCTCTGCGCCGTCGAGAACAGTCTCACGATGCCTGTTGCTGTCACGCAGGTGGTTTCGCACGCGATTGATCACGCTCGTAACCAGATAATTCTTCAAATTGCCGGTCAGCCTGATGCGATCCGCCGACCGGGCGAATTTGACAAAAGTATCGTGAACCATGTCCTCAGCCGTAGTCACATCGCCGACGAGCACCACCGCGAGCCTGAGCAGCTCGACCTTGTACTTGTCGTAAATCTGCCTGAGGGCGTCATGACGGCCCTGTTTGAACCTGAGAATAAGCAGCTTATCTTCTATCATCGTGAACGTTCACATGAAGAATGATCCGTCTTCATGCTATTACACACCGAAACAGTGTGTTTGGGTATATGAAATATGATTCATTCGGTGAATAAATAGACGCAAAGCACCCTGATACGAACGATACCACTGTAAAATGTCATCGCTCAGGCGTTGGGTCTGTCGCGGATATTAGGGACTCATTGGAACAATCACGAATGGCAGTGAGGCTTGTTCAAAAGCCCCACTGCCACGAGTTTCATTTTCTCTGAGCCTCTTTTCCCGGGCTTATTGATCTGCGCACAACATCCTGAGTACTTCGCGCTTGGCTTGATTGAACTGTTGAAACCCAATCGTTCCGACAAAATCGTCACAAACAGTGACGTACGTGGTCTTGACCATGCGTAAGGGTGCGTCTTCATTGCTGCCGGTCAACGCCGCAAGGCGGGTGAGGCCTGCCTGGTCCCCTTTGGCCTGTAGGCGCTGTTGCAGCATGTGGTAGTAAGCGGCGTCCTCATTGCCGTCCCGCAAGCCGTGCCAGGTAGCCGAGTGAATGATGCATTCGTTCTCTTCGTCATACCATACGAGCCGGTCTTTGGAAGTGCCCCACCAATAGGACCACCAACTATAGCCGTTGGCGCCGATGGCGCGGGCACGCCAACCCATGGCTCGTCCCTTTTCATAGGGCGTGATATAATTTCCGGAACCCGCATACCATATTTGGTCACCCTCATCCAACGACACATCAGGTTTGTTCTGTGCGGGTCTCGTGAGTGCCAAGAAATCCTTTATATTAAAATAACTCATATACCAAGCGTCACTTTGGGCATTTAACAGGTTCAAACACACTGCATCTCGTGCAAAACGATCAACGTTATCCGTATAGGTGCGATATCCGATCTTTTGGTAACGACGTGCCGTTTGCACATAGTCGGGGATCGTGTCGGGTTTGGGCGACTCATCGATTCTGGCCCAGGTTTCGGTCATACCGCGACTCATGGCATAGTCTCTGAACTGGCTATGCAGCCACATGAGCATCTTCCAGGTTAATTCATCGGAACAAACAATATCATTTCCCAAGACACCTTTGACAAATGCGCGTTCATGTTCGGTGAGGTACAGGCGTACATTTATCTCCAACTCTGTCATGCCTCGCTTGACAGAGCCAACCATCCAGGGATCAAA
>CAYZAT010000184.1:0-9091 GCA_964476475.1 uncultured Pirellulales bacterium
CGCACGCAAGACCGCGCAGTAAGACGGCTCCTTGTGCAGTTCCCCGGCGTCCGACAGCAACATCGACGGGTCCGGCACCAGCAATCGTATCGGCCGGGATTCCATCAGGTAGCGCAGATGCTGCATATCGGAGGCGCCTTCGTACTCCAGGGCATCCTTCCACTCGCCGCCGCACTGCCACACGTGATGGGCGCCGTAGGTAAATCCGAAGGCTCCCGAAAAGACCGACCAGTACCCTTCGTACCGGCACTTCCAGGCCGGGGACGTCGGTTTCTCCGGGCGGTTTTCATAGCCCGGCTCGCCGTTCAGGACCGGCTTGACCGGCGTCAATTGGGAGTCGGAACGGATGCGCGTGACGTTCGGCCATTGGTGTCCCCAGGTTTGGTGCATGTTAAAATCGAGCCAGGGATCGTTGTGAAAATCATCGGAGGACGTGCCGACGGGATGGATCGTCATCAAGTGCCTGCCGCCATGTCCCTCTTCCAATCCCCGGGCGACGGCACGCAGCAATTCCCGCTGCTCGTCGGATATCGCCTGCTTGTCCGCCAGCCAGTTGTCGTTGATTTTTTCGTATTCACCGGTGACCAGCCAGATCACATTGTCCCTGTTTTTATACCGTTCGCTCAGGAGCTTGCCGTATTGATAATTATTTTTCATGGGATTGGGAAAGAGCGCCCCCGCGTCCTGGCCCCACATCGTGGCCATCGCGATGGTTAAACCGTGCTTGCGCGCCGTGTCGATGATGAAATCGACGTGTCGCCAGTACGCCTCGTTTAACGCGACCGGATCCAGGTTGTTGAACGGCGACTGCCCGGCGTAATTCTCCATCGGCCGACCGTGCAATTCCACGGGGGCTTTGTGATGCACGCGAACCGCCATGATCTGGACGACGGTAAAGCCCTTGTCGCTGCGGTTCTTCATGTAATGCCGGACGTCGTCCGGGCTTCGTTTGACGAGCACCCAGGCTGTATCGCCCAGCCAGAAGAAGGGCCGTCCGTTATTGAGCATATAATGCCCGGACGTCGTCAAATGAAACCGCTGTGCATTTCGACACCCCGCACCAATAGCTGTCAGACTAAACAATACCATTAAGATGACCAATCGGGATAACGTTTGCGTCCGAGTTTTTCTGTACAATTTATGCGTCACTGCAATTCCCTTCGATTTCATAGAGGAAAATTGATAGAGTTAACTATGAGATTTTTTACGCTATAATGGTCTTCACATCAACGTAATATAAAAGATGTTTGTTTTAATCTTCTGCACCGTTTTTCCCGTCACTTTTCTTTTTATACAATCTGAATGTCTTGGCGCGTAATGATGCTCGAAACGTGTGAGTCGCCGCACCACTTGCTATCACAATCGCTATTAAAGTAGGGACATTCGTTGACAGGAATCCGAGATTAACCTCAATCCCGGACCAGGCTTTCGGGCAAATCAACGCTAAGAGAATGCCGGACAAGAAGCCCACGCCAACAAAAATGAACAAAGCCGATAGTATCGCAGTGACGTATCTCATCGCAATCTCTCCCTTATAAAAAAGTCACACCAACAATAGAGATATCATACTGACCAATTCCTGTTGTCATCCCTGCGAAGGCAGGGATCCAAGAATGTAACGTATGAAGTGGATTCCCGCTTTCGCGGGAATGGCAAATCGTTTTACGTTATTATTTTTGAACGACTTACTTCATTATTCGATCCCTAAACGGTTGGTTTGAGTAAAGACATTACTCGCCGAAGGCGTACAAATGGTCGGTTGTTCGCAGATATATTTTGTTTTCGGTAATCGTCGGGGTGGCGAAAATCTTTTCTTTGAATTTATTTCTCGCCAGAACATTGAGTGTATCGTCAACTTGGATAATCGTCACGACGCCCGGCACGGAGGCGGTAACGATCTTGTCGCCCGCGGCGATGGGGGATGCGGTGTACTGGCCGGCTGCTCCGATGCGCTCGCGGAAGAGTTGTTTGCCGGTCGCCGCCTCCAGGCAGGTGAGGACACCGCCGTCGCGCAGAAGGTAGAGTTTGCCCCGGCAATAGAGCAGCGAAGGCGTCTCGGGAATGCCGCGCTGCATTTCCCAGGCGACATGCGACGGACGGGCGTCCTTTGTCGCTCCGGGACGGATGGCCATGAGGTTGGGATGGCTGCTCGCCTCGAAGCCCGACATAACGTCCATCCATTCAGCTTCGGTAATGATTCGGTTCTTGTCGCGGTCGAAGATTCTCAGCAGTGTGTCCATGTTTCTAATGGGCAGCCCGTAGCCGGGATTGTCTATGGGCAACTCCGGCCGCTGTATAAAGGCAAAGCCTTCGGTCATTTCGTCGCGCTGGATTTGCTTGTCGCGGTTTCGGTCGAATTTCTCGACGGTGATCTTCCATCCCCCGGCCGCATCCAGCTTCTCGTCGCCGCGTCCGCCCAGGGCCGCGCCGCTGGCAAACAACAGCCCTTCGCCGATAACGGGAACACCCACGGTTTCCTCCGGAAAGCCGCCGACCCACCATCTTTCCTCACCGGTGGACGGATCATAAGACGTGAGCCGTTTGTAACCCAGTACGATAAGCTCTTCGGTCTCGCCATGTCGCCAGATGACGGGTGTTGACCATCCGGCCTTGAAGAGCGATCTCTGCTGTTCCCACATTGTCTGACCTGTGTCTCGATGCACCGCCAACATGCGGGAGGAGCCGTCATCGCTATCTAAGACCATGATGACCTTGTCTTTATACACGATGGGCGAGGTGGCCATTCCGTATTTCGTTCTCGGCGTGTCGATTTTCCGTCGCCAGACTTCGTTTCCTGCATGGTCGTAGCACATCAGCCCGAAGGTTCCGAAATAGACGTACACGTTTTTTTCATCCGCGGCCGGCGTGGAAGAGGCGGGATTGTTGAATCGATGAAACCGCCCCTTTGTTTGAGCCTGAATAGCCTGTCGCCACAAAATGGAACCGTCTTCGCGGTCAATACAAAATGTGATGAGTTCCGTGGATTCATAACCCGTAAGGAAAATACGGTTGTTCCAGATAGAAGGCGAGGAGTGCCCTTGGGGAACGAGGGTTTTCCAAAGGACGTTCGATTCCGGGCCGAAATGAACCGGGATATGGTCCGCACGTGCCGCGCCTTGTCCATTCGGACCGCGAAACCGGTTCCAATGAACCTGTGCCTGCCGGCTATTCGCTCTGGCGCCAACGGATAGGATAATGAGGGCATAGATGCTGATGTTTTTCATAAGGTTGTCTCTCAATGAGGCCATAAACATGCTTGGTGATCTCACAATTACTTGATACCGACATTCTACTGCGTCTTCGTACGAATCTCAACTCTATTAAATGGGGGAATTTTGTTGCAAATCGTCTCTTTGCCAATAGTATGGGTGCATGGTCGCTCGTCGGTCGATGGGCGCGATACGATATTCGATATACGACATACGAAAACCAATGCTTGTAACGTTGCATAGATACATATTTCGTGAGCTTCTGCGAGTGTTTCTCTTCGCGGCCATCGGACTGACGCTGATTCTGAGCCTGGGCAGCATTCTCCAGCCGGTGCAGGAATACGGCGTCGGCCCCAAACAGGTGCTCCACCTGATGGCCTATTTTCTGCCGATCACGCTGACCTTCGTGCTGCCGATGGCGGCCCTGTTCGCGGGGGCGCTGATTTACGGGCGGTTTGCCAGCGATAACGAATTGGACGCCTGCCGGGCCAGCGGGATTAGTCTGATAACATTGACGTTTCCCGGACTGGTTCTGGCGATTATCGTCGCTCTGGCCAATCTGTTTTTGAGCTTCCATGTCATGCCGGTCTTCGTGCTCCGCGCGGAAAAATCCCTCAAGGCCGACGCCAAGCAAATCGTATTCCGCAATATTAAAAACCGCCGGTATTACGAACTGCCCCCGGACGGGGAAACATTGATTTACGCCGATCATGCCGACATGCAGAACGACACGTTATTGGGCGTGGTCGTGGCGGAGATAGAAAACAGCCGAATCGTCAACATGACCACCTCTGAAATGGCGGAAGTACATTTCAAGACGCACGACACGTACAACGACGTTCAAATCATCGCGTACAAGTCGAGCCAAATGAGCCCGCAGGGATGGGGCAGTGTCGGGACGCTGCCGGTCACGCAGGAGTTCGGTTCGCTGCTGGGCGACGAGATACGCTTCAAGAAGCTGGGGGAAATGAGTCGTATCGCGGGGGATATGATGCGGTTCTATCCGATTGAAAAATTGGCGCGTCAGATGTACACGCAGTTGATTTTGGAGATACTGGCCCGGGATATTCAGGCGTGGATAGCAAGCGCCAACAACATGGCCGGAGGGCGGGAGAGCGCCTACGAATTAGTGGGTGTGCCGAATTCCGTTAAGATAACCGTCGATCAATACAAGGTGCGAAAACAAGAAATCGAGCTGTCCGGGGCTATTGAGATTGTCGAGTATGCTACGGCCGACAAGCGACCCGTACGCACGTTGACCTGTAGTACGGCGACATTGCACCTTGAAGAGGATATCCCGGCGGCGCCGACCGTGACTCTGGACATCCACAGCCCGCAATCCCGGGGACTTCCGGGAGAAATGAATGAATTGAAACTGCGACACGTGATCCCCGGCTTAAACCTTCCCACGGCTGTGCGGATGATCGCCGATCAGTATAAGACCCGGAGCGGCTCGTTAAAAGCCGAAAAACTGGCCTCCGCGATGACGGATCTTCCGGAGCTGAAGCCCAGTAAGTACTTGACGAGTTTCCATGCCAAATTCGAAAGGCAAACGCGGGATACCGCCGCGGAGATCAAGTCCGAGATTCATTCCCGCCTGGTCTTTGGCATCGGGTGCATACCGATGATCCTGATCGGTATCGGCCTGGGTGTCCTCAAAAAGGGAGGGCATCTACTCAGCGCTTTCGGCGCAAGCTGCGTGCCCGCGGCCATGCTGATCGTGTGTATTATGAGCGGTAAACAACTCACAGAGAATCTGGACGCCCATCAAACGGTTTCCGGCGTCACATTAATGTGGGGGGGGCTGGGAGTCTTGTTCTTCTTAGCTCTCGTGATCTACGGCTGGCTGTTGAGGCATTGAGGAATTCTATAAAATTGAAGGTTAGGCAAACGACATCATGAAGATATTGGACCGATACGTTGCGAAGAATTTCCTGGTCGGTTATGCCATCGCATTCGCCGTTCTGATCGGGCTTCGGGTTATCATCGACCTGTTCGTGAAGATCGACGAATTCACGGAACACCTGGAGCAATACGGGACCGCGGCCGTGATCAGGAATATTCTGACGTTTTACGGCCTGAACTGCACGCTTTACTTCCGCGATTTCGCGGGCATGATCACCGTTGTAGCCGCCTCCTTTTCGTTCGGGAGGATGGTCCGATCCAACGAACTGATCGCGATCATGGCCTCGGGCGTCAGTCTTAAACGGATCATCGCCCCGATCGTGTTTCTGGCCGTGCTGCTGACCGGCGTGCTGGTCATCGATCAGGAGTTCGTCATTCCCCGGCTGGCGGACAAGCTCGTGCGCAATCACGATGACATCCCCGGACAGGAATCGTACGAGGTTATGTTCATCGGCGATGATAACGGCTCATTGATTTGTTCGTTGCGATTTGACGTGGAAACATCAACGCTCTATAAACCGACGATTCTGTTGCGCAAACCTGTTGACGCGGATACGGATGTCTGGGAAGTGACGGCGCGGATCGACGCGGGAAAAGCCGTGTACGACCATCAAGGGCGTCAATGGGATTTATACAGCCGCGATCCGAACGATCCGAACGGCACGGAATGGAATATATATTTCGACAATCCGAATGAGGGCCGCTGGCTTCCCTACGGGGTGCTCTTCGAGAAAGATTCCACCCGGAAACCCCGGCCTATCCCATTCTACGCCAGTAACCTTACGCCGAGAGACATTCCGATCCTGTGCCAGTCCGAGCATAAAACCCTGCTGGGGTTGCAGCAGTTGAATCAGCTTGCGAAGCAGGGCACGCAGATCCGAGACCTGGTCCAGCTTTACAGCCAGAAGCATTTCCGTATCACCGATCCGATTATCAATCTGATCATGCTCATGATCAGCCTGCCGCTTTTGGTCTGTCGCGACCCGAAATCGATGAAGTCGGCGGTCACGATCGCCTTCGGCCTGACGGGCGCGTGTTTTGTTTTGACGTTCGCCTGTAAAATCATCGCGACGGAAGCGATCTTCGACAAAGTGATGCCGGAATTGTGGGCGTGGCTGCCGGTCTTTGTGTTCCTTCCGATCGCGTTTATCGAGCTGGACTCGATGAAGACATAGTCCCCGCCTGGTGGGATAGCTTCTCGTATCGCGTGAGGATTAGAAATAAATCTTAAATGTGAATCCGAACGCGTTCAATTCCTTCCACTCATCGTCGAACTTTCTCGATTCCCAGACATAGTACAATTCGCTCTCCATGTTTTCTGTCAGCTCGAATGTCACCCCGGAGTAGATCCTGTTCTTCTCGAACGCATGCCCTTCGAAGTTGAGAAACAACTGGTCGGCAAAGTATGGCCGGAATTTGAATTTTGTGAATTCCCAGGGCAGATCAACTTTGAGTCGGTGGACGTATCGCCAGAGATCCTCCTGGTCTTCTTTGTCGCGAAACTCGAATCTCGACCTGTCGGAAAATTCATACGCCCCCAATTTCCCGTTGAACGTAATGTTCACGTGCGGCCGGTTTTCCTGGGTCCAGTGGCCGTTGACCTTGCAGAAGTTGACCTTGTAATTGAGCCCGAGATCGATCCAATCCGCAATGCCATGATACACGAATCCCAGGTCCGTATTGTGAAGATACAGGTGTCCGGCGCTATGACCTAATTTCAGATGTTCCCGGACCGCCACTTCCCAGTCCTCGTTAATAGCGTAACCGGCAACCACCGTTTGCCAGAATTGGACATCTCCGTCGGCAAAAGCATAACATGTCTCGCCGCAACGTAAAACGGCGATCAGGGCTACAACCAGACGCGTCCACTTTTTTGTTTTCAATCAGACACTCACAAAGCCAAAGATAACTCGTCACCTGTGAACGGACAGATCACTTGATACAGCATCTCTGTCGTCCGACGTTATATCAGGAACAAACCCACGGTGGTTTAGATTAGATACGCCTCGGGGCTTAAACGTTGCTCCTCCTGAGATGGGCCGCTTCGCGAATCTCCCTGTTGGTCCTGACGCTGCACCAAGCCTTGCCGCACATCGAGCAGTAGTCCGTCGAGGGTCCGAGCGTCTCCATTTCCCGGCAGACTTCGTCGTGCATGCGCTTGGCGGTTTTCGGATCGAGCGATTCGGCCAGATGCGTTTTCCAGTCCAGGTTCGCCCGGGCGACGCTGAGCCGTTTGTCCCGCTCGGCGGCGCCCTTCAGGCCGCGGGCGACGTCGCCCGCGTGGGCGGCGATTTTGGACGCGACGACCCCCGCCCGAACGTCGTTGGCGTCGGGCAGGCCGAGGTGCTCTCGCGGCGTGACATAACACAAAAACGATGCGCCGTAGAACGCCGCGGCGGTCCCGCCGATCGCCGAGGTAATATGGTCGTAGCCGGGCGCGACATCCGTGACCAGGGGGCCGAGCACATAGAACGGCGCCCCGTGACAGATTTCCTGCTCGATGTCCATGTTATATTGTATCTGATCGAACGGCACGTGGCCGGGGCCCTCGACCATGACCTGGCAACCTCTTTCCTGCGCCCGGGCGGTTAGTTCACCGAGGGTTCGCAGCTCTGCGATTTGCGCCTCGTCGGTGGCGTCGGCAATCGCCCCCGGCCGCAGACCGTCGCCCAACGAAAAGCACACGTCATACTCGAGCATAATGTCGCACAAGTCATCGAACATCTCGTAGAGGGGATTTTGCTTTTGATGATGCAGCATCCATTTGGCCAGAAGCGCCCCGCCCCGGCTGACAATCCCGGCGACCCGATGCTCGAGTAAATCCAAATGCTCCCTCAGAATGCCCGCGTGAATCGTGAAAAAATCCACGCCTTGCCGGGCCTGTTTTTCGATCACGTCCAGAATGATCTTCGTATCGATCTCCTCGACGCCCCGGTTCTCGATGACCTGATAAATGGGCACCGTCCCGAACGGAACCGGGCATTTAGCCAGCAGAGTCTCGCGGGTCGCATCCAGATCGCCCCCCGTACTCAGGTCCATCATCGCGTCCGCCCCGGCGTCCAGCGCCGCCTGCATCTTTTCGAGCTCAGCGTCTATCGAAGACCGAATGCTGCTCGTCCCGATATTGGCATTGACCTTCGTCGTCAAGAGCCTGCCAATCCCGGTCGGAACCAAACCGGATTCCAGATGCAGCCGATTCGCCGGGATCACCAGCCGCCCTGCCGCAACCTCGTCCCGAACCAGCTCGGCATCGACATTTTCAACCGTCGCGACGGCTTTGGTTTCATCGCTGATGACTCCATCGCGAGCCATTTGAAGTTGTGTAGCCATTTCGTCACTTCCCATCTAAAAAACAAAAAATCGCTTCAGCAGCACCGTAAGGCATCCTGCCAGGAAGCGATTCGTTCGCAAGCAACCGGCTTTTGATATGTGTGAATCACTTTCCTACGCAGGCATTGACGCCGGTCCGGCGATTATCCTGATCAGGTTCCAAGGGTTTTCTCTCAGGCCCGCTGACGCCACGAGCCACCCCTAGTGAACGAGCCTATTATAACCTTTACCCCATCGCGGTCAAGAAAATAGTGTTGCGGGCATCTCGTCAGGTGTGCCCAGACTTTCTGGCAAGGGGTTTGTCGCTTCCGGATGCTTCTTTTCGGGGCCGAAAACCTCCCCGAATGTCATTGCGAGTCCGCCGAAGGCGGGCGCGGCAATCTCAAATGTGCGGAGAATTGAGATTGCTTCGCTTCGCTCGCAATGACAATGAGCATAATCCTTTATGAAAGTGATACCTATGTAGTGCCGGAAAAATTAGACACACCCCGTCTCGCCCGCGTGTGCAAAAACAGGGCTTGCACACCCTACCGACTGATTCTACGACGCTTGCAAAAAGACGCGAACGCCCTTTTTGTTCGAGGTGACGATATCGAGCTTGCCGTCGGCGTTCATATCGACGACCTCGAATTGCGTTCCGACGCCGG
>CAYZAT010000185.1:0-9030 GCA_964476475.1 uncultured Pirellulales bacterium
GATGGTCATTCTGATCAATTCCAGCTCGGCCAGTGCCTCGGAAATTGTCGCCGGGGCGTTGGCGGACGAAGTGAACAAGCGGGCGATTCTGGTCGGAACCCGAACCCATGGCAAAGGCAGTGTCCAGGGGATCACCAACTATGTCGGCAGAGGGGCGCAGTTGAAATATACCCAGGCCTACTATCACCTGCCATCCGGCCAGCGGGTCGAAAGTCGCGACGCGATGGAAAAACTCGGCCGAAAGGATTGGGGCGTGGGGCCCAATATCGAGGTCGATTTAAGAAGCGACGAACTCAAAAAATTGGCGGAAGTGCAGCGACACAACGACGTGCTGGTCAAAGCCGACCATGAGGGCGCGAACGGTAACTTTAAGAAGCATACGGTTGAAGAGACTCTTGCCGCCGATTCGCAACTCGCGGTCGGCTTGTTGGCGATACGCAGCAAGCTCATCCAGGCGGAGACGCTGGCGCGGGCACAGCTCAACAACTAAAAAAGGGGTCAGGAGCCTTTTTTCAGAAGAATAACTTTTTTAGTCTTTCAGGTGCAATAATTTGACCATTCCCGAAGATGCAGGCAAGCTTGAACAGCAGAGACAGGAGAAACTGTCCCGGATAAAGGAAATAGGCGTTGAGCCTTATGGAAACCGATACGAAGGCGCCGAGCCGGCTGAGGACATCAAGCAACAGTTCAAAGATGACGATCCGACCCAACAGGCTTGTTGCGCCGGCAGGATCGTGCTGTTACGAGATATCGGCAAGCTGATCTTTATCACGCTGCGCGATCGTAGCGGGACGATTCAGATCGGTATGAGCAAGAAACTGCTGAGCGAGCAGTGGGAATTGGTCAAACTGCTGGAGCTGGGCGACCTGATCGGCGCAGCCGGACAATTGGGCAGAACCAAGACCGGCGAAATCACCATTTGGGCCGACCAGGTTACGTTTCTGAGTAAATGCCTATTGCCGCCCCCGGAGAAATTTCACGGCCTGGCGGACGTGGATCAGAGATACCGGCAGAGATATGTGGATTTATGGGCCAATCCCGACGTGATGGAGCGTTTCAAAAAACGCAGCGCCATTATCACCACGATACGTCAGTATCTCGAATCGAAAGGCTTTCTGGAGGTGGAGACGCCGATGATGCAGGCCATCGCCGGCGGCGCCGCGGCCAAACCTTTCGTCACGCATCATAACAGTCTGGACATGGATTTGTACCTGCGAATCTCACCGGAATTGTTCCTTAAGCGACTGCTCGTGGGGGGAATGGAGCGGGTCTTCGAGATCAATCGGAATTTCCGGAACGAAGGATTAAGCCGACGGCACAACCCGGAATTCACGATGATCGAAGTTTACCAGGCGTACGGCGATTACAACGTCATGATGGACCTGACCGAGGAAGTCGTTTCACGGTGCGTGGAAAAACATTGTAGCGGCAAAACATTGCAGTTCGGCGAATTCGCGCTGGACTTCACCCGGCCCTGGCGACGCGCTAAATATGCCGACCTGCTGAAAGAATATGCCGGCTGCGATATGAACGATATCGATGCCGTCCGGGCCAAAGCCAGGCAGCTTAATCTGGACGAAGCGGAAATGGACGATGCCGTCGTCGTTAATGAAGTGTTCGAAACGACGGTCGAGCATAATCTCATCGCTCCAACGTTCGTGATCGACTACCCGGCGGCACTATGCCCATTAGCCAGACCCAAAAAGGACGAACCTCAATTTGCCGCACGGTTCGAGTTGTTTGTGGCGCGCATGGAGCTGGCGAACGCTTATACCGAGTTAAATGATCCGGCCGTGCAACATGAGAATTTCCTGAATCAGCTTCGCGGGCAGGAAGAATCCCTGACGAAGATGGACAACGACTATGTCACGGCTTTGAAGTACGGAATGCCGCCGGCCGGCGGATTAGGGATTGGGATCGACCGGCTGACCATGATCTTGACCGGTGCCGAGAGCATCCGTGACGTGATCCTGTTCCCGCTTCTGAGACCCGCCAAAGGCTCAGGAGCCAATCCTGTATAAAAGGCTTAAACGATATAAATTCTAATTTCTAATATCTAAATCCTAAACAAATTCAAAATACCAATGAAATAAATTTTAAACATGATCTCATCCATTGGAGTGATATTTTTTTGAGCATTTGTATTTTAAATATTTGACATTGTTTAGGATTTAGAATTTAGGATTTAGGATTTCAGCTTAGATGGAACAAGGACGTCATGTTGAAATTATTTCTATGGCTGCGATATTTACGCAAGAGGAAAATCGTCTTCCTGAGTATTGCCGCCGTCGCCCTTTCCGTATCGTTGCTGATCGTCGTGGCGAGCCTGTTCACCGGTTTTATCAAAACCTTCGAAAAGGCCGCCGTTGATGCGGTCGGTGATGTTGTCATCAGCCCTTTACGTGAGTTTAAGATTGCGAAGTATCCTTTGCTCATCGAGAAACTCGAACAAACTGCGGCCGTCGAGGCGGCCACGGCCATGCTCTTAACAGAAGGTCTGCTCAATCTGGGTCAGGGTAACGTCCGACCGGTCCAGATTTGGGGGATCGAGCCCGGGGCGCGGGACAAGGTGACTCGTTTCAAAGAATACCTGCGGCGACAGAAAGATTTGCCCGGTGCCCCTTCTTTCGCACATCCGGATTTTCCGGATAGACTCAGCGGATTTGTGGGGATCGGGGTCGTGGCGGAACCGAATGAGAAAACGGACGAGTACGAGTACGACGCCGTCGATGCCGCCGTCGGCCGGCGGGTTTTTGTAACGACCGGAACGAGCAAAGAAACGCCGCAAGACGAAAGCGCCAAACCGCAATTCAAGAAAAAGACACTCATTTTCTGGATTTCAGATATTTTCGAGACGGGCGTGTATCAGTTCGATCAGGGATGTGTCTATCTACCCATCGAAGAACTCCAAAAGGGCTTGTATCCGGACGAAGAATTCCCGGTCGCCGGGCAGATCATTATCAAACTCGCCGACCCGGCCAAGACCGATGTGGCCCTGGCTGTGATTCGAGGCGTGTGGGAGGGCTTTGTCCGGGAGCATTTGGAATCGGATCGCTTTCTTTTGAATTATACGAGCATCGAGACGGCCATCGAGATGCAGCGACCCTGGATCGAAGCATACAAAAACCAATTGGCTGTTTTGTTAGTGATATTCGGCGTCGTGAGTTTAAGTGTCATTGTGCTTGTATTCTGTATTTTTTACATGATTGTCACCACGAAAAGGAAGGACATCGCCATCATCAAAAGTTGCGGGATGGCGAGCTGGTCCGTGGCCATGGTTTTTGTCGGTTTCGGTGCCTGCGTCGGCGTCATCGGATCGGGAATCGGGGCGGTTCTGGGACATGTCATTGCAAAGAACATTAATACCATCGAGGGTTGGATCGGCGTCATCTTCGGATTAAAGCTCTGGAAAAGCAGCGTGTATATGTTCAGTAAGATACCCAACGAGGTGAACTGGCCCTGGGCTTTTCGTATTATCACAACGGCTATTTTGGCCGCGGCGATCGGGGCGCTGATACCGGCTCTTGTTGCCGCCGTCACGAAACCCGTGGAGATACTCAGGTATGAATAAGCGCAATACTGTCTGTCATTGCCCCGAAAGCGGGAATCCATGAAAGTCGTTCGGTTTGTGGATCCCTGCGTTCGCGGGGATGACAACGTAAAACAGTCCGTTCGATATTGAGTACAATGTACAAACTTACTCTTGCAATCCGGTATTTATTGAAGCGGCGCATCGCTTATTTCGCCGTATTGGCTGTGGCGCTGTGCGTTTTTATCGTCGTTGTCGTCATGACGGTGATGATCGGGCTGGTCTCCAGCTTCAAGCAAAAGAACCACGATCTCGTTGGGGATTGCGTCGTCGGCACGAAATCATTGGTGGGTTTTCCCTACTACGAAGAATTTGTGAAGATCCTTGAAAAGGAAGATTCTATCGCGAGCGTTTCACCTGTTATACGAAGCTACGCCCTCGTCAATTCCCAGGGCTCCGAACGCGTCGGCGTAGAGGTCGTCGGTCTCGATCCGACCCGACACAGTCGAGCAACCGGCTTCGCGAAGACCCTGCGCTATCATACAAACGATGTGACCAGGGCGTTCGAGCCTTTGCAGGATGCGAATCTCCCGGGTTGCGTATTCGGTTCGGACGTGAGGTTGCAACTGGATACGAGGGGCTATTCCGTGAACTGTTTTCCTTTGACGGCGAAAGGCGCTCTGGCCCAGCTCGGAACGGATGTCACCAATGCGAAGACATTTTACATTAGCGATATTTCGGAGAGCGGCATACCTAAGGTGGATGGTCTATTGATCTATCTGCCTTTTGACATGACCCAAAAGCTCTGTATGGACGGAGCGATCAAACGGGCTTCTGCGATCCACATTAAGTTCGCGCCGCGTGTTCGATTAAATGAAGGGTGCGAAAGAGTCGTTTTTCTCTGGAACGATTTTAAAAGCGGGAAAGCCGATGCGGCCCAGAATAATCTGATGGATACCGTGAGAGTGCAAAGCTGGAAGGAGTACAGACGTGCGGCGATCGCGCCGATGGAGAACGAGCAGATCGAGATGACGGCCATGTTCTTCTTTGTGGCGATTGTCATCGTTTTTATCATCTTCGTCGTTTTCCATATGGTCATCAACCACAAGAGCAAAGATATTGGAATCCTCAAAAGCATCGGCGTGTCAAGCGTCAACGTAATCGAGTTATTCTCAGGTTTCGCCCTTCTGGTGGGTCTTGCGGGCGGCTCGATTGGTTTGTTCTCAGCCTTGTTCTTCTTGAAAAGAATCAATCGGATCGAAGATTGGCTCTTCACACATTTTAAATGGCAGCTTTTTGATCGTTCGATCTTTGCGATTGGGGACATTCCCGATCGGGCCGAGCCGAGACTTCTGGCCATAGTTTTTCTTTCGGCGATAGGGGTATGCCTCCTCGGCGCATTTCTTCCGAGCTGGCAGGCGGCCCGGCAAAGACCCGTAGAAACCTTACAGGTAAACAAGGTGTGAATAAGGATATGAGCAAAAACGATTTCATACTCAAGGCCGAGAGAGTGCACAAATCTTATCGGATGGGCGCCACGCAGGTCAAGGTTCTCAAAGGCGTCGATTTGGCTGTGAAGGAGGGCGAGTTCGTGGCGATCATCGGTTCCTCCGGAAGCGGTAAGAGCACGCTGCTTCATATCTTAGGCGCGTTGGATAAGCCCAGCGAGGGCGTCATCACGTTCGAAAACCGGGATTTGAACCGTTTCAGGGCGGGGGAACTCAACAGATTCCGCAATAAAATGGTCGGATTCGTATTTCAGTTTTACCATCTTCTGGACGAATTAAGTGTGTTGGAGAATGTTTTTCTGCCGGCGATGACCAGCAGAAGCATTATCGGCTGGTTTGGGTATCGGCATTGGGCGAAAAAGCAGGCGAAAGAGTTGCTCGATCAGCTTGGCTTAGCTGAAAGAACCCGGCATAAACCTTACCAGCTCTCCGGCGGCGAAAGGCAACGGGTGGCGATCGGCAGGGCCTTGATGAATGAGCCGAGATTGCTCCTGGCCGACGAGCCGACAGGAAATCTTGACTCCGCGACAGGAAATGGTATCTTAGAGATTCTTGAAAAGCTGAACAAGGCCGGGCAGACGATTGTAATGGTGACCCACGATGAACGGATCGCACGCAGGGCGGGACGGATCGTTGCATTAATCGATGGTAAAATTGAACATAAGAGCATAAGGCCGAACGGCAAAAAGTAATGGGCGTTTGGGACGCTTGTTGAAGGGCATCTCTATGGGATTAAAGATTTGGCTTGACGGTAAGCTTGTTGACCAGGAAGACGCGAAGATAACCGTTTTCGACCACGGTTTACTCTATGGCGACGGAGTCTTTGAGGGCATTCGTATCTACAGCGGTCAGGTTTTTGAGCTGGATGCTCATATTCGGAGGCTTTACGAATCCGCCAAGGCCATTCGGCTGACGATCCCTATCAGCCCGGAGGAGCTGACCCGGGCGGTCTGGGAAACGGTCGAGGCCAACGGCCTGTCCGACGGCTATATCCGGCTCGTGGTCACTCGGGGAGCGGGAACGCTCGGCTTGAATCCCTTTATCTGCAAACACAGTTCGATCTTTATCATCGCGGATAAGATCCAGTTGTATCCGGAGGACCTCTACGAAAAAGGAATGAAGATCATCAGCGCCACGACGGTTCGGAATCACCCGTTGGCGATTCCCCCTCAGGCCAAGAGCCTGAACTATCTCAATAATATCCTGGCCAAGATTGAGGCGCTGGACAGCAATGCACCCGAAGCGATTATGTACAATCACGAAGGATACGTGGCCGAGGCCACAGGGGACAATGTGTTTATCGTTAAAGAGGGCATGATCTACGCCCCACCGGCTGAGGCCGGCGCGTTGCCCGGGATCACCCGAAACATCGTGATCAAGCTGGCCCAAAAAGAAGACCTTCAAGTGGTTGAAAAGAACCTCACGCGATTCGATCTATACGTTTGCGACGAATTTTTTCTCACCGGCACCGCGGCCGAGGTCATCGGCATCGTTGAGATTGACGGCAGGATGATCGGCGACGGCCGACCCGGCCCCATCACATGCCTGCTGAGAAAGAAATTCTTCGAATACGCTCACGGAAAGGAGAAATAGCGCGAGCGGATCAACTTTACGGATAAAATCATATCATCCGCCGTGCGTCAGATACCATGTCGGCATCGGAGCCTATCGACATTTCAACTCTCGCTTCATGTAATGATATACCTGCTTTCAAGCTCATTGCCGAGCCGTTGAATCAGGTGCGACGTCTGATCTATCAGCAACTGACGACGCAGGAGTCCTGCATCGAGGGCTTAACCTCCTTGCCCCCGAAACGTCGGCCGGAGGAGGTCAACTATCTGCTCGAATATATCAACCGTCGAAACGGCAAAATGATTCGTCCCGGTCTTGTTTTACTTTCCGGCCTCTGTTGCGGTAAGGTGACCGACGAGCACGTTCGCGTCGCTGCGATCATCGAAATGATGCACAACGCGACGCTGCTGCACGATGACGTGATCGACGACGGCCGAATTCGCCGGGGCGCGCCGACGATTAATAGCCTCTGGGGCAATGAAAAGGCCGTGCTGCTGGGCGATCTTCTACTGAGCCGGATTTTCACGATGTCCGCCGAGCTGCACTCGTCATCGTCGAAGATCATCGCCGAGGCCGCGGTGAGGCTCTGTGAAGGAGAGCTCAAACAAACCGTTCAGAAGAATAAATGGCAACTCAGCGAATCCGAATACATTGAAGCCATTACCGAGAAAAGCGCCGTTCTTTTTAGCAGCGCTTGTTATCTGGGCGGCTTGCTGGCGAATGCGAGCCCATCCCAGATGCGTTCCCTGGCCGAGTTCGGGTTGAATGCCGGCATTGCATTCCAATTGGCCGACGACCTGCTTGATATTATCGGCGATGAAAGTAAAACGGGCAAGACGCTCGGCAGTGATATGGGCACGCATAAATTGACGCTGGCCGTGATCCACCTGCTCAGGACGGTCGATGAAAGTGAGAAACAAACCATCATCGACGTGCATTTGGAAAAAAAGGATATCCAGCAAGACCGGAGCGTCCTGGTTCAACTTCTGGAGCGTTGCGATAGTCTGGACTATGCCCGTCGTCGCTCTCAAGAATACGTCGCTGCGGCGATAGGCGCTTTGTCTGATTTGGAACGGAATCCCGCCAGAGAAGGCTTGATCGAAATGGCGGATTTCATGGCGAACAGGTCGATGTGATTTCATTTTCTCCGCGAAAGAAAATAGGCTGCAAGCATGACACTTGCAGCCCGTGTCTGACAATCTATTCGGTCATTTCTTGACTCTGCGGATCAACTATTACAGCGGGAACGTGGCGCCAATGCCTGCGCCCCATGACTGATTTGACAACAGAAATTCAAGATTCAAACCAGCGTTGCCGCCTAAATTGATCATTGTGCCGATATAACCACCAAATTGAAATCTTTCTGAGATTTCTGCTTCGACGCTAACGAAACCAGCATTCGCATGCAGATCGGCTTCTACGAACATTAAGAACGGCCCACCATATAGACAAATATCTGGATTCACCTGGATCGACGGTCCCATAGCGAGCTGCATCATATACCAATCGATGTCTACGGTTGCGTTAGTAAAAACGACAGACCCATTACCAAACGCAGTCCCGGTGGAATTAATGGTATCTTTACTGCCTCCCCTCATATATTGGAACACGGCGCCCCATTTGGTGTCGGTTCCATTATCATGAAGGGTTTTCTTCGTGGTTAAACCATACATGAACTTATTGTCGCCATCAAAATCCTTTCCAGCAACAGGAATTTCATCCGCATCGGCCTCAATTCCCGACATTCCAAGCGTGACACCGGCACACCACGTGTCGGAAATGCCATAGCCGAGTTTTGCATAGTAAGCATTCACTTCTGCGTTCTGCCAGCCTCTTCGACCTACAGTCGGGCCAGCACCTTGGAGTTCTACTTCCAAGTCCGCCATAGCGTATCCCGCCCCGACAGCGTACTGGCCTTCCGCCAGACTCGCTACGGGCGGTCCGATCGGCGCCACGGCCAGTGCGGCCGAACTCATCATCCCCACCACCATTAGGCTTAATAATAATTTTTTCTGTTCCATTAGTGTTACTCCTTTCCTAAACCTTTTACGACCTCGAATTCTTTTCTAAACGGCCTTTACCTTAGTTATCAATACTGTTATGCCCCTTCATTCACCTTCCTTGTCGATCCCAAACGCATATATATTAACCCCATAAAACGCCTTTCCGAAGTTGAAAGTCTATAAGACATATCAACACAAATCAATAAAATATGAAATTTTTGTAAATCATTTTATACACGTCGTCCAGAAAAAAATAGTCAAAATAATTTGTAAAAAAACTACTTTTAGGAGATATTTCTCCAATTACCACATATTAGGCATAAAATACCACTTAGGATGAGAAAAAGAGCTGAGAAGCAATGGATTATAGGACAAATAAATGAGTCGTCTGACTTGAAAACGTTTTTATTAAATCTAA
>CAYZAT010000186.1:0-8961 GCA_964476475.1 uncultured Pirellulales bacterium
CTATAACGACCGGCCGAAACGCCTGAGCGACGATGAAGCTGATATTGCCCAGGGCAACTACATCGCCGGTATTGACGTGATGTACGCCAAGGATTGGATCATCAGTGACAATGTATTCGTTGGGATTCAGGGCAGAACATTCGAAGGACGCGGCGCGGTTTTTATCTGGCATACTTCGGAAGACTGTGTGATCGAGCGTAATATCATTATCGACTGCGACGTCGGCCTGCAACTCGGCAATCCGCACCGGGGCAGCGAGACGACCTATCATTGCGTGCGCTGTATCGCCAGAAACAATTTCATTACCCGCGCGCCCGAGGCAGGCATTGTCACCGTCTATACCAGGGACTGCAAGATTCTCAATAACACGATTCACGATCCCGGTAGCCGGATGGGACGGTTGATCCGAACGGTTTTTACGAATGATGATTTGTGTATCGCCAACAACCTCCTCAGCGGGCCTCGAATGAGCAACGAATCGAAAAGTAAGATCACGTTTACCAACAATCTCATTAAAGACCTTACGGACGGCTTTGCCGATCCGGCTCATGGAAACCTGCACTTAACGAACGGGGCCCTCGACGTCATCGATAAAGGCATTAACCTGCCGGATGTGGTCGAAGACATTGACGGAGAACCGCGTGACACAAAAGTCGATATCGGCGCCGATGAGTTAGTCGATTAACGATATTCTCACCGATGTTCAAGCAGAACGACAGCCAATGTTTGAAACCTGTTCCTTCTTTATTTTCTCCTTCCATTTATACCTTCTGAACGTCCAGTTCCACGGCGGAAACAGACGCCGCCGGGAACGTCCATCGCCCATTCCTGGGCAGGCTTTTTTCAACGGGGATGACTCCATCAGGTTGCGTTTGGATCACTTCATATTCCGGATCCCCCGCCATCTCGAAAATGCGTCCCGACAGAACCTTCATACCCCTGATCGCCAATTGAGCCGTAATGGACCGATCTCTCTTCGTATTGACCACATGGAGAAAAACCCGATCCCCCGTTCGGCTGGCCGTGACATCGAGATCGCTCGGTGACTTTTGAATCCCGACGGCGTTTTCCCCCGTATGATGACGATAGAGACTCATCACCAAAGCCACCGGCATCATAAAAGACTTTCCGCGAGGTACGGGAATCATAATAGCATTCACCTGCCACCGCGTGCCGCAGAAGTCGGCCAGCGTGGCGATCTTGAGCTTGTCCCCGTGTCGTTCATGAACGTTCAGCAGTCGGGCATTGGCCACGCCGGCCGCCCATGTAGATAAGACCTCGCACCGATTCCGGCCGGGCAGCGAAAAATGACACTCCGTCATTGCCAGAGGAATCGGGTAGCCCTCCACTTCCTCGCGAACTTGTTTGATCTTAGCCTCATGGACGTTGGCGGCGTTCATCAGGCGTTCCCAGGTCCATGCCGGGTCTTTGCGATATTCTGTTCCTCGCAATGGTGAATTCGGCAGATTTCGATCGGGATTGAACATGTGGTGGAAGGCGATGTACTGGAGATGCTCGCCGGCTATATCAAGCATTTTTCGGGTCCAGCCTCTGTCACCCCATCCGATCAGTTCAATGCTCGGATCACGGCCCCGCATGGCCTTGGCGAAGGTGACGGTCTTCTTCGCCGCGGTCTCACAATCGAAAGCGTTGCGGGCATAAGACGTCTCGTTTCCGATCTGCCACATACGAATGTTATACGGTTTATCCACACCGTGATTTCGCCTTTGCCTGCTGTCGGGATCATTACAGTATTCGACCCACTCGGCGGCTTCCTCCGGGCCCGCCGAGCGGATGCTCCCCTTCGGATCGCGCTGCCAGTGCTTCCTTCCGTCTGATTCGAAGTTGACGCACATCAGCGGATCGGCGCCGGTCCGCCGGCAAAAATCGACAAACTCATGCGTGCCGACCTGGTTCGTTTCGATCCCCCCCCATAACAGGTTTAGCGCAGGCTTTCTCTGACTCCGCGGCCCTACGGCCTCTTTCCAGCGGTAGTACGAAACGAAGCATCCCCCCCATCGAATCAACGAAGGCGAAAGCTTGTTCGTGACATCTACGACATCTTGCCGCCAGCAGTCTTTACCAAAATCCCATGCCGCCGCGACTGATCCGTCCGTTGTTCCCAGAGGCTCCATAAACTGCAGATATAAATAGGGTGACAGATCAAATCGTGGCTTCGGATCTACCCTGAGTACGGAATCCGGCTCCGCACCATCGGCTTCAGTTACGGCCAATGCAGCCGCTCCCAAACCAACGGCTTTGATGAAATCGCGCCTGCTGCTGATATTTCCGCTCATTTCTATTCCTCCCTATGAGAGATTTTCTTCATGAACCTACTCCCGGCACAACGCCGGGTCCTCAAACCAACATAATATCGGAATCAATGACTCCCTTCCAATATTTTCAAGAGACATCGAATTGCGAACGAGAGCAAGGCTTGTTATACTGTGGGCAATTCAGTTCGGCGACGAAGCTGAGCCCTGGGCGACCCCATGGGGTTGCCCCCACAATTTGATTTGAAAGGAGCAGATTATGAAAAAGACATTGTACGCAACATTCCTATTCACAATCATTTTACATGGAACGCCCCTCCTCGGGCAGAAATATCCACCGGTTTCGGAGACGCAACGTATCGAAATGTTGAAATCCCCGAAATCCAGACCTGCCCGAATGGTGCTCGATACCGATACCTATAACGAGATTGACGATCAGTTCGCCGTCGTCTATGCCCTGATCTCGCCGGAGCTTGACGTGCAAGCGGTGTACGCCGCCCCATTCAAAAACAGCCGGTCGCGCGGGCCGGGAGACGGGATGGAAAAAAGCTACGAAGAAATCCTCAGAATCCTGAGCCGACTCGATAAATCGCCTAACGGCTTTGCGTTCAAGGGGAGCACTCACTACCTGACCGATATGAAAAAACCTGAACGAAGTCCGGCGGCTATGGATTTAGTTGAGAGGGCACGAAAGAGCAGTCCGAAAGATCCGCTCTACGTCGTTCCTGTCGGAGCGATTACGAACGTGAGTAATGCCATTCTCATCGACCCCTCCATTATTAATAATATCGTTGTCGTATGGCTGGGCGGTAACGGTCACCATTGGCCGCACCAGAGAGAATTTAATTTCCGGCAGGACCTGAATGCCTCCCGCGTCATCTTCGACAGCGGCGTTCCGTTCGTGCAACTGCCGTGCACACCCATCGTCACTCACTTTACGACGACCGTACCGGAAATGGAGCGTTACGTGGGCGGACGCGGAGCGATTGGCGATTACCTGCTTAAAATATTCAAGGGATATAAGAAGGACCACTTCGCATGGTCCAAGGTGCTCTGGGATATGACGGCGGTGGCCTGGCTGGTCAACGACCAATGGCTGCCGTCCGATCTCGTCCACAGCCCGATCGTGACGGACAACTACACATTCAGTTTTGACACGTCTCGGCATCTGATTCGAAGAGTGAACTTCGTTCGCAGGGATCCGATCTTCCGAGATTTCTTTACGAAACTGGATAAACGCGCAAAGAAATAATCGATTCAAATCGCAGAGAAAGGAAAAACCACGATGGCACACAACAACACTCAGAAAACCACCTCTTCCCGCCGTGACTTTCTCAAGCAAACGACGGGTGTATTAGCCGGGGCGTCGCTGGTTAACGCCGTAACGTCGAAAAGTCATGCCGGCGAACAAAACACCATTAAGGTCGCACTGGTCGGCTGCGGCGGACGCGGAACCGGCGCCGCGGCCAACGCCTTGTCCACGAAAGGCCCGACCAAATTGGTCGCGATGGCCGACTTCTTTGAGAGCCGACTTTCGAGCAGCTTGAAGAATCTCACTAAAGATTTTGAGAAGCAAATCGACGTTCCCCCGGATCGGCAATTCCTCGGCCTGGACGCCTATCGAAAAGCCATCGACCTCGTCTCGCCGGGCGGCGTCGTGCTCCTGGCCACGCCTCCGGCATTCCGGCCGATCCATGTCGAATACGCCGTATCGAAAAACTGCAACGTTTTCATGGAGAAGTCGTTCGCCGTCGATGCGCCCGGTATTCGCCGCGTGCTCAAAGCCGGCAGGCAAGCCGAGAAGAAGAATCTGAAGATCGCCGGAGGATTGATGAGCCGGCATTACAAGCCGCTGGAAATAGCCGTCAGCAAGCTGCACGATGGCATCATCGGCGAGGTTATCACCTGCTGGGCATATCGAGAACATGCCCCGGTGGGCTTCAAGCCAAAGCGCCCCGGCATGAACGAACTTGCTCACCAGATCCAAAACTACAGCAACTTCACCTGGCTGAACGGTAGCTTTCTCCTGGACTGGCTGATTCACAACCTCGACGTGTGCTGCTGGTGCAAGGACGCCTGGCCGGCCTCGGCCCAGGGCCAGGGCGGCCGGCAAGTCCGGACCCAACCCGACCAACTGTTCGATCATTACTCGGTAGAGTATTCGTTCCCCGATGGGACACGGCTGCTCGCTCAGGGCCGGCATATGGACAACTGCTGGGGATTTTTCGGCGACGTCATCCACGGCGCGACCGGCTCGGCCGTCCTTGGAGAAGGGATTTCGGAACCCCGTATTTTCAAAGGCCACCAGCAGACGTCCGAGAACGTGATCTGGAATTACAAAGGACCGCGATGTTACCAATATCAGGTGGAGCACGATCTGCTGTTCGACGCCATTCGCAAGAACAAACCATATAACGAAACCGAACGGTCGGCGTGTGCCGCGATGACGGGCATCCTCGGACGCATGGCCGCTGAGTCGGGCCAGAAGATCACTTGGGAACAAGCGATGGCTTCGAATCTGGAGCTGGCGCCGCAATTGGACCATTATACGATGGCCTCCGATCCGCCGGTGAACGCCAACGCCAAAGGAGACTATCCTGTTGCCATGCCCGGCCAAACCCAGGTGCTGTGATTCTACGTTGCCCCTACTGGTTGGCGTATAAATTACGAAAGACGCGGGTTTTGGCGGAGGCACGCACGGCGTGCCCGGCGTCGTTGTGCTTGAGAAACCGGTTATGGTGGATTTCGCACTTTTCCTGCGGCACGCCGCGGATAACGACGGGAGTTTGCGGCGCACGGAACGTATTGTTATAGATTTCAATGGACGTTCCCGCGATATCTGTGCCGTCTTTGCGATCGCGGCCTCCGTGCATGTCGAAGCAGTGACTGAGTGACACGCCGAGTTCGACATTATGTCGGGCGATATAGCTGCTGCCGGGCCGCCCCGTACCCGCGATCGAGTGCCGATTCCAGTCGAACAGGTTATACTCGATAAGAGACGATGCGGTATTGTGGCATACGCCGTATCCGAGGCCCTGATATTGGCAATGGTGGATAGAATTATGGTGAATATGATGTCCATCGCCGGCGATCAGGTACACACCACCATGAGAAAAACCGGAGATCTCACAGTTATCTACTTCCAGGCGAGGGCATTCTGTCGTAATACCATTTGACGTGGGGAACTTGTAGTAGTACTTGTGCCCGTCACCGCCCGCACCGAACGAGCGACGATGATGCTCAAGATAACGTTTCGGATTCGGTCCGCGAAGGCGCAAACCCGTGATACGCACATCCGGTCCGGCGGCGCGGATCAGCACCGGTGTCTTAAGAGCATCGCTGGCAAGCAGTGCGCCCCTGGAACCTTTATGTCCGCGATCCCCGGCCAACGTAACGCCTCCCGGTATTTCAAGAACAAGTTGCTCGATATAGATACGGGCGGTCAGATCAATGTCCGTCTCGGCGGGAATGAAAACGGTCTGCCCTGATTTGACTTTCGATAACGCCTCCAGCAAACCGTCCAGGTCGGTCACGCAGAAGTCGCCCTTCGTGACGACGTTCGCGTACCCGTCTCCGCCGCCAATCGGTCCGCGCTCGTCGGCCTTGGCGCCATAGACGAGGCCGTCTATCTCCACCCACATCGCTTCATTGGCAATAACAAACGACGACGCGATACATATGAAAACCAACACGGTTAGAACACGTTTCATCAATTTTTCACCTTTCACTTGAGGGCGCTGATCGCCCGGGTAACAATCTGCTTGATTTCCTCATCGATCTTCTCAGTAAACGGCGCGGGCAGGAAGTAAACCTGCTGAGACGTCAGACCTTCATACCCCCCTTCCCGGACGATTCGCTTGTCCGGGATATACGAGCCGGTACTGTTCGCATAACCAATCACCATCGACTGCCGGGTGGGCGCCATCGCACGGAGCATCGGTCCCCACGGGCTGCAAATCTCCCCTTCCATGCCGAAGATCATCAGACGATCGCCAAGCGTCCAGACCTGAACGTCATAACGAAAACCCTCACCGGGATCGGGTAGGGCCAGCGATTGTCTGGCCGCCCATGTTTGCCAATTTCTTCTTAGTCCGTTTTGTGTCGGCTCCGGATAGGCTTGACGCTCAATCTCCTCCTGTGGCCAGCGCTGGCCGTAGCTGATCTGTCCCGTTTGTAGAGAACAGGCCAATTGAGGATATAAAGGGATCATTTGTCCCGTTTGAAGATGTTCCAACACCACTCCGGCTAACTTCTCGCCCGCGGCTTTGGCTTGTTCCGGATCGCTGGAAAAGACCAGATTGCCGGTTTCGGGATCGTTATGAACGATTTTGGCGTCGCCGCCGCACCCTTGAAAGAACACGGCTTTTGTGTCAGAGCATTCATCAATCAGACGATCCCGCATCGCGCCGGGATAGTCGGGGCTCCATTTCCCAATGGAACCGGAACTGGTCGGGTGACAGGCATGGCCGACCAATATTAATTGTTTCGGCGCTCCTTCTCGTTTGATGCGCAAGATCGGCGTATGTCCATCAAACGAACCGTCTCGGTACGGCCCCCAGCCAATTTCTCCATCAACAGGACGCCGGCGATTACACCCGATGCCACGAAAATCCGTCGAGCCGTACTCGATCGTCGCCGGGGATAAGTCTCCCATCGCCGAATCCACAGAAGCCAGAATCTTGTCTTCCAACCAGCCCAAATACCACACATTCGGCGCCCCGATGCCGAAGCTGACGTGAAACCTGACCGCCGGTCCCCAATGCGTGTGGGAGGCGGCGAGCATAATGTTCTCAGAAAGGACGCCATGTTTGTGATGGATCGAACGACGAATCGCTTCAATCACAACACGGTCAAAGCCAAGGACGTCGGCGGTGATGAGAATGCCTGTACGACCGTTCCGGTCTCTTAACACAACGACCTGGGTCAGTAATGGCGTTAGGACGCCCTGGGCGTACCGCTCGCGGCCGAAGCCGGCCATTTGGACCTGTTTAGGCGCCGGTGTGATATCCGCTTCGGCGTAGCCCACAGACCAGGTCTGTTCGAGTGCTTCCGCGCCGCCCGTTACCGGGCACACTGAACCCGCGGAAACAACGATAATTCCAATTAACAATAACACGTTCTTCATTAGTGTTCTCCTTTGACACGGATTATACCTTCAGAGCGATTCGATTTCCACAACACAACATGAATTATCCGGTGTATCCGGAGCCGGGCTATTTCCCACCCCGTGACAAACAATATCTTCGATATCCTAAAAAATCTTCTGGACACAAAGAGAGAGAATTTGGTATAAATAATTGATTCTTTGAAGCTTGAAAATCCATGAAGTCTGCACCGGACTAAAACGAACGACGGAGTGTTGGTCTGCGTGTGTTTTGAGAAAAACCGGAAAAGAGAATCACTTTACTCACTATTTTAGGGCGAATGTGTAACCTTTGAGTTTTTCTTCTCAAATTGACGGCTCATGTTGAATTTTAAAGAAAGGAGGTGGCCGCATATCGTAAAGTCTTGTCGGGTGGAGAATGTCCATTTCAGGAAGGTAAAAACCCATATTGATATCTCCGGTGCGTAGCCGGGGCATGATGACTGTACCCTTTTGAAGTAAGGAGGATGACTATTATGTGTAGAAAATTAATGTGTTTTGCCTCTGCGATGTTGCTGCTGGCGCTAACCGGCCATGCCGCCGCTCAGATCGATCCCGAATCTGTTACCGACGGTCACGTGTATCTGTTTGAGGATGTCGGCGCCAATGTACCGGACGATTCGGGCAATAACAATGCGGGCAATCTCCTTGGTGATCCGCAGATCGTTCCCGGCCTGAACGGCATGGCGCTGCAGTTCGACGGCATTGATGACGGCGTCCATCTCCCGGATGCGGCGGGGATCAATACGAGTACGCACACAAATCACACGGTCGTCGCGGTATTCAACTGTGCGGATGTCAGCAAATCTGAATATCAATGCGTGTATGAAGAAGGCGGGAGTACTCGTGGATTAAGCATTTATGTCCATGAAGGGATGGCCTGGGGCGGCGCGTGGAACAGAGCGGATTATGATCCCCAATGGGCTCCCGGCACATGGTTCTCCGCGCCGATCGGCTCCAACGAATGGCATGCGGTAGCCGTGGTCCTTCGGGACTCCGGCCCAGGCCAGGAAGACGATAAGTTTGAAATGTATTTGGACGGAGAGTTCGTCGGTATCGGGCCCGGTGGTCAATTGAATAGCCGTTCGGATGACAATGGTATCGGAAATGTCCAGGCACAAACGATATTCAATGACACAATCGTAAATGCCGGCCATTGGTTCGAGGGAATGGTTGACGAGGTGTGGATTCTCAATCAGGCGCTGACACAAGATGATTTGCGTCAGTGGGCAGGCGGCAAACCCTGGCCTTACGCTTCCAGCCCCGATCCCAAAGATGAAGCGATGCACGAGGACACCTGGGTGACTCTGTCCTGGAGAGCGGGTCCGTTTGCCGTTTCACACGATGTGTATATGGGCGTGAACTTCGACGATGTGAACGACGCCACACCCGACTCCGACGTATTCGTCGGCAACCAGGGGGAGGATTTTATTGTCGCCGGCTTCCCCGGCAACCCTTATCCGGAAGGTTTGGCCCCGGGCACGACCTATTATTGGCGCATCGACGAGGTCAATGACGCCGATCCGAACAGCCCGTGGAAAGGCC
>CAYZAT010000187.1:0-8918 GCA_964476475.1 uncultured Pirellulales bacterium
AATTGGAGTTAGGCATACTTTTGAAAAGAAAAAATCGTCTCTTTTGATTTTTTCTTTTTAAAGCAAGAGGTGTAATGTCTTGTTTGATAATTTGTTATTATATTGTATCCAATTATTTTTAGAAAATCCTGAAAGAAGATTTTCTAAAATAATATATGCCCAACCTTCAATTTTCCAGAACTCTCGACCTGTCACGGGATATAATAATAATACACCAACGAGGAGTAATTTGCCGGCGTATCGTTATGATTTCCATGCTCGGTTGAGATTTTGATGGATTTCCTGAAGTGAATCTTGCCCGGCCAGAAGCGATAGGCGGTCGTCGAGCCGTTCACCTGGCCGAATACGTCGATCAATCCCTCGGTTTTAGGCTGGCCGAATAGAGGGAGAGAATAAGGATTCGTCAGCCAGAACGTGGACCAGCCGCCCTGGTATTCATCTTCGTGCCCCGTGCCGTGGAAACGCGGCTTTTCTTCGCCGTCGATATAGATTCGCATATCGCCCTCCCACCATCTCTTCCGGTCGGGCTTGACCGGTTCGACGGTCATGACCTGCCCTATGATCGCCCCGGTTCCCTCATAATCGAAAAGTACATAATCCTCTTCTTCGACGATGGGCCAGGCGGTATTGTAGTGAGCGCCGAAATAGCCCATCGTTGCATTTTTTTGTTGTTGCAGTGGTGTTGTGGTATATCCGATTTCGCAGAAAAATTGCCCGCCTTTGTCGTTGCTTCTGTTTTGCAGAGTGACACGTACGGCTTTACGATACGGCATCGGTATATAGCAATAATAAGTGCCCGAACTGGACATCCCTACGAAAAGGCCTCGCACATCCCCCTCACCGAGGCCGGACCCGAAGAACGGCCCGATGGGGACATCGACGCTCGAATCGGAACTGCCGTCATAGAAAATCCTGAGATGAAAGTGGTTCAGACTATAAGTGTCCGGGGCATAAAGGGGATTAATTTTAATGTGTTGAATACATCCGCCGCCCTCGACGGAGAGAAGCTCCGCTTCGGGGCGACCTTTTCTGCTTACAGATTCCAGGGACGCCGTCTTACGAGCGATATGGACTTTTTCATGCGTATCTTTCGGATCGCTGCCGCACCGCTCGAAGAGATTCACTAACGGCGCGACACGCTCTTGCGGCGTCCATGTAGTGACATTGACGTTTTTGTAAAGTTGGTAGTAAATGTTGTAAAAACCAACGGTCTTTTCGGTCGTGATTTTGAGACGTTTGGCGAATTCTATCGGAACGGAACAGCTAAAGCCTCCACTGGAGATAAACGAGTGCGTTACGAGCGGATAAGTAAAGGGAGGGTGTTGACCACTGAAGAATTCCTTCGCTTCATATTCGATTCGGGGCTTTTCCTCGCCGTCGAAGTAAAACCGGATCTTCCCCCAATGAAGGTTCCGCCCGCTACCGGTAAACCAGAGATTATAGACACACCCCGGCCCGTCTTCCTCAAAGATGACATGCTCGCCTTTGGAATCCACGTACAACTGTGAATACGTACCCCTGAAGCCATCGTCGTTACCGCCCGTGCGATCGTAGCTGGATAAATAATACGACTCGATATTCGGATAGATGTACGGCAATGCTTCGAGATCACGATAAAACTCGAGGCCGACCGGTTGGGCATTCGCGGAGGAACCGGTAAGAATAAAACACGCCACGGCCAAAATCATTTTTCTCATCATTGGTCACCTGCCATTCTTTCCTTCATTGACATCCCATCCCCGACTATCTATCTTTGGGACGGATATACCATATGTACGGAAGAATGCAAGCTTTCTTGGCGTTGGTTCGTGTGCTTCTTCCGGATTTGCTCAAGAATGAAGAAAAGGGACCACATCGTACCATGCAGTCCCTATATGAAAAGCTTGTCAGTAAGTATTGCGAAATCTTAGGCATCCGTCAGACAAGGGCAGTCGCCGTCGAGGCATGCGTTGAAGGCGTCGAGATGGTTTGTGGATCCTTCGAGTAGATTCTCGAAGACGCGCCGGATACTTCGCTGCGTTGTCTCTTCCAGCGCCTTTTCAAGATCGGCAATATCCTGCTCTTCGATCATCACGCCGACCTTGAGAGCTTCTTCCAGAGAGACGGAACCGGCCGCGACGAGTTCGTCATACATTGCTTGGAAGTCGGGATTGACAAACAAACCGACCGTATCATTAACAATGGGGTCCGTCAGGCCATAACGAGTGATCAAGTTTTCGATGGCGTCCATATGTTGCTGTTCGGATTCGCTAATGTTCGCGAAGATGTCCGCACCCCACACTTCGTCCAGGGTCAAGTACACGTCGCGGGCAACTTTCTCTTCCTGGCGCATGTACAGAATATTAAGTTCTTCGTCTTCGGTTAGCGTCAGCGCGGGCACTCTCGTTTTGGATCCGCCGTTTTGATTTTGTGCGCCCTGGTTATTATTGGCGGTGGTCATTCCTACCAGGACGGCCATCACCGCCCCGGCGATCAACAGTGTTCTGACTTTCATTGGTTTACTCCTAATCAGTTCGTTTTATTCAATTAGTTCGTGACATCCGTTCACCGTTCCGGAACTTCTTACGGTTATTGCTTAAACGACGGACCCGATAGGTCCCTGCGGTTTTTCTGGAAGATCTCATTTTTTTGAAACTCAATCGCCGCGAATACGTATAATAGGGCCATGCCCTCGGGTATATCGAGCAATGAGATCTTTTATATGACCACTAACGATTCGAAAGACGGCGAATTAATGGCTCGCCTTGCGGGCGGGGATATGTCTGCGCTCGGCGAGTTGGCCCATCGACATCAGGGGAGGGTTCTGGAGCTTGCCTTTCGGACGCTGCGATCGTGGGACCTTGCCGAGGACGTAGCTCAGGAAACATTTCTACGCTTACACCGTGCGGCCAAACGCTATAAACCGACGGCAAAGTTTACCACGTGGCTCTATCGGATTGTGGTTAATCTTAGCCTCGATGCGCAGCGTAAACGCGCCAAGGCGGGCGCCTCGCTGGAGCCGGAACTTTATGAGCAGCTCCCCGCATCAGACCCTAACACCACGGAAAAAGAAGAAATGGCGGCGTTGGTAAAAACGGCCGTCCAGGCGTTGCCGGAACGACAACGGATGGCCGTCATCCTTCATCGGTATAATGGTTTGAATCACGCCGAAATTAGCCAAACTACCGGCTGGAGCCAATCCGCCGTGGAATCGTTACTGGTCAGGGCATACGCCAATCTGCGAGGTAAATTGGCAAAGATGAAAAATCTTTTGGATTAAACCGCAGTTTGACCACTTTCAAAACGTTAAACTATAGGTGAGAACCATGGAACATATAAACGACATCGAATTACAGGAATATGTGTCAGGCACATTACCTGAAGCAAAGGCGCAGCAATTCCGTCGGCATATAGACGGGTGCGACGCCTGCAAGAACCGGTATCGGGATACGGCTAATCTCTGGAACGCATTAGGCCAGTGGAGTGTCGATCCCTCCGGCCACGAGATCGCGGACCGCATCGAGGCGTTGGCTGCCGAGAGCCAATCCAATCGAAAAGCTGGCCGCACGAAGATCATTCCATTCACGCGGTCTATTCCAATGGCCATTCGTGTCGCCGCGGCGATTATCCTGGCTATATGGGGAGGACATCGACTGGGTGAGTACGGCCAATCGCCGAGTACGCCGGACGTACCTTTTTCTAAGGAAGGGCCGAGATATGTCGCGGCTCTGGGATTCGAATGGTCGAGCGAATTAACCTGGACGGTATTGGATGAAGAGACATCGCCGGGTGAGGTGAATCCATAATGACTCGAAAAAGAGCCATCGCTTTTGTCGTGGTTGTTGCGACGTGCGGCGTGATTTCCTTCGTAGGTACACGCCTGGCTGCCACCGGCTCGCAAAAGAACGAACCTGACGGATCGATCCCGTGGTTAGCCCAAGCCGCACCTTCTGTCATTGAGCTTGAAGAAAGATTCAATAAAGAGGCGGATGGATTGATCGAGGACCTCCTGCGAAACCAAAACAGCCTGGCGTTGGCCATCGAGGATCCATGTACGCCCGACGAATCGATCCTCGCTGAGATCGAAAAAGCCATTGCGTCCCACGAGCAGTTACTCAGACGCGTCGGCGAGCACGTGGCGATGCTTCGTTTGAAGTTACCCACAGAGCAACGGGAGCGTTTGATGGGGCTTTGTGCGGATGTCGTCCGGGGTCCTCTGAGCCAGGGGCGTGGCCGAGGTTATGGTTTCGGTGGTGGAAGAGGTATGGGCCGTGGACAACGCGGCTGGGGTCGTGGTCGCGAAGCCACGGAAAGGGGTAACGGTCAGCGTCGCAGGCAAAGAGGCCGATTGGCTCAGCGCTTAGGACTCACCGGAGAGCAAATTCGGATCACACAAGAGCAGAACCCGGATATTGAAACGGATTTGACGCAGATGCGGAATACGTTATTAGGAGAACGGGCAAAGTTGCTGAGCATGTTTGAAGATCCGCAGACCGGAAATGAGCAATTGTTGGAGCAGATCAAACAACTGATCTCGGCCCATAGTCAAATTGAACGACGGCTCGCCGAACATTTGTTAATATTAAGGCCGCATCTGAACACCGAGCAGCAAAAGTGGTTGATTGGCTTGTGTAAACATCGGGGTCGCAATTATTAATGCACTGGCTGCAAAAGGCCCCGAAGCTCGCTTGGATGAACACCTTGGCTGTCGGCAATCTGACGCATCGTCATGGTCTCTCGCACCGCATAGCCTTCCTTCTTGAGGCGCAAGAGGGCCGATGACAGATCAATGCCCTCTTCGTCGCAGAATTGTTTGAGCGTTTTTTGCCCCATCCCGAATCCGCCTCTATTTCGACCCGCTCCCGGAGTTCCCGGCGTATGTTCTTCCTCATGAATTTCGACTTGCGGCTGCTCGCGAACGTCCGATTCAATCATAGATTCCCGCGTCTGCCCCGCCCTGCCCCGGCCATGCCCAACACCTCCGGGGCCTTCGTGCTTGAATGTTTCTTTCCACGTCATCAGCGATGAGAACGGCGGCACGGCAAAAGTCGTCCCGGCGTACACAATACCACAGATCACCAACGCCGCGATCCATTCGGAACGAAAGGCAAAACTCTTTGTGAGCTTTGACTTGAAATAATTCATCAGCGCCGCCCAATTAAAATAGATATGGAAAATCGACGTGACCACAAAACCAATACTAAACCACACATGTAAGGCAACCCACTGGTCCTTATCATATCCCAGGACGGTCCACGACGTGTCGCGTGCGATTCGGCAGGACGGAGCGAAAAACAACACCAATCCCGACACGGCCATCAAAAGAAATGAGATACCCACGAAAACAGAAACGAACGCTCTATAATTGAACGACTTACCTCTTGTTTCGACCATATTCAATTCTCCATCGTATCAAAAGCTCAAAGATCACATCGTTGAAAACTATACATTAAACGAAGGAGCCAACCATCTCCTGTGGACATTTCAATAAGATTCTTCGGAACCCGGAAAAATGCCGCTACTTTTTCTCGGCCATCGATGATCGCCGGCATGGCAAATCCTTCGCACACCTATACTTCCACCGTATCTTTCACTTGATCCTGCCACTGGTGAATCTTTTGGGTTAGTTTCAGGATGATGCCCTGATGCCGGCCGGAATCAAAAAGATTCGTGGCCTCACCCGGGTCTTCGCGCAAGTTGAAAAGTTGAGATTTATCTGCATCGCTCAGACATAGTTTCCATCCACTGGGCGAAATAATGGTTCGCGTATGTTCGTTCTCAATGCGCTTCTGTTCGGTCTTGGAGGCGAGCTGTGTGCCGCCTTTTTTCACTTTCAAAGCGCCGCTGTTCGGATTCCATTCGATAAACACGTCGCGCTGAACATTCGATTTGCCTTGAATCAGTGGAACCAGCGACTGGCCAGGAAGGTCCCGCTCGCTACGAGCGCCCAGTAAATCGAGAAGCGTTGGGACCATATCGATGTGACTGACCGGATGGGTTATGTTGCAGCGTCTTCCGTTCAATTGCGGGATGCGCATCAACCAGGGCACTCGAACGGCTTCTTCATACATCACGCTTTTTTCCACCATATGGTGCGCGCCCATCATGTCCCCGTGGTCGCTCGTATAAACCACCATTGTATTGTCCGCCAGACCTAAATCATCGAGTGTCCGGAGAATGGCCCCGGCACTGCGATCGACCTGGGCCACCAGCCCCCAGTATCGGGCGATAAGTTGCCTGATGTCCTCTTCATTCGTTCCATACTTGGCCCGGCAATACTCGCGGATCAAGCGATAACGCAAAGGTTCATTTTCTTCCAAAGGATCGCTGAAATTCTCAGGAAGTTGAACTTCCCTGGGATCATGTTCCCTATCGAGCGGTCCGAAGAAAGGCATGTGGGGTTCGAGAAAATTTACGTACAGGAGAAATGGTTCGTTACGATGCCGTCGCAGAAAATCGCACGCCTTCAATTCCAGAAATTTGGGCTTGCAGTGTTCAATCGGTCGCCGGGCGGCAAAGGACCGGCTAAATTTGCCGCCGCGGTCCGGCTGATAGCCCTGCTCAACGAGAAAATGGTGGTAGCCGCTTCGATCATTTCGATCGCGCCCCTGGCTATAATAGGACGAATAACCATCCTCAATAGCCACCCACTCCTGGAATCCATGCTGGGCGAAGATTTCATCCCCCAGGTGCCACTTGCCCATGTACCCCGTGCGGTAGTCCGAATCGTCCAGCAATTCCGACAGACAGGGCACCTCATTGGGCAGTGGAACATTGTTCTTGATGCAGCCCGTCGTGTGCGGCCACAAACCCGTCATGACAGTCGAGCGGTTGGGCGTGCAAACCGGTTGGGTCACATACGCTCGCTCGAAAACGGCGCTTTCCCGGCTTAGCTTATTCAGATTGGGCGTATGGATGCGCGTATTACCATAGGCCGCCATCGTGTCGGCCCGCTGTTCATCGGTCCAGAGGAACAGCACGTTCGGTTTATCGCGCTGTCGAGAGGTTCGTGAGAAGCCGGGCAAACAGTTCGTCGCGAATGCCGCCGCACCGGCGCTCGCGGCTTTGATGAATCCACGACGGTTCAATCTGCGTACCATCTGACCATCCTTTCGCGAACCAAAGGCAAGAATTTTGTCCATTAATTCGTTGAAACACGAAAACCTTTTCGATATGTTAATCGCTAGGCTCTATAAGAGCAAGCACAAAGGGCGATTAGCTCAGTTGGCTAGAGCACATGCTTTACACGCATGGGGTCACAGGTTCAAGTCCTGTATCGCCCATTATTTTCGATTCGTGCTTTTGGTTAGTTACAGTGCGTTGTTGTGAGCCAGTTTCTTAGCAAAATAATTCCCATAATGCCCATATTAATACTTTCATAATGAAGCCGCACTATTAGTGATTTTACCCTAAATAAACGATACAAAGGTGACCATAATGAACATGGAAAGTAAAAGGTCTTTTGTACTGATTTTAGGATGTGCCCTTCTATCCTCTTCATGCTTCGCATCCGATATCCCGGAGTTGGTTACGGATCGACCTGACCAGACTGAATCCAGTTCAACCGTTCCGCCCGGCTACCTTCAGATCGAGATGGGCTACGAACATTCGGAAAATGAGAGGGAAGACCTCGAAACGGATGTCGTTCCGCAAGCACTGCTCAGGGTCGGCCTGACGGAAAACCTCGAATTCCGCCTCGGTTTCGATGGGTATTTCTGGGAAAACGCCGTCGATCTCACGCAAGGCGCCGAAGATAACGAAGGGGCCGGCGATCTCGGGATAGGCTTCAAACTGAAGCTCCGGGATGAAGAAGGCTGGCTTCCAGAGACAGCATTTTTGACGAATGTGGTTCTCCCAACGAAAAAAACGCCCTTTTCAAGCGAGCGTTTCGACCCTGAATATCGCCTGGCCTGTTCCCACACGCTATCGGAGCGTTTATCGTTCGGCTACAATGTCGGTCAGGCCTGGGTTACCGAGGAAGACACCGCCGGAGACCTGGATACCCGACATCAGTTCATCTATTCCGCCGCCGTGGGCATTGGCCTGAGCGACAATTTAGGTGGTTTCGTCGAATTTTTTGGCGAGATCCCGACGGGCAGCGACGGCGGTCCGGCTAACAGTTTCGATGGTGGATTCACCTACCTAATCGCGGACAACGTCCAATTAGACATCGCATCCGGCGTCGGCCTCTCCCAGGATGCCCAGGACTGGTTTCTTGCAGCCGGTCTCTCCATCAGATTCCCCCAATAACCGGAATCCGATCGACGTCCAAAGGAAGAACAGAAGAAATATTCCGGCCGAGTCACCCGGCGTCTAAAACGGCTTGGCGCCCATGGTCCTATCAAGAAAGCGCCGAAAGAAAATTGCGGCATGGAGATCAAGCGCAAAAAGCAATAAAGATGAAGGATTGTAGTACAGATTGACACGGTTTCGACGACCGAATTCGGTAAGCTTTCACACGAATTCTTCTCTCATTTTTCTTTGCCTCCTCCCAAGACATGCCGTATAATTTGAACCCATTAACTTTACGAAACGACTTGTGACAAAAGTAAGAATGTGATGTGGGCGAGCGATAAATACACTTCAAAAATGAAATCACACCTTCCAACAAAAATACTGGACATATGCTCCTACTGGTAGAAATAAAAAGTCCCATAAAAAGAAAAGCCATTATATGAAGAAGCCTATAGTTCATCTCGTCTGTAATGCACATCTTGATCCGGTCTGGCAATGGGAATGGGAGGAAGGGGCCTGTGAAGCGCTTTCCACATTCCGCACGGCTGCCGATCTCTGTGAAGAGTCCGAGAGCTTTGTCTTCAATCATAACGAAGTAATTCTCTACAAGTGGGTTGAGCAATACGAACCCGAACTTTTCAACCGGATCCGCAGGCTTGTTAAAGCCGGAAAGTGGCATATCATGGGTGGATGGTATCTCCAGC
>CAYZAT010000188.1:0-8890 GCA_964476475.1 uncultured Pirellulales bacterium
CTAGCGCGCGTGACTGGGGGTCACGAGGTCGCAGGTTCAAGTCCTGTCGCCCCGATTCAGCAAGGATCAATTGAAAGATGAGGGAAATGAGCAAAACAAGGTTTCTTTTGGTTTTCATTATGTCCACATTGACGTATGGCGTTCAGCCGGACAATCCGCTGTTACAAGAATGGGAAACACCTTTTGAGACACCTCCGTTTCGTGAGATTGAAAACGGGCATTTTATGCCCGCGTTTCTCGAAGCCATGAAGGCTGAAAAGGCCGAGGTGGAGGCGATTGCCAATCATGAGCAAGCACCCACTTTTGAGAACACGATCGAAGCATTGGAACAAAGCGGGGAGTTGCTCGATAGGGTCAGCCGCGTCTTCGGTTGTTTGAACGGCGCGAACACCAATGATGAATTACAGAAGATATCAAGAGAGATGGCCCCCTTACGAGCCAGGCACAGCGACGATATCAATCTCAATGAGAAGCTTTTCGCAAGAATACGACAAATCTATCAAAAGAAAGAACGCCTTGGATTGACCTCGGAACAACACACACTCCTGGAAAACTATTACTTGCGGTTCGTCAGAAGCGGTGCGAATCTGAATGATGACGATAAAGAGACATTAAGACACATAAACGAGGAGCTAAGTCAGCTTTATGTCAAGTTCAGGCAAAACCATTTGAAACAGACCAACGCCATTGGATTGGTCATAGATAAAGGCAACGATCTTGCCGGTTTGCCCGATGGAGTGGTTTTGGCCGCCGCGGAAATGGCCAAAGCAAGAGGCATGGACGGCAAATGGGTGTTCACGCTTCAAAAGCCGAGTTTTATTCCCTTTCTGGTGAACTCGGAAAAGCGCAAGCTGCGGGAGATCGTTTTCAAGGCCTATATCCATCGCGGGAATAATAACGACGAATGTGACAATAAAAAATTAATTTCCAGGATTGCCGACCTCAGAGTCAGACGGGCACATTTGCTGGGGTATCAGACCCATGCGGATTACGTTCTCGAAAGGAATATGGCAAAGAAACCGCAGAACGTCTATCAATTTCTTAACGACCTGTGGAAACCTGCGTTAAAAAGAGCGAAGACGGAAGTGGCGGATATGCAGGCCCTCATCCAAAAGGAAGGCCATCATTTCAAGCTGCAGGCCTGGGATTGGTGGTATTATGCCGAAAAGGTGAAGAAGGCAAAATACGCCCTGGATGATGCGATGCTCCGCCCGTATTTCAAGATGGAAAATGTTCGTAAGGGCGCTTTTGAGGTCGCGGAGAAGCTATACGGGATACGATTTGTCCAAAGGCACGACATTGAAGTGTATCATCCCGACGTTGACGTTTTTGAGGTCCTGGAAGCGGATGGAACGCACCTGGGTGTCTTTTACTCCGATTATTTCCCGCGCGACGGCAAACGAAGCGGCGCCTGGTCGAGCTCGCTCAGAAGCCAGTCCAATATGGACGGTCATTTCATTACGCCGTTGGTTTTCAATGTGGGCAATTTCGCCAAGCCTACCGCGGATAAACCCTCCTTGATGAGTATCGATGAAGTGGAGACCCTTTTTCACGAGTTAGGCCACGGTCTCAACAGTTTGTTTGGAAATACAACGTACAGCGGATCGAGACGAGTCCCGCGGGATTTTGTCGAACTGCCTTCGCAAATTATGGAAAACTGGGCGATGGATCCCGCCGTCCTCAAAACCTACGCGCTTCATTATGAAACCGGCGAACCGATTCCACAGGAACTGATCGATAAGCTTGAGACGTCTAAACGGTTTAATCAGGGTTTCAAAACGGTGGAGTATCTGGCGGCGTCCTTTTTGGATATGGATTGGCACGTTCTCACAGATCCAAACGAACTGGACGCGGCCACATTTGAAAAAGAATCCATGGATAAAATAGGATTGATACCCGAGATTGCATCTCGTTATCAAAGTACGAATTTCGCCCACATCTTTTCCAGCGGAGGTTATTCGTCCGGGTATTACAGCTATATCTGGGCTGCGGTGCTTGACGCCGATGCCTTCCAGGCGTTTAAGGAGACGGACCTGTTCAACAAGGAGCTGGCCGCGTCATTCCGAAAGCATGTGCTTTCGATGGGCAGTAACGATATGATGGCTCAATATATTAAGTTCAGAGGATGCGAACCGAAAATTGACGCCTTACTCAAACGTCGCGGATTGGACTAAGGCATTCTAACAAAACGTTTCCCTTGTCACCCTGAGCGCAGCGAAGGGTCTCTATTCAAGCGCAAAGACTGAGATTCTTCGCTGCGCTCAGAATGACAAAACTATAGTACCTTAGTTTCCTCATAGTGCCCAAATCAATTTCTCACGAACTTATCAAAGACCGTGATAACGGGCATCGCATTGCCGTCCCTGTCGAACATGGTCCTTCGGCCGCCGCGTCCTGTGGCGGGCTCCCACCAGAAGACGCCTTTTCCCCTGTTATGAGGCGTATTTAGAACCAATCGATGGACCTCATCTAAGAATTGTTTCTGCCCTTCAGGGGTTTCCGGAAAGGGCGCCGGTTTGTCTCTGTACTCGGCCGGCTCGCAATTATAGGCCACCTCGACCATGATGATGTCCTTCTGATACTCATTGGCCATGAAAATGAGGTTTTCGCGAAGATCGAGTAACGATCCATGCCACCACGGATAGTACGATTGCCCGATGATATCATAGCCGATACCGTATGAGTTCCATTTATCGAAGAAGGCCTTGGTCCTTTTTTGGTTACCGCCCTGATCGATGTGGACCATAATCAATGGACGATCGGCATGGCCCCGGCCCGCATCGACGCCGTCAATTCCCGCCTTCATAAGCTCGGCGAAATGGTCCCACTTATCCGGCAGCTTGCCGTCCGGCCAGAGCATCCCATTGATAATTTCATTTCCGGGCTGGACCATCTCCGGCATCACGCCGGCTTCTCTAAACGCAATAATCGTGTCCCTGGTATATTTGAAGACCGCTTTCACAAGCTCATCATGGGATTTAGCTTCCCAGGCTTTGGGAATGTACTGCTTGCCCGGATCGGCCCAAGTGTCGGAGTAGTGGTAATTCAGCAGGAATTTAAAACCAAGTTTCTTCGCCTCTTGTGCGAGGGCTATAGTGTATTCAAGATTGTTCGGCAGACGCGTCGGGGTGTGAAACAATCTCAGGCGAATCCAGTTGTATCCGTGGTCTTTGAATATTTGCAAGCCGGGTTTTACTTCAGTGGAATCTTTGAATTGAACCCCGCGGTCCTCCGCCTGCTTGAGGAAGGAAAGATCGGCGCCAATAGCGTAATCCAGGGCGCGCACCGAACAGGGAATTGTGAGAAGAAAAAGGAATAAAAGAATGCGATAAGATTTGTACTTTTCCATCGTTGTGTCATTCCTTTCATTTAAGTGAAGGATTAGCTTCCGGTTGGCAATAGGCGGATGGTTGTTGGTTTGTCTCGGTCGCAGGTGAGCCGGCCATCCTTGTATTTCAGTTCGACGACCTGGATGGAGCTGCGCCGTTGTTCGTAAAGATTTTCCTTTGGAATTTGATCCCGCCTGCCCGGGTGTGTAAAGTAGAAAAGGAAGGCGCGATCGCCGCTGACCACGACGTCCGGATGGCCGCCCTTGACTTTGTCGTCGGGGCCTTTTCCCGGCGTTTCGAGCAGATTCTCCGGCTGCCGCGTCCAATTCAGACAATCGTCGGAAGAGTAAATGCCAAGACCCTGCCAGACATCGACGACCATCCAATATCGATTCTTCCAGCGGAAGACCTTCGGCCCCTCGCCCGGCCGTTCGCCCATCGCCTTGCCTCGGTCGGTCCATTGGTACAGGTCGGGACTATCAGCATAGTAAATGGATTTATGATCCACCTCGTTATTGTACCACATGCGCCACGTACCGTCCGGCAGTTGCATGACGCAGGCGTCGATGACCCGGTTGGACGAGAGTTTCAACGTCGATTCGTATGTCCAGTTCAGAAGATCTCTGCTTGTTAGATGAAGAATATCGCGTGGATGCGACCAATCAGCAAAGATTCCCGGCACGAAGGTTAAATACATGTGATACGTTCTCTCGTGCTCGATGACCTCCGGCGCCCAGTAGCTGTATTCGCCCTTTCCGTAGTTGATTTTCGCGGTGCCCCGGTATGTCCAGTTCGCACCGCCGTCCGTTGATTCCGCGATGCCGATTTGCGTGCCGTGAACCCAGGCGACGCCTTGTTTATCCGGGATATTCGCCCGGCGGTTCGTGTAGAACATAAACCATTTCTTTTCGGCGGGATTCCAGCAGAGGACCGGATCGGCCGCTCCATCGTGAACGGGATCGCGAAAGAGCGGCTTGGCCGCTATGTTACCCAGCGCCATCGGGCCATCCGGCGATAGTTGCTTATTCAAGCGTGGTTCGATCTGCGATAATTCCTGCATAACAAGATGGGCCATCATGCGGGCGCCTTCTTCATTAAAGTGCGTGCGGTCCTTCGGCGCATTGGCAACGACGTCATTGGCGGCGTCACCCAGTTGCTCGTACAGTATGCCGCTCGAAACATTCAGGTCGATCACTTTTGCGTTCTTTTGAGCCGCGACCGTTTTCATCGCATCCGCATAGACGATCAGGCTGTTATTCAACGTGCCGTTTGGATGATACGTCCGGCGTTGCACCGGAGTCACGAGGATCGCCGTTGCGCCAATCGCACGGGCCTCATCAATATAACGCCGCAAATAATCCTGGTAATCGGTAGCGGCGTCCGTCGATTCCGGCCGGTCCGGAGCGTGGGAATCGTTATGGCCGAACTGAATCAGCACAATATCAGGCTTAGTCTCCAGCGTTTTTGTCCAAAGCCCTTCATTGATGAACGTCTTCGTGCTCCTGCCGCTCTTGGCGAGATTAATCACTTGGACCGTGTCCTTGAAATAGCCCTGGATATATTGCCCCCAGCCGCGACAGTCCCGTTCAGGGGAGTATTCACAAACGGTGGAATCACCAATGATGGCTAAGCGTAACGGTGTCTTTGTCGCACGTTTGCTCTGAAAGCCGGACGGATAGCTATCTGTTAGCCCGCCTGTTGCGGAGACAACCAATGAAAGAAACAGAGCGATGAACAACATCTTTGTCTTGAATAATGCATGGCGACAATGTGTCATCAGATCAATGGTTGGACGCATCATTATGATCCTCTTTTGCAATCTGTCTCATTTAGAGCCATTGAAAGCTGAGCGTGTATTGGAACGGGGTGTAGCCGGTGATATAGACGCTCGATCCGGGCAACTTGTCATGAGCCCCTCGAACCTGGGTATAGGCATGCTTACATTGCCCGGGACCGAAACGGATGATATCCGATCCCATCTGATACTCGGCGTGGCCGTTTTTCAGAAGAAACGCATCATCCACATGAGGCGCGGGGACGACGCCTTTCAATTTCCCTCCTTTTCTCAGGTTGATCTCCAGAGCCAGAGGGATGCCGTCGGTGCCATCAGCCGATACGATGACATCAAGGCCGTGGGGGCGTTCGTGAAGGCTTGTCGCATAGGTCAACCGGTTGATTTCGGTCTTCTGACGTTGAAGCTTAAGGAAAGACCAATTCCCGCGATGCACGGGCAGCCGGTTCGGATCTGTCATGGGCTGGTAATACGGAGCTTCCAATTCTTGTTTGAAGCGGAATTGCCCATCGCGTTTCTCAACAAACTCAGGGACGAACTGGCCCTTGCCGAAAAAGGCGGTGGCAAAGCGAACGGCGTTGACGACGGCCCGTCCATGGCGGATGGATAGCCACCGGCTGTTCCCTTCGTGCATGATGGTCACGCTTGCCTTGCCGCGCCGGATACGCGTCACTTTCGACAGCGGATAATATTTCTCAAAGTTGTCGGGAAGCGCCGCCGGGGCGGGCGGATCTTTCCGGAGGTCCGGGTACTCCATCAGTGATGCCAGACGGATATGATCCGGTTCAATGAATCGCAGCATCGATGCATATTGGCCGTTTTGGTCTCGAATGGCCATGTATCTCAGAGAAAGCCAATAACCGGCCATTGTTCCCCGGGTGTTCAGGTCCTGGCGGCGTGAAATTTCCGTGACGACTTCGCCGCTCGGATGGAGAAGATAGGTCATCGCGTCAAGATTCCCGCGAACGGGCTTGAGCAAGTCCGGCCGCTTCAATTTGTGCGCCATCACCACAAGGGCATTGTCCGAGACAGCATTATAAACGGTCGTGCTGCGTTCGATAAATTGGCCTTCTTCGTCGATATCGACGCCTTCGGCAAGCCACTGATCGATCCTTTGGAGGTATCGATTGTCGGGAAAGAGTTCATGAATCTGAGCGAGGGCCGCACAGACGACCCAACGATGATTGGGCGTGTGAATGCCTCCCCTGGCCATGCCGTGGCCGGCGCGGATAAGGAAATCTTTCAGGAGAGAGAGAAGTTTCCGGTGCTGGTATAATTGTGCCAGTCTCGCGGCGGTGGCGACATTGTGAACGACGAAGCCGGTATCCGGCGGAGAGTTGAAATTCGTGGTGATCAAATCGATGTTTCCATCCTGCCTTTGCGAGCGCAATAAAAAACCCGCCGCCAGTTCCATTCGTGCGTAGAGGGATTCGCTTTTGTGAAACATAGATTCCGGATGGAAGAAAGCCGCAGCCCCGTCCCGCAGGATGCGTGCCGCCGAATGGCAATGATGAAGTCCCCACGTATCGGGACAAGCGCCGCACCATCGACTCCACGTCTGAGTGACTTGGGTATCCAGTCTTTGCTGAAGGTGTTGATCGTGATTGTCAACAACCGTTGATATGGGGCTTTTCTCAGCCCGGCTTGTCGTTGACAACGCAACCAGCGAGCTTGTCATAGCCGCCATCGCTTCCCGGCGACTCATATGCACCTTATCTATCATAACCTTGCCTTATTTGATTGAGATTAGCCGATTGTTTCCAGGATTCTAATTGTGATATGAGCTCGGAACAATCTTTTTCTTTGGCGTGTTGAAGTTAAGTATGTGAAGGAGAAGGATTTGCTTTTTTAATGAGGGCCGGTGTGTGGTCCTGATGTGTCTTTTTGGGATTATGAAAAAGTGCAGAACCCAGTACGGCGAAGAGGATGAGTGCCGACGCGGATTTCACAGCTTCCGGAAGCATCCATCCGGGACGGGCGGCGACTTCGAAGTCCATCCCGGCTGCGGCATAATCCAGGAGAACGCCGCTCATCATAGCGCAGCCGGCGACCGTGACGAGGTAGAGAATCGCTGTGGTCTTGCCCAGGACCTTCCAGATCGTTACGAAGGATGCCGCGTTCGTGGCCGGACCGGTCATGAGAAACACCAGGGCCGCGCCGGGTGAAAGGCCCTTCAAGATCATCGCCGCCGCGACGGGCACGGAAGCCGTGGCGCACACATAGACGGGTATTCCCAGGAACATCATGGCGATCAGGGGGAATATCCCCGTACCGAGTTTCTCGGCAAAGTAGCCATCCGGCACCAGGGCGGAAATCAACGCCGCAACGAGGAGTCCCACGAGCATCGCCTTGCCGATATCGCGGGGCAGCGTGACAAAGCCGTACTTCAATCCTTTACGAATCTTGCCGGTTTTTTCGTCGCCGCAACACGCATCCGTGCATCTTTCCTGGTGATGATTTTCCGCCTGAGTGCCCTGCCCGAAAATATCGACCAGCGTACCTCCGACGAGCCCTGTGATCAATGCGGCGATGGGCCTGAAGATGGCGAAGACCGGACCCAGTAAGCTCAACGTGACGAAGATACTGTCCACGCCGGTCTGCGGGGTGGACAGGAGAAACGCGATCGTGGAGCCTTTGCTTGCTCCGTGTTTTCGGAGCGACATAGAAACAGGAATAACGCCGCACGAGCATAAGGGCAAGGGAACGCCGAGGACGGAAGCTTTCAATAACGGCCACAGCCCCCTGTCGCCGAGATGTTGTTCTACAAGCCGTTGGGACACCAAAACCGAAAGAAAACCGGCGACGAGGAAACCGAATAATAAGTAAGGCGACATTTCCCCGATGGTGGCCCAAAAGTCTTTTATGATCGTCCCAAAAAATTCAGGCATTTTACACGCCCTTACTTGGCGGAGGTGCTGTTTTGGGTTTCGGTCCGACTGATGTTACCCTGCAAGTCGATGGTGACATCCTCGAAGTCCATTTCAACCTGGCTCTTCGCAATCGCCTGTCGGGCGATATGTATCAAGCCGGAACAGCAAGGGACTTCCATGTGTATGACCGTGAGGCTATTCAGAGTGTTTGCCTGCAATATGGCCGCTAATTTATCGATATACGGCTCCGTCTCATCGAGTTTCGGGCAGCCGACCACGATGCTGCGGTCTTTGAGGAACGTGTTGTGAAAATCACCCACGGCAAACGGGACACAGTCCCCAACGAGCAACAGATCAGCCTTGTCAAAGTACGACGCATGAGGGGAGACCAGCTTCAACTGCACCGGCCATTGACCGAGTTGCGAGGGTCCATTTTTTACGGGTGTGTGATTCGGAGCCGCCGTGGGTTTGAGCTCCTTGATCGCCATACCCGGGCAGACAAAATCCGTCTGTACTTCCGTTTTTTTCTGTTCGGAAAGATGTTTTTTTGTGGCCTCTTCATCGAAATCAACGGCCTCCCGCTGCTCGATCGTGATCGCGTCTTGAGGACAGTGTCCGATACAGGCCCCCAAGCCGTCGCAGTATGTCTCGCTGATGAGCCTGGCCTTGCCGTCCACGACTTGGATGGCCCCCTCGGCGCAGGCGGTGACACATTGCCCGCAGCCGTCACATTTTTCTTCGTCGATGGTTATGATGTTCCGTAATGCCATATCAAAATCCCTAAGCGGTAATTTTTCAATTCGTGCCTGTTGTGGACAGCAAAGATTAGCACTGTCACCCCTGCGCAGGCAGGGGTCAAAAACGAAAAAACTGGATTCCCGCCTACGCGGGAATGACAA
>CAYZAT010000189.1:0-8866 GCA_964476475.1 uncultured Pirellulales bacterium
ATATACTTTTTCAAGGAAACCGCATCCAAGTTCATTATGTACTTCAAGTGCCAGTTCAATGATTTTATACGAAAGTTCTTTATGAATTATCTTCTTGTTCTCATCCATAGAATAGTGACACAAAAAAAGAAGAATTAGTGTTAATTCGTGTTCATTCGTGGTTCACATTCGGTTTCCTTTTGTGCCATTCGGTTTCTTTTTCGTACATTTGTGCGATGCGCAACAAATTAGCTTCGGTGAAGGTTGGAGCCAGAATCTGCAAGCCAATCGGCAGATTGTCTTCATCGAAGCCGCAGGGGATGCTGATGCCCGGAATGCCGGCCAGGTTCGCGGAGATCGTGTAAACGTCCGACAAGTACATTTGGAGCGGATCATCCACCTTCTCGCCAATCTTGAAAGCGGTGGTCGGCGCCACCGGCATCATAATACAATCGCATGTCTCGAACGCACGGGTGAAGTCACCCCGGATCAAGTTACGTACCTTCAGGGCTTTTAGATAATAAGCGTCATAGTAGCCGCTTGATAGAGCATACGTGCCGAGCATGATGCGCCGTTTGACTTCTTCGCCGAACGCCTCGGCGCGGGATTTGGAATAGACCTCGATATAATCTTTCGGATTTTCCGTCCGATGGCCGTAATGCACGCCGTCATACCGTGCCAGATTGCTGGACGCCTCGGCCGTGGCGATGACGTAATAAGCCGCAATCGCGTAATCCAGATGAGGCATCTCCACTTCGACGATGTCTGCTCCGAGTTTCTTGTACACGTCAACCGCCTCACGGATCGCTTTTTGGACTTGTTCGTCGGCCCCGGCGGCAAACTGGGGGACGATAGCGACTCGAAGGCCCTCTACCGGCTGATTGAGTTTCCCAAGATAATCACAAACCGGGGCCATCGTTTCGTCAACACTCGTGCTGTCGGCGGGATCGTGCCCGGCGATGACATTCAACATCAAGGCGGCATCCTCAACCGTTTGCGTAATCGGTCCGATTTGGTCGAGGCTGGACCCGTAGGCGACCAGGCCGTATCGCGAGACCCTCCCGTATGTTGGCTTCAATCCGACGACACCGCAAAAGCTGGCGGGCTGGCGAATGGAACCGCCGGTATCCGAACCCAATGCGGCATAACACAAACGGGCCGTCACCGCCGCAGTCGCCCCCCCGCTGCTTCCACCGGGCACACGGGTGGTATCCCATGGATTCACCGTTCGCCTGAGACCTGAGTTTTCCGTACTCGATCCCATCGCAAACTCATCCATATTCGCTTTGCCAACGATGACGGCATCGGCGGCGAGTAGTCTCTCTACGGCTGTGGCATTATAAGGGGCGTGGAAGTTCTCCAGTATCTTTGACGCGCAGGTGGTTGCCCCAAAAGTGGTACACATATTGTCTTTGACCGCTACCGGTACGCCGGCTAATGGTCCGACCGGCTCGCCGGCCGCTACGCGGCGATCGACATCCGATGCAGCTTTCTGAGCCTCGTTCTCATAGGTGCTGATATAAGCGCCAATTGTCGGTTCAAGCTTTCTTATGCGCTCAAATACGGCTTTCGTCGTCTCAAGGCTGCTTATTTGTCCTGCGGCGATCTGATCTCGCAGTTGTTTGGCAGTCAGGTTATCCATTACGACAAATCACCTGTCATTGCGTTTTTTTGACTTTTCGATGTTTTAAAAGCCATTTGTAAAATTCCGGATTATTGTACGTTTCGGTCCAGGAATCGTGGTTGGCGTTGGGATAGACGGTCAGCCTGGCGTTTCCGCCTCGAGCTTTAACGGCAGCGACCATTTCCTTGGATTCTTCGACGGGAACGACACTGTCTTTAGCGCCGTGGAAGGCCCAGATGGGAACATCTTTGAGTCCGTAAGCCATAATCCGCATTCCGCCCCCGCAAATGGGAGCCGCCGCGGCGAACCGATCCGGATACTTCGAGGCCAAGGCCCACGTTCCGTAGCCGCCCATGCTCAAACCTGTGAGATAGACTCTTTCAGTGTCCACATCGTACTGAGCCTCGATCTCGTCGAGCAGATTAATCAGGACATCGAGCTTGTCGTTCCACCAAACGTTCGCCGGACACTGGGGGGAAACGACAATAAACGGAAAATCCTTTTTCTTTTCGACGATCTTGGGCGGGCCGTGTACCTTGACCTTATTCAAATCGTCGCCCCGCTCGCCGGCGCCGTGCAGAAAGAGCATCAGAGGCCAGCGCTTATCTTTTTCACCATAACCTTCCGGCAGGAATAATAAATACTTACAAGACAGGTTTTTCGTGATTGTTTTATTGAATGCTTTCGATTGTTGGCCGCTGCCCTTCGGTGAATCAGACCCCATCGCTTTGCTCTCCATTTGTATCATCCCCGTCAAAAGCACGACCGCACTCATTACACATAATAGGCAAACCCTTTTCATTTCTGGATACCTCCATTGAGGGTTAAAACGTTAGGCGCCGGAGCTATCATCGAGGATCTTCGGCACTTTGAAGAAATTCTCATCCCGCTGTGGAGCATTGGCCAATGCCTTCTCGGCTCCAAGAGATTCTTTCGCATGATCTTCACGAAGCACGTTGCTGATCGGCAGGCAATGCGCCAGGGGATCGACATTCTCGGTGTCCAGCTCGTTCATCTTTTCCACATAATCGAGAATCGCGCTGAGCTGGCTCGCAAATTCCTCAACCTCCGCATCGCTGAGTTCCAACCGGGATAATTTGGCGACCTTTCGGACTTGAGCATCATCGATTTTCTTGGTCATGGTGCATTTGCCCACCTAAACAAAAAGCGAGGCAGAACCCGCCCCGCTTCAAAGAGATTCTCGTTTGGAAAAACCGTCGTATCAGCCGGTTGCTTTGTCGGCGGGTTTGTAATCGCGCTTGGGCGGTTTCTGAACCAGTCCCATGCGTATGGCCTTGGCGGAAACTTTGATCCGGCAGACTTTGCCGTCCACAACGGCCCGGACTTTCTGAATATTGGGCTTAAACTTTCGTTTGCTGATACCGGTGACCTTCCGGCCGACACCACCAAGATATTTCGCCTTACCGCGCCGCGCAATGCTCCGGCCCGCTTTCGTTCGCTTTCCTGTGAAGTAACATACTCTTGACATCAAATACGCTCCTATTGAACTTCAATAGGCCGGGTCCTTACCCTGCCAAAACTCCTAAATATAGGATTTTATCTCAATATTGCAAGCGCCAATCGCAATTTTTATGACTTTTTATCCGAATCCTGCGTTGCTTTCTTCAGGTGGGCGACTTCGGCCTCGCTTAGCGGCCTGAATCGGCCCACGCCGAGGCCGCGGGCGGTGAGTTTGCCGATTCGCGTGCGTGCAAGCGATTTGACGCGCAGGCCAACTCTCGCCAGGGTCCTACGGACCTGGCGGTTCAAACCCTGCCGGATAGTGACCTCGATCGAGGATTCCTTATGTCCACGTTTGAGGATTTTTACCGACGCCCTGCCGGTTTTGCCTTCGGCCAGCCAAATCCCCTTTTTGATCTTTTCGACTTGCTCGGCGGCGATCTGACCTTTAATACCGACAACGTACGTTTTCGAAAGCTCATACCTTGGATGTGCAAGCCTGTTAGCCAACTCGCTGTCATTCGTAACGATGATGATACCCGTCGTCTCGGCATCAAGTCTGCCGACACAGAAAATCCGCTCATGGGTTTGAACAAGGTCGATTGCCTTTTTTCTGCCCTGAGGATCGCGATTCGTGCAAATCACGCCTTTGGGCTTGTTGAGCAGGAAATAGACCTTCCGGGCCGCCTGAATTTTTCTGCCATTGACGGTCACGACGTCCTTCTCCGGATCGACAAAGGCCGGTAACGTATCGACGACCTTGCGGTTGACCCGCACGACGCCGCTGAGGATCAATTCTTCGCAATTTCGACGCGAATCGATACCCGCGGCGGCCAAAACCTTCTGTAATCTCTGTTCGGCCATGGAATTCTGCTCTCAATAAACTCGGTCTATCTGTCGATAATCGTAGTATTATATTCTGATTAGGGCTATCGTACACAAGATTTCGGTTATATTTTGAGTGTATCAAGTCGTGAGGTCAGCGCATGGTGACGACCGTTATTTTTGATTTAGACGACACCCTTTACGATGAAATCGACTACTGCAAGAGCGGTTTTACCGCCGTTTCTGAATTTCTTGCCGAGTTATCCGGAACCCCATCTGCCGGGCTTATTGATGCCGCTCTCCGGGATCAGTTCACGGCCGGAAATCGAACGAATACATTCAATTGTGCCCTTGATGCGCTTAGAATTGACTATAATGAAGAGCGAATCCAAGAACTGGTCGGCGTCTATCGCAATCATATCCCGAAAATCACACTGCCCACCGACAGCCGGGAAGTTCTTAATGAACTAAAGGCAAACTATACGCTGGCCCTGCTCACCGATGGATTCCTCCCGGCTCAGCAACTTAAAGTGCAAGCCCTTGGAATCGAGACGTTCTTCCGGATCATCGTCTATACCGAACAGCTTGGTCGGGAGTGCTGGAAACCGTGTCCCGTCGGTTTTGAGAAAATCATCCAAAGTCTAAATGAGATACCGGCTCGTATGGTTTATGTCGGCGATAATGAAAAAAAGGATTTTATCGCGCCGAACAGGCTGGAATTTTCGAGCGTTCAATTGATCCGCCCCGCCCGCTTACACAAATCGGTCGCAACTGAATCCGTCGCTGCGGCCACCTATGTAATCCACGATATCAGGCAGCTACCAGCCCTTTTAGAAACCCTTTGAGGCCGGTTTTCATCGGGCGCGACAACCAAAATCCACATCGACGTGCATTCAAATGTCTACTATAATGCAAAAACGCTTCATCCCCGGTTTTTTTGTTGACTTTAATGTCTATTCCGGCGATAATATACTATCTAAACAAGCTTTGAAGGGTGATTTTTCAATAGTTCTTAGGAGTTGTTATTATGCCAGCACGCCGGAGAAAGCAAAGCAATGCTATGCTCTACACTCTAATAACCTTTGTCGGGCTTTTCATCGCCTCAACGACCGTGGCCGTGATCTATTACGTCAAGGCCGAAGAGCACAGGACATCACTGGAGGATGCGGAACGGACCATCGGTGATTTTGCCAGCGAACGGGAACAGCAGGCCACCGGCGCCATTGTCGGCGCCAAATCGGGACGGGATACCTGGCTTGGAACGATGGTCGGCCATCTCAATCATACGGTCTCCCTGGTTCTCGGCGGAGTCCCTGAAGAATCTATCTCGGCGGAAGTGAAAGTCGCCAATGCCGACACGGAAGTTCTCAGCACGCTGAACGTGGCGAAAGGATATCTCGACATTCCGGAGCCCAATCTAACCGACCCCAACATCATCGGACTCGTCCCGGTCGTCAAGCAATTGGCCGCCCGGTTGAAGAATGTCATCGATGCCAATAATGTGACGAGCGATAATCTCGCAAAACTCCAGGGTGATTTTGACAATGCGAACAAGGCCCATGTGGATGCCGTGCAAAAATTGACAGCGGAAAAAGACGCCTTACGGCAGAGCATAGAAGAGACAAAACAGAAATACGCCGATCTTGAAACCCTCCTGCGACAGACGACGGACGAACAAGTCCAAACTCTGAGAGACGGCTTACAGCAGATGGAGAATGAGCGCGATGCGTTGAATGAAGCGGTGCTGAAAACCCAGGCGGAATTAGCTATGGCCCGGGGTCGGTTGCAAATGATCCAGGAAGAGATCAATAAAATCATGCCCGGACCGGATCCGAACGTGCTGGCGCTCGAATCCGACGGTAAGATCATTTCAATTGACGATCAAACCCAGGTCGTCCATCTGGACAAGGGCAGCGAGGATCGGATCTATCAGGGATTGACATTCACGGTTTACGACCGAGGCTCCGCCATTCCCAAGGACGGCCAGGGAAAGGCTGAAGTCGAAGTCTTCGATGTCGGGGAGAACCTCTCGGCGGCGAGGATCATCACGTCCGCCCTTAACAGGCCCATTCTGCAGGGTGACATCGTGGCCAATCTGATCTGGGACAGCGATCGTACAAATCAGTTTGTGATCGCCGGCCAATTCGACCTCGATAAAGACGAAGAGATCGATACGAACGGTGTCGACCGGGTCAAAATTTTGATCGAAAAATGGGGGGGGCAGGTTGCCGATAGCGTCACGATTGACACGGACTTCGTTGTGCTGGGCCAGGCGCCGCAAACTCTCCAAAGACCGACGCTGGAAGAAACAGACATCGATCCGCGAGCGATGCAACGGTATAACGACTCTGTCCAGGCACTCAACCGTTACGACGGGATCAAGAATCAAGCCCAGGGCCTGTGGATTCCCGTGTTGACGTATGAAAAGTTTCTTTACTTCATCGGGTACGAAGGGCAGATCGACCGTGCCGGAGCGTTTTAACGGGGATTGATACCGATCGAGGCCACGAAGACTTCGCCCGTATAGGGCAATGCGCTCGTGGAGGTAAAGCCTTTTTTGACCGCGACGAACGTCACCGTCCAGGTCGCCCGAACCGCCGCACCGTGAGGCTCCCCGGAATCACAATCCAGCCCGGAAGGAATATCCACCGCGAGGACGGGGCAAGGACAGGCGTTCATGCCTTCAATCAGATGTTTATACTCGTTGCTTAGCTGCCCTTTCAATCCTGTCCCGAACAATGCGTCAACGAGCATATCCGAATCAGCCGTGAATTGAATGATCCGTTCGGAGACATTATCCTCCGCCGGATTCAGTTGTTCGATGGACTGATCCATTCGCTTTAAGATGTCCAGGTTGATTTTGGCATCGCCTTTGATTTTAGCCGGGTCGCCGCAAATGATTACCGTGACTCGAATGTCATTGTTCACGAGATGCCTGGCAATGACATAACCGTCGCCACCGTTGTTGCCGGTGCCACAGAAGATACATACCTTCGGCTCGGCAATATCTCGCAGATTGTCCTGAATTAACTCGGCGCAACTGCGTCCGGCGTTTTCCATCAGGACCACGCCCGGCACGCCCAGCGTGTTGATTGCCCAGCGATCGATTGTGCGAACCTCATCTCTTGTCATTACAAGACAATGCTTATCTGCTGAATATTTTTCCATGGGCGAAATTATACCACATGTCGCATGAGTGTCAATTGACACAACCTCGGTGGGCCATTAGAATTTGGGAATATCGTTTTAACAACAGTCTTATTTGAGATATGAAAAAGTCGTAGTGAGTTCGAATGAATATATTATTAACAAATGATGATGGAATTTTCGCGCCCGGCTTAGCGGCGATTTACAAGGAATTGGTCAAGATTGGACACGTTACCGTGGTTGCGCCGTCCGACGGCCAATCGGGCGCAAGCCACAGTATTACGTTTGCTGAGCCGTTGGTATGCAATAAAGTGGACATCAGCGGCCAATTCACCGGTTTTAGCGTCCAGGGTTCCCCTGCCGATTGCGTGAAACTGGCGGCCATGGAATTGCACGAAGGCCCGATTGATCTGCTCGTGGCCGGCATTAACAACGGGGCCAATGCGGGAATCAATGTGTATTACTCCGGTACGGTTGCCGCAGCGATGGAAGGTGCGTTTCTGAAGATACCGGCTGTCGCCATGAGTCTGGCGGTCGAACCATCCATGGATTTTGAGCAGGCGGCAACATACGGCGTCCAGATTCTCGAAAAACTTATGCCCGTCCGAAAAGGGAGTGTGATTAATATCAATCTCCCGGCATTATCCAAAGGCCGGCCCAGAGGCGTGCGAGTCGTTCCCCAATCGAGTAAGGGCTTTAACGAGTATTACATCCGAGAGCAGAATGAGCAGGGGCAAACCGTTTTTCAATTAGCCGGTAATCCGCACGTTGCCGATGAAATTCCGACCGATACCACGTCGTTGATGGAAGGCTTCATCACCGTCACGCCGCTCGTTCCTGACATGACGGACCACTCCAAGATGCATGACCTTCAAGAAATAGAATGGTAGGTTCTCTATGAAAGCCCTGATCAAGAAGAAATCCGAACCGGGCTTGTGGATGGATGAAGTTGCCGTCCCTGAAATCGGCACGAACGATGTCTTGATCAAAATTCAGAAAACGGCGATCTGCGGTACGGATATCCATATTTTCAACTGGGACGTCTGGGCGCAAAAAACAATCAAAACACCCATGGTCATCGGCCACGAGTTCGTCGGGATCGTCGAGAAGATGGGCGATAACGTTCACGACGTCGAGATCGGCGAGCTGGTCAGCGGTGAAGGGCATATCGTCTGCGGCCAATGTCGAAATTGCCGGGCCGGCCGCAGACATCTCTGCACGGAGCCGAAATGCATCGGGGTGAATCGGACCGGCGCTTTCGCCGAGTATTTATCCATCCCCGTCTCGAACGTCTGGCATTGCGATCCGAATATCCCGACGGATATTCTGGCCTGCTTCGATCCTTTCGGAAATGCGGTCCATACGACCCTTAGCTACGATCTCGTCGGAGAGGACGTACTCATTACTGGCGCCGGCCCCATCGGTTGTATGGCTATCGCCGTAGCCAAATATGCCGGTGCGCGTTATGTCGTGATTACCGACGTGAATCCGTACCGTCTGGAACTGGCGAAAAAAATGGGCCCGACCCTGACGCTGGACGTTAGAAAGGATAGAATCGAGGATGCCGTTAAGCAACTCGGCATGAAGGAAGGCTTCGACGTCGGTCTGGAAATGTCGGGTAATCCCACAGCGTTCCAAGCCATGCTCGCGAACATGTGCCACGGCGGCAAGATCGCCCTGTTAGGGATCATGCCCCAGACGGCCATCGACTGGGACTATGTCGTCTTCAACGGCCTGACGATCAAGGGCATCTACGGCAGAGAGATGTTCGAGACGTGGTACAAGGCCACGATGATGATTCAGGGCGGGATGGATCTGACGCCTCTGATC
>CAYZAT010000190.1:0-8801 GCA_964476475.1 uncultured Pirellulales bacterium
CAGGATATTGGACTTGCCGGTATTGGGTTCGCCTATGAAAAGGTTGACCTTCTTGCAATCGATATCCAACTGACGGACCGACTTGAAGTTCGATACACTTAGCTTCGTAATCATAGCCATATTTCCACTGGGATCGTTATTTATCGGGCGATTCTTCCACGAATAATACAGGATTATATCAACAGAGAGGTCATAACCCAAAGAAAAAGCTCCAGCTCAATAAGCCCTCGGAATAAATCCGACCAAAAGACTGGGATTTGCTTGAACTGATGGGGCATTGTCGCGTATAATATGGGTAAGAAAATTCTTTTTTGGGTGAATGAAGTCTATAGAAAGACGGTAATTAACTTTGGGATAGGTGGTATGTACGGACATCGACTGCTGGACAACAGCCGTTTTTTTATCGTCCTGCTGGTTCTGACTGTGGTGTTAAACAGCACTCAAGCGGTCGTTCTATGCGAAGGCTGCAATGGTCATATCGCCGTTGAATTAGCCGGACATCACCACTGCCACAATACAGAAGACTGCCAGCGCGATTCGAGCCGCGGGATGGATGATTGTAATGCGTCCTGCCGAGCCTGTGTGGATATCCCCTTATCGTCCGGCATCCTTGTCAATTCCAGCATACAAAACGCCCCGACAAAGACGACAACGTTCGCCGGCACAATCCCCTCAAGTCCCGAGATGATCGATCCTGGCTGCGAAACCGCAATCGTCGCCCAAACGTGCCCGGCTTTCACCCGTTTTTACATTCCTCTGAGCAGCATTATTCTCATCGTGTAGTATTGCGCGCCTAACCGAAACCGAACGATGTGTAACGTCCGGTTATTCGTCCTTACAAAAACTCTGTAACGATCCCGGATCTTCAGAAAAAAAACGACGGGAGCAGCCTCATGAACCGCCCGATTCTTATATTGTTAACAAGTTTTCATTTGATCGTTTATAGTGGGTGCCAACCCGGTCAACGTCGCTCCGGCTCGGCGCCCGTCCGGCGCGACGGATATTCCACTGCCGGCCGGTCTAAAACGGAAAAAACCGCCGAGCCGTCCGCAACGGCTTTGCCCACCGGCGTCGTCACTTTGAAGGACGCTTTGGCTTATGCCTTGATGCACAATCCCGACTTGAAAGCGTTTTCCTTCGAGATACGTGCAGCCGAAGCCCGTACCCTGCAGGCGGGTTTGCGACCGAATCCTGAGATGGGAATAGAGATAGAGGAATTCGGCGGCTCGGGCGAGCGGAGCGGTTCCGACGCGATGGAGACGACGATCCAGTTGGGCCAGCTCATCGAACTGGGCGGCAAGCGCGACAAGCGCATTGGTTTAGCTTCGCTGGACCGGGAGCGAACGCGTTGGGACTACGAGTCCGCACGGTTGGATGTTATGCTGAAAGTCACACAGGCATACGTTGCCGTCCTGGCCGCCCAGGAGCGTGTCGCCCTGAACGGAAAATTACTCGACGTAGCCCGAAAGGCACAGTCAGCGGTGACTCAACGCGTGGAGGCCGGTAAGGACCCACCGGTCGAAGAGCTTCGGGCCGGAATCGCGCTATCCAGGAGTGAGATTGAAGCGAAAAAGGCTGCCAACGCCTTAGCGACGGCGCGCCGGGAGTTGGCTGCTGCGCTGGGGCGGGAAACGATCGATTTCGAGAAAGTAACGGGCGAATTTTATGCCGCCGCGCCGGTGCCCTCCTTTGACGATATAGCGGTTGCGATCACCAACAGTCCCGATATCGAACGATGGGCCGCCGAAGAGCGGAGGCGGCGGGCGGCTGTGGATCTCGAAAAGGCGAAGGCGACGTCCGATGTCACTGTCGCGGGCGGCGTGCAGTATTTCGAGGAGGGGAGCGATGCCGCATTTGTCGTCGGGGTGGCCTTGCCCATTCCACTATTCAATAGAAACCAGGGCGGCGTCGAGGAGGCGATGGAAAACCTCGCCAAGACGCGCGAGCAATCCAAGGCGGCAAAGATCAATCGCATGGCAGCGTTGGACGTGGCGATGAACCGCCTGGCCGGCGCTTACGATGAAGTCGCCGCGTTACAGAACGACGTGCTGGCCAAGGCCCAGCGGGCCTTTGAGACGGCGTATCGGGGCTATGAGGAAGGGAAGTTCGATTATCTTTACATCTTGGACACGCAGCGAACGCTTTTCGAGACACGGGCGCAGTACATCGACGCGGTCGAGACGTACCACAAAACGCGTGCCGACGTCGAACGATTGATCGGACAACAGATCGACAAGGATAACATTTAACAATAGATGAGGTAAAGCGATGAAAAACAAAAGGTTAGCGGTAATTGGCTTAATACTTTTCGCCGGCTTCGTCCTCGGATTTGGAGCCTTCAAGCTTAATATCCAGTCCGTTATGACCACAGGGGCTTACTCTGCGGTGGATGCCGAACACAATCACTCCCACGCCGACGGGGCACACGACCACGGGGACGGCAAGACTTCCCAGGTGACCCTTTGGGGCGATCGTTTCGAGATATTTCTGGAGCATCCATTTCTTGTGGCCGGTCAGCCCGCCGAGTTCACGACCCACGTTTCCGATCTGACAACGGGCGAACCGCGTATGGCCGGACCTGTCATTTTCGTTCTTGCGGATGATTCCGGAATACGACGCGAGCACGTTGAGCCCGCGCCGGCGCGTGCGGGGATATACATTCCCGAACTGACCTTTCCCAAAGCGGGTCAGTGGATTGTCACACTGCGGATTTCTGCGGACGGCATCGAGCATGAAGTAAACTTGCCGGCCGTGACGGTTTACGCGACACAAGCCGACGCCGACGCGGCGCCGGAAACTCCAACCGCGGCCGGTTTCAGTTTTCTCAAGGAGCAGCAATGGCCGGTGAGGATGAAAGTGCAGGCTGCGACAATCCGAATCCTCGGTGACAAGGAGGTGCTGGCTGTTCCGCAGACGGCGCTCTTCGATGAGGACGGCAAACCCGCATTATGCGTTCAGGTCGCCGGGGAGACCGTCCAGAAACGCTATCCTGAATTGGGGCAATCGAATGCAGATTATGTTGAAATCGTGTCGGGCGTGCAGGAAGGCGAACACGTTATTTGCCAGGCCGTTCAGGTGGTCGCTGAGCCCGAGCAGGAGGGCGTCGAGGGCGATCACGCCCAGGACGACCACAGTCATGACCACGGAGCCGGTGATAACATGGATAAGTATGGCGTTGAGATGGAGATCGCCAGTCCCGGCGTTCTGGAATTGAAGACGAAGCTGGCCGGCGAGGTGAAGCTCAACGCCGACCGGGTCGCGCACGTCGTGCCGCAAGTGACCGGCAAGGTCCGTGAGGTGTTCAAGAGCGTGGGGGACACGGTCAAAACCGGTGAGGTGATGGCCTGGATGGAGAGTACGACGCTGGGGCAGGCCAAGATCGATTATCTGTCCACATTTACCGAAATATCCTGCTGCGCCGTCGAGCTGACCCGTGCTCGCGAGGTTCATGAGAATGCGACACGGCTGCTTGAGGCCCTGGAAGCGTCGCCTTCGTTAGAGAGTTTGAGTCATACAGATTGGGGGGCAATGGGCAAGGTCCGCAGCGACCTTATCTCCGCCTATGCCGAGTTGCAATACGCCCGAACAGCCTATGAACGGGAGCAACGTCTTTCCGATCAGAAGATCACAAGCAGGGCCGAATTCCAGAAGGCCGAGAGTGTCCTTAAAAAAGCCGAGGGCCTCTACTACGCGACACGGGACCGCATCGCTTTTGAAATCCAGCACGATCTTCTGGAAGCGATACGCGCACAGAGGATTAGAGAGCTTGCGCTAACCGGGGCCGAGCGTCATCTGTATGTTCTCGGTTTGACCGCTTCAGATGTACGTTCCCTTCAGACCCTTACGACACCGTTTTCCGACGGGGGTCATGACGGTCGCGTCTGCACCGACCCAAATTGCCCCACTTGTACCAGAGCAAGAGCGGAAGCCGCCCGGGAATCCGTCGTGCCGGCCCCTGAACATAGTCATGACGACCACGTCTGCACCGATCCGAATTGTACGGACTGTGCGGAACATGCCCACGAACATCACACCGGGCATGACCCAACCGAATCCCTCAGTCCAAACGAGCGACTGGCCTGGTATCCGCTCCGGGCGCCGTTCGACGGCACGGTTATCACCAGGCACCTGTCTTTGGGTGAATTCGTGAAGGATGATGCGGATGCCTTTCTCATCGCCGATCTATCGACGGTCTGGGTGGATTTTCGCGTTCACGAAAGAGACCTTCCGACTATCCGGCTTGGCCAAACGATCCTTGTCCATGACGGCCGGAGCCTCATCGAGGGCGTCCTTACCTACCTGGCTCCGGTCGTCGGCGACGAGACGCGAACGGCCCTGGCGCGGGTCGTCCTGCCGAATCCGTCCGGGGGCTTGCGTCCCGGGACCTTTGTCAGCGGAACGGTCATACGCGACCCTGCCGAAGCGGCCCTGGTGGTTGAGAAATCGGCCATTCAATACATCGACGACCAGCCGTGTGTGTTCGTTTATGACGGGCACGCCTTCGATAAACGCTACGTGATACTCGGTAAGACGGACGGCCAACGCATCGAGATCACAGCGGGATTGCAGCCGGGAGAAAACGTCGTAACGAAAAATGCGTTTCGTATTAAAGCCGAAACGGAGAAATCCAAAACCGCGCTCAGCGGGCACGGGCACGTTCATTGATGGACTTGACTATTGAGGTATCCTCGAACGCCTTGGAGCAGAAAGAATATGATTGAACAGATCATCAAATTCTCATTTAAATACAGACTATTGGTTCTGCTGCTGTTCGTCGGCGTGTGCGGCGCGGGCATCTATTCGCTCATCAATCTGCCTATCGACGCCTTTCCGGATGTCAGCCCCAACCTTGTGCAAGTCTTTGCCGAGGTCGAAGGCGTCGCGGCTGAGGACGTCGAGCAGCTCATCTCCCGACCGATAGAAGTGGCCATGATGGGCATACCGGGCGTTAAGAAAATCCGCTCTCTGTCGAGCCACGGATTATCCACGGTGAATATCTACTTCGAGGACGACGTGGATATCTACTTCGCCCATCAACTCGTGAACGAACGCCTCAAGGTCGCCGAAGAAGGCATCCCGGAGGGCATCCATCTGCCGCACGGGATTGAGAAAGGGCCGGTCGTCAGCGGGATGGGGAAAATCTTAGCCTATTACATCGACGGGCCCGGCTACAGCACGACCGAGCTGCGCACGCTCCAGGACTGGGTCGTCAAACGGAACCTTCAGACCGTTCCGGGCGTCGCGCAGGTGCTCAGTCAGGGCGGCTACGTTCGCCAGTATCAGGTCCGAGTCGTGCCGGAGAAGCTTCTCAAATATGACCTGACGATCCACGACGTCGTCGAGGCCGTTCGCCAAAACAACCAGAACATGGGCGCCGGTCTGATCGAACGCGGCTCGGAAGAATTGATGGTGCGAAGTCTCGGGCAGATTAAGACCGTTGAAGATATCGAGAACATCGTCCTGAAGAGCCATCGCGGCAGCCCGGTGTATGTCAAGGACGTCGCGCTTGTGGAATTCGGCGAGGCCTTTCGCCGGGGCGTTGTCTCGCTCAACGGCGAGAAAGAAGTCGCCATCGGCGGCGTGTACAAACTCCACGGGGCGAACTCCTTCGACGTGATTCGACGCGTCCGGGCGAGGCTGGACGAGATCAACAAGACATTGCCGCCGGGCGTGCAAGTCTCCGTGTTCCACGATCAGGGGGCTTTGGTGATGAACAGTATCCATACGGTGCGGAACGCCCTGATCGTCGGACTGATTTTCGTCTGTGTGGTGGCTTTTGCCTTTCTCGGCAACTTGCGTAACACACTTATTATGGTTCTGTCCCTGCCGTTCTCCGTACTGCTGGCGATTGCCATGATGTATCGCTATGGGATACCGGGCGATTTGATTTCATTCGGCGGGGTGGCCATTGCCCTGGGTATGATTATCGACGCGACGATTATTATGGTCGAGAAGATTCAATCCTCCCTGCATAATCCGTCGGACCGCCACTCGACAACCGAAGTGATTGTCTCCACAGCCCATGAAATCGGCCAGCCGATCTTCTTCGCCGTGGCGATTATTGTTATCGTCTTTCTGCCGATATTCACTTTGCAAAACGTCGAGGGCAAAATGTTCCGCCCGCTGGCCTTTAGTGTCACGGTTACGATGATCGGCTCGTTGCTTTATGCCCTGGTGATCGCGCCCGTCTTCTATAGCCTGCTTCACAAAGAGCGCGGCGCCGAAAAGAGTAAGCCGTCCCAGTCATCGGTCTTTCATCACTTTTATAAACGCATCTTGAAAATCACGCTTCATAAGGGAATAGCGGTCGCCGGATTTGTCGTGGTCATTCTGGCGCTGGGCGGATTGACCTTCAAACGTCTTGGCAGGGAATTTGTGCCGACCTTACAGGAAGGAGCGATCCAGGTCCTGGCGTACATGAATCCTAACATTTCTCTCAAGGAAATCGGCCGGGTCACGACGCAGATCGAAAAGGATATTCTCGCGAGCGCGGAAGTGGAGCGTGTTCTTTCCGAGGTCGGTTATGGCGAAGTGGGTCCTCACGTCCATCATACCAACTACGCATGCATTACTATTATTTTGAAGCCGAGAGAGGAATGGACCTCCGGCAAAACGCCGGAGCAGCTTGTCTCTGAGATGGATGCGCGATTGGCGGGCTATCCCGGCGCGTCCATTACCTTTTCGCAACCGATCCAGCACGAGGTGGACGCCCTTGTCTCAGGCACCGGCACTCAAGTCGTCGCCAAAGTGTTCGGCCCGGACCTGGACGTCCTGAAAACGAAAGTAGGTGAAATTGAATCCATCCTTTCCGGTATCGAGGGCGTCGCGGACCTGCAAACGGAACAATTCAGCGGCCAGACCCAGGTGCAGATTACCATCGACCGCGAGGCCATCGCGCGTCACGGTCTCAACAGCCGGGAGATACAGAGCACCCTCCACGATGCGGTGGGAGGCGAAATCGTTGGGTCCGTCTTCGAACAGGAGCGGAGCTTCGGTATCAACGTTCGGTTCGATGAGCCGTATCGCAACGACATCGAGTCGATTGAGAACCTGCTGATTCGCACGGCGTCGGGCTATACGGTCCCTCTCCGCGAGCTGGCGAAGGTCCACTCGGTTACCGGCTTGCGTCAAATGAGCCGGGAGGACACGCGGCGCTATATCTCGGTCCAGTGCAACGTTCGAGGCCGGGACGTGGGCAGTTTCGTTGAGGAAGCGCAGGAAAAAATGGTCGAAGGGATTTCATTGCCGCCGGGATATGTGCTGAGATGGGGCGGGCAGTTTGAGCTGCAACAGGCGGCCAACCGTCGATTAATGATCATCATTCCGATGACATTACTGCTCGTGCTAACCATGCTCTACGGATTGTTCGGCTCTGTGAAGAACATCGTCCTGATCATGCTGAATATCCCGCTGGCCCTGGTCGGCGGGGTCTTTGCCCTCGGGTTGGCCGGAGCCAACCTGAGCATTCCGTCCTCCATTGGCTTCATCGCCCTTTTTGGTATTGCGCTGACGGACGGTCTGGTCTTGATTTCACGATTCGAGTACCTCGGAAGCCGGGGGCTTTCCTTAGAGGAGGCCGTTATCGAAGGAGCTTTGTCGAAGCTCCGGCCTGTGTTGATGACGACACTGACGACTGCGCTGGGCTTGCTTCCACTGATCCTCACATCGGGGGTCGGCTCCGAAATCCAGCGGCCGCTGGCCATCGTCGTAGTCGGCGGATTGACCTCATCGACATTACTGACCCTGATCGTCCTGCCGGCCCTGTACCTCCTGGTCCACAGGGACACTCAAGCTGAACAACCATAACAATCCGGCGGTCGTCCATGTTTTGGCGACGATCCTTCTGTGAATGTTCGTTATTGCGAGTCGTGCTCAGCAGACTTCGGCAGTTTTTTCGCCATTCTTTGGTCTTTTCTGACTTATCCCAGACTTCACAGGAATAGGGGCCTGTAAAATTTTTGAGTTATCGGTTGGTTCTCTGTATAATAGTGAAGCCTATTTGGGAAGTTTGGATCCTCCCTAAGGGACGCCTTAGGCGGAGAAGAATCATGACCGATGTCACACGCATTTTGAACGCGATTGAACAAGGCGATCCTCAAGCTGTAGATAAACTTCTTCCCTTAGTCTATGACGAACTCCGTCTCCTTGCGTCTCAAAAAATGTCCCAAGAGAAGCCGGGTCAGACGCTTCAAGCTACAGCGCTCGTTCATGAAGCTTATCTTCGCCTTGTTGGTGCAAACACTCAACAGTGGGATAGCCGCAACCACTTTTTCGCTGCTGCTGCGGAGGCTATGCAGCGAATTCTTGTAGAAAACGCACGCCGGAAAAAACGTGGAAAGCACGGCGGTGGTTTGAAAAGGTTGGATATAACAAAACTAGACGTCGCTTTATCGACTAATGATGAGACAATTTTACTCGTCAACGAAGCATTAGAAAAACTCATGCAAATCGACGCAATAGGGGCCAAATTGATCCAGCTCCGTTTCTTCGCTGGATTTCCGAACATTCAAGCAGCTCAAATCCTTGGCATACCTGAACGCACCGCCAAGAGGACTTGGGCCTATGCACGCGCCTGGCTCCATGAGGAAATCAAACGAGCACTTCAAAATTCGGATGAGAACGCGGAAGCTTAATCCGGCGCCGACCCAAGCTCGGCATGAGTATTCACATAACCTGATTCGGAGAATTTCACATTGTTAAGACTTTTTTCGTAGAAAAATCGGAAAATTTGGCCCAAAAGTGTCTTTCTCGTCGCATGGGTAAGTAGACGACAGAAACGACGCGATCAAAAAGAGGATTTG
>CAYZAT010000191.1:0-8669 GCA_964476475.1 uncultured Pirellulales bacterium
GAAACCGATTTTCTGAAATAATATATGCCTAACTTCAATTTTGCAAAACTCTTGTAATAGCAAAGCCCGTCTGAAAAAGAAGGGCTGAGCATCTGTTTTATCGAAAACCGTTCAACCGCGCTTAACGCCGTACAAGTGACCACAATAACGGACCTGCCGATGCAGGCGTATAAGCGCACATCGTATCGGCGCGTTTATGTTTTTGCCACTCGCCCGTCTATTTCCTATATTTTGTGTAGATGCCTGAAGGGCGGCAAAAAAGGGGACAATACGCACCCATGAATATTCCACACACAAGGGGATAGCGCGAATTAACGAATAACTTGGCTAAACGTCACGCTATTGCTTAACGACTGGGGTGAAGGTCTCAAAACGTTGGAGGAAGGTGTATATGGTTGGGGTGAAAACATCGTTCGCAAAACAACAAAGACTCAAGAGTGTCCTTCCGGTCATTTTCTGTAGCCTGCTTATTTTTTCCGCCGCAGCGGGTGCGCGGATACTCCCGCAGAAGACCCATTCATGTGGTTCGCTTCGGGCGATGGCGCGAATCTTCATGGCGTATGGTGATTACGGAAAGGCACAGCCTCTCTTACAGGAAGCCGTTCATCTGGCCGAACAATCCAATGCGCCCGACACGGAGATGTGCGCCTGTGTGATCGATTTGGCGTACCTGTACAAGGAGCAGGGCAACCTGACGGATGCCGAAAAGATGGGCCGGTTAGGTTTGGAGCTCCAGCAAAAAGTCTATCAACAGGATCATCCTTATGTCGCCTATACCTTGAGGATTCTCAGTGAGATTTACCGGGGACAAGGTCGATACCGGGAAGCGTCCGACGCGCTCGAGCGCGCCATGGACATTGTCCGTCGTGTGAGCCGGGGCGACGAGCAGGAGATCGCTCCGTTCAAGGTCGATATGGCCCACTTGCTCGTCGTGCAAGGCAAGTACACCCAGGCCGAGTCTCTCTTCACCGAAGCCATGGACGCCATCGAGGTCGGCTACGGACCCAAACACTTATATACTGCAAAGGTGCACACGGGCCTGGCGAAGTTGTATGCCCTGGAAGGCCGTCACGCCGAAGCCCAAACGCTGGTTTCAGGGGCGCTGCCCGTCCAGGAAAAAATCTATGGGCCCGACCACCATCTGCTTATCCCCATCTGGCTGGTGATGGCCAGGATATCCCAGGGCAAAGGCGATTTGACCCACGCACAAAGGATCCTTGAAAAATCCCTGCGGACGGTCGAAGAGCAGGCCGATTGTGCCTACCTGGCGGCCGGCGATGTCTTAATCCAATTGGCTCGGGTTCAGATTCAATGCCGAAAGTACAAGAAGGCCGAAGATCTTCTGCAAAGAGCGTTGAGCATCCTGGAGGATCGACAGGGCGCCGATGGCGACCGCACGGCTTTAGCTCTCAACAGTCTGGCCCAAATCTATATCGAACGCGGGAAATATGCCAAAGCACAGAGCATGTGCCAGAGGTCGCTCGACATCTTCGAGGGTCTTTTCGGTGAGGATCATCCTTGCGTGACGGAGGTGCTCCGGACGCTGGTTCAACTGCACCAAAAAACAGGAAACACATCGGAAGTGGCGAGACTTCAACATCGTATGGAAGAAATCCGCGAGCGCCGGCATGTCGCCTTGCTTCCGACGGCAAGCACGATCAAATAAGGACTGTCATCCCTTTAAAAAAACAGTTGCCTTGGGGAGGAGTCCATCGGCCCCAAGGCAACTTTAGGATGTGTTTATCATTTGAACCGTAAGGAACGGTCTATTATCCTCCCATCTCGGCCAGCCTGGCGGCAATGAAAGCCACCATGGCATCATTCTGACTCTCTTCGGCCAAGGGCGCAATATATCGATCCGCCGCAAACAGAACCGACTCCTCTGCGGAGAAATTCAACTCACTGTTTAGAGTACGAACATACTCTGAAAGCGCACCGAGATAAACGCGTGCCCTTGCATAGTTGCTGCCATCGTCGCCGCTGTCCGCAATGGCACTGGCGATCATCGTCATCTCTTCGGGGGACGGCGGAGTTGTCCGGGAGGCATACTCCCCAATCACCTCTGCCAGAGCGGAGGTATGCGTTCCTTCGGCATCATTCAGGACGGTGGCGACCGACCGAAGCTTGGCGCAGGTATTGCAGGGCTGAATATCCTGCGTGGAGGCCATCGCATTCGTTGTCCAAATCTGCATCATGCGCTGATCGATCCCTAACTCGTTCGCGGTCCATTTCATGAGGGCCGGACAACCGGAATATTCCAATTCCACCGGCTCCGGTAGAGGGGCCGTCACAAACAAACCGGATATTGTGCCGGGGTCAGGATCATCAGGAGGATCGTCGGGGGGATCATCGGGAGGATCATCGGGAGGATCGTCAGGAGGATCATCAGGAGGATCATCAGGAGGATCATCAGGAGGGTCGTCAGGAGGATCGCATTTGGGTTTGGGCTTGGGTTTGCACTTCGCCACAATCTGAGGATTTTCATTACCCTCAGAACTTTCATTTGCCGGACTCTCACCCGCGATCGTCGTGTCCTCCGTAGAAGCCGCCAGGGTATCGACTTGAGATATGGCACTTGAGAACGCATCTCCGGCCGCAAGGACGATCTTTCCCCTGCCCACGGAGATGTTCCCCTCATTAACAATATTGTCCGCGGGATTGGTTGTACTTTCGTGCACGTCCACCCAAACGTTACTGCCGTCCTGGGCAAGGTACACATTCTCGCCCGCGGCCATAACCACCAAGCCGTCGGGAGCGGAAATGGTCCCCATGTTGGCGATTTTTTTCCCGACAAGATGGACGCTATCAGCATTAATAGAGCCGTAATTCTTCACCTGCCCGTAGCCGCCCTCGAAGACCATCGGATTGGCTTCGTCCGCCAGCACGTCATTGAAGGCATCGTTGGACATATTAAGTCCCGACGCCACCAACTGCGTGACGTTCACCGTCGCCCCGGCCCCGAAAATGACCCCCGCCGGGTTGACGACAAAAACCCGTCCATTAGCACTAAGAACGCCGTTAAACATCGTCGGGACATTCCCGGCGCGGACCCGGTTAAGCACGGCCGAACTGCTGCTCTGAACGGTTCCCATATACTGGTTGAACGTGACGGACTGGGTCGAGCTCGTATTGAAATTGTTCCAGTCGATAATCGCGCCGTGCTGGGTGTCGATGATCGTATGATCGCCCCACTGGGTCGCCACGGCCCCGGTCGAGCCGATCATATTCCCCACCTCGAGCGCCATCACACTGGGCAATGACGTGTTGAGGACCACACTGCATAACAGAAAATAGATCAGACCCCTTCGAAGACAACGCCCTTTGAAACATCTCTTTTTGCTCTTCATGTTCACTCTTCCTTTAAAAATAAAAACCCCAATACCACTGGATGGACATGCTGGATACCTGCTCCTACATTGCGGTCAAAATAAGTCAGCATCACATCACCATTTGAAAAACGTGACTTGTATTCCATCGGCAAAGGCGGCCCAAAATCTTTGGCCTTTTATAGGACGGATGGATAAATAAAAGGATAAAAAATGTCCATTTTTAAAAGGCCAATTCGGGAAGGCTTATTTACAATACTGAAAGTCGCCCTGGGGAAAATCCGGAGGAGAAAACACGGCATTGTAAAAATCGAAACGGATCCCAGAAATCTCAGATCAAAGACACGCCAAGAGTCTGACGTGCGACGTCTAAAATTCTTTTTTGAGTCGTTGCCTTTTACAACTCGCCACACCGGAAACCGCCTTCTCAACACTAATATTGAATGTTTTCGGATTGTTCGGTGCTATCCTATTCCGCTTACACTGAAAAAAGTCCTCGTGTAGATCCAGGCAGGGTTTTGCCGATATTCAAAACAAACGAAAAAAAACTGGACAATCTTCAAAAATAGTGTTAGATTGCTCTTTTCGTGAAAATTGTGATTTGGAATCTGAATACATTAGAGGTAACTCATTATGGCACATAAAAAGGGACAAGGCTCCTCGCGGAATGGAAGGGACAGCAATCCTCAGTTTCGAGGCGTCAAACTGTACGGCGGCCAGACGGCCAAGGCCGGTTCGATTATTATCCGGCAATGCGGAACGAAATTCTTCCCCGGCGACAACGTCGGCATGGGCAAGGACTACACCTTGTTCGCCACCGCGGCCGGGCAAGTCCAATTCCAGGGCCGGAAAGTTCACATCGTCTGACGAGAAAACACAATGTCCGATAATATTAAGGATGGTAGATTTGCCATCCTTTTTTTATGTCAGGTTTTCTTTCAACCCAAACGACCCGACTATCATGTTCATCGATCAGGCGCACATCTGGATCAAGGCGGGTGACGGCGGCCACGGCTGCGTCAGCTTTCGCCGTGAGAAATTCATTCCCAAAGGCGGTCCCGACGGCGGCGACGGAGGACGGGGAGGCCACGTTTACTTCCAGGCTGTGGATAACCTCGACACCCTGCTCGACTTCGCCGGCAAACATCACTGGCCGGCCCGGAACGGGCAGCCCGGCTCGGGCAATAACAAGACGGGCGCCGACGGCGAGGACCTGGTCATCAAAGTCCCGCCGGGCACGCTGATCTACGATACCGATCTCGACCTTCTCCTGAAAGATCTCAACGAAGTCGGACTCAAGGTTCGCGTCTGCCGCGCTGGAAAAGGCGGCCGAGGCAACAAGGCTTTCGCGACCTCAACCAACCAAACTCCAAGGCACGCCGAGCCGGGCAAAAAAGGCCAGGAGAGAAATATCAAACTGGAGTTGAAGCTCATCGCCGACGTCGGTCTGGTCGGCATGCCGAACGCCGGCAAGAGCACGCTCATCTCCCGATGCTCCGCCGCCAAACCGAAGATCGCCGACTACCCTTTCACCACGATAGAACCCGTACTCGGCATCATCGAGTTGAGCGACTATCGACGGTTTGTCATGGCCGACATCCCCGGCCTGATCGAGGGCGCCCACACCGGCGCCGGACTCGGCCACGAGTTCCTCAAGCACATCGAACGAACAACATTGCTCGTCCACATCTTAGACATCATGCCCACCGACGGCTCCACCCCGGCAGCGAATTATAAGGCCATCCGCTCAGAGCTCGAAAAACACAGCAAGGCGCTGGCCGTCAAGCCCGAAATCATCGTCGCCAACAAAACCGACCTCGATCCGGACGGGAAAATCGTAAATGATCTGAGAGATGAACTCCGGCATGACATACACCCTATCTCCGCTGTGACCGGTTCGGGCGTCAAGGAATTGAGCGAACTGCTCTGGCAAAAGGTTAAAAAACTAAAAGCTTGATTTCAACAACAGATACCCAAAAAACAGGCCGGGCTACATTAGCCCGGCTTGAATTACTCCGTTAAGGAATTGCTCAGAATTCATATTTTGTCCGGAGCCAACAACTGAGCTCAAGAGTAAACTCGTTGTCCTTATCCGTTGCCTTCAACACAGGTGTGTAACGGATATTGCGATGTTTACCATCCGGCCAATTGTCTCCTCCAAGAGCTGCTTTGACTCCCTGATTCAGCCACAATGGACACCTTTTCGCTGTGACACTTCGATATCCTCCGTCGATAATGAATGTTATCTCCATGAAATAAATAGGACCGCCCACTATATTATATCTCTCCCGATAGGGTATTAACAAATCTTCAACCGGTCCGTCAAATTTCTCAAGCAAACGAACGATTGCTTTTTTGATTCCAGGTGAATCATGAACCTCAATTTCGACGGGATTCCCCCCCAGAACAACTCGACCAGCACCATGCGGGGGCTTCGTTTCCGTTGGCGGGTTGAAAAATCCTTCAGGTTTTTCCGGCTCCTCGTAATCAAACAGTATCAGGTCGCTCACACAATACCATTTCTCCACTTTATAATAAGTTTTTATCTGTACCGGCATCAGAGAATTTCGACCGACGATTACGGAAATCTTTTCAATCCAATCGTAATCGCGAGGCGGACTAAAATCATAAATCAAAAAATCCGAACTCACGGATTCCGGTGTTTTATTGCTGAACCGGGAAAAATCAAAGGCTATAATTCCCTCCGTTGTCGCTTCGAAAAAAGTTCTATATTTGTCCAGTAAAGATTTTGTAACAACCGTCATGTTATTATGTCTATCGAAGACCCTATGCGTCTTACCATTATCGAATGACTGATACGCTCCATAACTGCTATAGCCGCCGCAACTACGACGTCGTAGTTTCCCGTGAGCGTACCATCCTTCATTTACAGAAGGGAAACTTTTTTCTTGGCTTTGAACGACATAAAAATGCACGTGATCCACATCTGCCAAGCGACGAGCAACATCCCCCCAGGCCACACCTGAACCGTCGGCAGAGCCGCCAAGATAGTTAATACTTGCGATGACAGCTATCATGATTGCCGCCGCAGCGACGAATTGTGTTATTCTCACTTTCATAATTATTCTCCATAAATGAAGTCCGGACGAGATCGGTCCTGCCTTTTCGGATTCCCCCAGCGCCGTTAGAGAGGCACGGATAATCCGCTCGTCAACTTTCGAGTTGACGGTGATAGTTGATTTGGCAAACAGTTGTTTTATCTTTTCTGCCGAACTCATTTTCCACTCTCACTATTTAAGATCGCCCGTAATTTCTGGATTCCATATCGGTATCGACCCTTAACCGTATTGACCGAGATGTCCAGTGACTCAGCGATCATCCTGAATCGCATCCGGCCGTGCATGCGCAGCACAATCACTTCTCTCTGTTCGTGCGGCAGATCAGCCAGCGCCGAACTGAGCAACCGAAGTTCCTCGCTGCACTCAATCAGCCGGCCCGGATCGCGTATTTCCAGTGAGGCTAAGGATGTCCGCTCCACTTCGAGGGCTCTGGCCCGGCTTCGCTGCGCTCGCATCAAATCGCGAATCCGGTTGGCAACACACTTAGCCAGGTAGGCTTTCAGACTGCCTGTGAGCCTGAAGCTCGCGACGTTCCGGGCGAAAGCAACGAACACATCATGGACGGCATCTTCGGCAAGATGGACATCGTGCGACAGGGCAATCGCCAAAATCAGAAGGTCATCTCTGTGCTTTTCATAGATCCGGCGCAGAGCCTCCCTGTTTCCTCGTCTGCATCTGGCCACCAGTAACCGATCTACCATCAAGAACCTCATCGATGAATCATGAACGTTCATCATACATATAACGGTTCACCCGGCTATTGGGGTATAAAGAAAATGGGATTATCTACACTCTTAGTGGATTCCTAATCCAATAGACATAAGAAAAGCCGAGCACAGCAAGCTCGGCTTTTGAAAAATAGACTTACGATTTTGAATCATTCCAACAAGCTGCTTTCGTCGAAAATACCTTGCTCAAAAGTTGGTCTTGCATCCAAAAGAATTCGTTTTTCTCTGGCCCGTCTTGTTTTTTCACCATTGCGATTTAAACTAATATACTCCGTTCGAATAACTTTCGGGTACCATCTGCCATCGGATGTTTGGGCCGCCGCTGTAACGACTGAACGTGAAAATGGAAATCCACCTTTCCGGCCGACCTCTTTGCGGCTCAAATGCTCCACCAGTACGTAATCTCTGGCAGGGTCAAACCAGTAATCATCAGTGCCCTCTTGGGGTCGATTATCCAGACCAGAATCCTTGCTCTTCGCTGTGGTCCGAACTCTAAGTCCGATGAGTTGCGCATGATTGGGATCGATCGGCACAGATTCGATGACCTTCTCCTCATTTGCATTTCCCATCGTCAACATAGATGGATTTGTCCAGACGATTGCCGGCAGAACCTCCTCGGAAAGCAGGGAGGCGTCACCCCGCCATTTGCTTTTGTGGACTTTGCCGCGTATTTGGGTGCAAGATATGCTGTACTTGCCGTCAAAGAGCACCTGCCCGATAAGAGCTTTTTTGTCCTCCAATTCTAAAATTCGTTCCACCGTCGGATTCTGCCAGATGTCTTTGATGCCCTCATACAAACTTTTGGTTTTATCGCCTCTACGACGGCTTGTGTCAGCAGCTATGTACCTGTCCAGTCGCCAAAGTTCGCCCGAGCGACGCATCACTAACACCATGTTGGGATGACGTGGGTCATTCGGATCTTCTCTGGAACCGGAGGATTCCAGCACCACCGCTATATAGTCACCAAAACCTTCGTTGAATCGACGCTGAATCTCCCTGGTCAAATCCTTCAGGTTGCCCTTTGGCCGGCTGTCAAAGACATCCGCATCTTTCGGAACACCAACAGCGTAAATGTCACCAGGCCCGTGTTCCGGGTAGTCGAATCTCATCCTTCCGCTAATCCGGTCGGGAGCGTTGTCTAACGCATTGTACTCGACACTTATGGGCAGGTTTCGCTCAATGTCACGAATCACGGTAACATCCTGCACCTCGGAAACCGTATGGATTATCTCCACTGGCACACCATCCTGTTCGGTTTTCTCTCGGGTGATTCTTGTTCCGCTTGCTTTTACCGAATCCATAATGAATTCAACCATTTCAAATGCGGTCTTTGGCCCCATGTGGCTAAATGTGTCAGGCACCGTCGAAACGGTTATCCTGTTGCTGTCCTGACTGTAGACATGTTGTACTTCCTGACTGAAGTTCACGTACATGACCGTTCCATCAAGCCCCTTGAGAATCATAATAGACGGGTCGAAAGATACCCAAGATTCTATGGGTTCCTCGGACTGGTCTACTTCCATTACCGCATGGAC
>CAYZAT010000192.1:0-8642 GCA_964476475.1 uncultured Pirellulales bacterium
CTGTCTGACCAATGCCGAGAAGTCAGAATTGTTTTCTACCGTATTATCGGCGAGGCTCACCTTGTTGTCCAGAGAAATCTGAAAATTTTCTCGAATTTTAAGCTGATTTTTGTCTAAACCGGCTTTTTTAGCTCTTTCTATCCGTGTTTTTAGGTTGCAATCGACATAAATAAGCTTGTCGCATCGCTTCGCCCAGCCGACTTCCACTAATAATGGCATGTCCAGCACGATGGCCTTGATTTGATCCTGTCGGCCGTATTGTTCGATCATCGCCTCGACACGCTCGAGGACAAGGGGATGCAGTATCCCGTTGAGGTATGCGAGCTTATCGCTATCGGTAAAGACGATCCCGGCTAACTTCTTGTGATCGATACTCCCTGCGGAATCCAGGATATCCCGACCGAATCTGGCCGCGATTTTTTCTCTAACCACATTGTCATTGAGCACTGTGTGGGCAATAGCGTCGGCATCAATGACTGTACAACCCAATTCAGCAAACGCCCTCGCTACGGTACTTTTGCCTGATGCAATACCGCCCAAGATACCGATGATCGGCTTTTTCTCGATATTCTTCACAGCCGGAAAGTCTAACGACTGTACGGGCAACCGTCAAGCAGGGTGGGAAATAACGAGGGATGGATCGTCTCCTGGCCGAACCATCCCCGTATCGATTTCTCGCGTGAGAGGTGCCGTTTAATTTATGAGAGACTCATGTTCGCAGCCGGGACGGTTTGTAAGCTGTTCAGTAGATAGTGATTCACGACGGTATCCCAGCTCATATTCTTGGCCAGTTCGTAGCCGCTCTGAGACATGCTCTCGACGTCCAGCTCGTTTTTCGGCAGACGGGAACAGATTTGCATGGCGACTTTTTCGCTTTGAATCTCTTCGATCTCATCTCGCACCGACCGGTCGATTTGCAGCAAATCTTCAATGTCGGCGTAATCGTGGTTTTCCAGGTTCGTGTAATCGGCGACGATCACATTCTTAACGTTTTGTCCGCCGGTCACGTCACGCAGGAACCCCAGACATCCACAGACGCTGCTGAAAACGCAAATACCGCCGAAGGTCAACGGTTCGAGCTGAGCGATCCCAAACGGCTCGTAAATACTCTGGCCGAACTCGACGTCGCTTCCCTTGCGGATGTCCATGAACTCCATATCGTGCGGCATCCTGTGCCCGCATCTCCTGGGCTCAAACCCAAACTGGTTGATGAAGATGATTTTTATATTCCGGCTCCGGGTGTTGAATTCCTGTATGGCCGTGTAATAGGCCGCCTCGCCTCCGGACAAGTCAGGCCAGCCTTCGCGATGGGCGACGGGCCAATGATAATCCGATTCCATGTGATGAATATCATCGGTGCGTCGTTGAGCCACTTCCGTTGAAAGGACCAGCAACACACCGGTTTTACCTTGAGTTCTGAATTCTCTATCGATGTGTTCAAGTACGCGAATATCGCGCCACATTCCTTTGCTTCGTACGAGTCGTGTGACGTGTGTAAAAATGAAATCCGGCCTGTACCCCAGCAGGTTTTCACAGTATTTCTTGAGTTTCTCTTTCGCCGTCAGTTTCTCGGTGACGGTCACCTGATAGGCGGGGATGCCGTTGTAAACGATATCGATGTCCGCGGTCTCGAATTCCGGCGCGAGGAAGCGCAGTTCATCCACGACCAAATCCCCCACGGCCGCGATGCGATCGCAGTATTTCGATGCCTCGACAAGAGAGTGTTTAAAGTAAGAGCTTTGGTCCCCGAAGACGTCATTGACGTGGAGTCCGTCGAGATGGGCCTGCCGGATCACATTGTAGAATAGGGTGTCATGGCCGGGGTGTCCTTCGACGATATAGCGCATCGTGGCGACTTCATGGGCGTAGAAAATCGTTCTGAATCGGCATTCATGCTCCAGAATGGCCGCTAAGGCCGTGGGCATGCCCATAAACTCATGAGAAATAACCGTGGTCGAATCGTTCGCGGCGCCGATCGCTTTAAGGACGTCGATGGCCACCGGGGCCAATCGGACATATTGCTCAAACTCCCATAGATGTTCGTACAAATTGCTGCGAATGCCGAATTCCTCGAACAAGCGTCTTTTGAATCCGTTGAGGGGCCCCTTGTCCGAGTGCCTGACATCGACAAGGATCACTTCGGGCGAGCTTTTAATGCCCGTTTGTTCGTCAACAAATGTTCGCCTGCCGTAAACGATACTCGTATTGTAGTGATCTTCGATCTTTCGAAAAGCGGAGGCGTATCCGGTGTTGATAAATCCGTCAATCGACGAATACAGAACCTCTCCATCTTCTCCAAGCCTCTCCGATACGGAGCCTTCGGTCGTGAATAACGGGCCGACGAGGATCGAGCGTTCGATCGCGTCGAGATAACGCTGACTTGTGAAAAAACCCTGTAGCACGGCTCCTATGCCGCCGACTTTGTGGACGGTTTCATGCGTAACGTGTACGGCTGTCCTATCGGTGCTCATCATCAGTTTCCCTCCAAGTTTTACCTGAACAACAATCGGGTTGCTTTCCTCTATTTCTACGTAAAGTATACGTAATGGTTTGGTTTTGGCAAAATAGAGAAGATGGAGTGAGTGGCCGATGTATATGGACCGAAAAAAAAAGCGCTGAGCGTATAGAATACGCTTATCTTTTGGGACGATCCGGATAGTATCGTTGAACTTTTTTCTGATCGATCAACTTAATCTGTTTCGCAGTACCCTGATCGAGCCTGAAAGCATCTGAGGAGGGATATCCGCCAATTCCGGCTCGGGTATTTCACTGAGTGCGATTCGATCGATGATCTTTAAAGCCTGGGCGGCAAAGGGAGAAATCAGCGCCGCCGTTTGTTCCGCTTCATCAAGCTCATCGGAGGCCATTTGGCGCAGATAGAGGATCACGTGGTCTTTCAATTCTCGTTCACTCATTTCGTAGACCGCCCCGGAGAGCTCGCCGGGACCGTCCCTGACTTCTCGTTCCTGGAGGATGTTTTGCGTCAGTTTGTATGTCTCAGCCATGAGTTGTCTTTCGCTTTCCATGAGGTCCTTATCGAGCGGGGCTATTTTTAAATCGTCATCGGAAACCTGACCGGGGACATAGACTTTGTTGTGACAGGATGGGCATTTACCCCATTTGCCTCCGGCCTCATCCGCCGCTTTAATCTCTTTGCCGCAAAACTGACAGTGAAACAGGATTGCCATTTTCTCACCTCTTCTGAAACCGTTGATTTATGTCTGGGCTTTATACTCTGCGACGACCTCCGTGGTAATGCCGCCGCGTGGAGTAAATCGAGAGGTCACCTTCATCCATCGCGGCTTGCACATACCCGATAAATCGTCCAGGATGTCGTTTGTAAGGGTTTCGTAGAAAATACCTTTGTTGCGGAAACTCTGCATATAGAATTTCAGGCTCTTTAATTCGATACACTGTTGGTCGGGGCCGTATTCGATAAGGATTTCCCCGAAGTCCGGCTGGCCCGTGCGAGGGCAGACACTCGTGAATTCAGGGCATCGGATACGAATACAATAATCCCGGTCGGGACGGGGATTATCAAACAGGTCTATGTCTATCCTCTCATTCATCATACAATCCTTGCAGGATACTACCTTTTTTCAGTATAATCCAACTATTCTTTCGAAACAAGCATGAATATGAATAGGGGGCGAAAAAACACGAAATGGAGTTTTCTCAAAAATTGACTTTTTTCAGCTTTTGACAGATATTAGCGAAGTGGGTACAATAGAACCGTGGACGTTCAAAGGTTTATTGGCTGCAAGATCGGGGATTTCGAGAAGAAGGAGGGTTCGGATGAAATCTAAACGAGGGTGTCTCAACAGGCGGCAATTCTTGACGGCTTGCGGTGCGACGGCGACGTCTTTGTTTTGGTCATCTCTTAGCGGTGCCGCAGAAAAGGCCGCGGAACCTAAAAAGCCCAACGTGGTCTTTATTTTCGCGGACGATTTAGGCTGGGGCGATTTGGGCTGTTACGGCAATCGCCAGATCAAAACACCTCACCTTGATCAGCTCGCACAACAAGGCACGTTATTTACGCAGTTCTATGTCAACGGCTCGGTTTGCTCGCCGTCGCGAACGTCGATTATGACGAGCCATTTCCCCGCCCGCCATCGCGTGTATGGTCATTTCGCCGCTCAGGAAAAGAACAAAGACCGGGGCATGCCTAACTGGCTGGAGCCCAACGTCTGTACGGTCACCGGGTTACTCCAACAATCAGGTTATGTCACCGGACATTTCGGCAAGTGGCATTTAGGCTCGGGGCAGGGGGCGCCCGATCCCGGCAAGTATGGCATCGATGAGCATTGCACGGTGGTCTCCTCCGGTCCGCAGCTCGAAGGCCGGGACGATCCGTATTTTTGGGCCAAGTCCACAACGCAGATTGTTGACAAGACCATCCGGTTCATCGAAAAGAATAAGGACAAGCCTTTTTATGTCAACGTCTGGACGCTGCTGACGCACGCCACGCTCCATCCCACCGCAGAGCAAATGAAACCCTATCAAAGATACGCCCCGCGGGGCGTTCCCTATAAGGGCGCCAAGCAGATATATTACGCTTCTGTTTCCGACCTGGATCGACAGATCGGCCGGCTGGTTCAGAAGATCGATGATCTGGGCCTGGCCGACAATACGATCATTGCCTTTTCGAGTGACAATGGCCCGGAAGATTTCGATATCGGCAATGCGGTCCATAGCGGCATCGGCAGCACCGGGCCGTTTCGAGGCCGAAAGCGAAGCTTGTACGAAGGCGGTATTCGGATGCCGTTTATTGTCCGCTGGCCCGGCCATACCCCCGCCGACCGAGTCGATGACAGTACCGTTCTGGCGGGCGTCGATTGGCTCGTGACCGTGTGCAGCCTGGCCGACGTGAAGCTGCCCGATAACCTGGAATCCGATGGCGAAAATATGTCTCAGGCCATTCTTGGTAAACCCAAACGGCGGACCAAGCCGCTGATGTGGGAATGGCGATATCGAATCTTCGGCGATAGGGTCCATAAAAGTCCGATGTTAGCCATTCGCGACGGCAACTGGAAACTGTTAATGAATCCCGATCGCAAGCGCATTGAACTTTATGATATTCTTAAAGATCCAACGGAACTGGACAACGTGGCTGTTCAGCATCCCGACGTGGTGCGAAGACTGTCCGCGAAGTTATTGCATTGGCAGGGGATGTTGCCGGTCAGCCCGGTGGATGCCTCCGCCGGCTCAAACGAGTATCCCTGGCCGAAAAACAAATGAGTAGTCAGAAACGATTCTATTTATATCTTGTCATTTCTTTCGCCTTGTGGTTCGGCGGCGTTAGGGCTTGCGGAGAGCTGCTTTTGCATAAAACCGATCTTTTTGAAGCCGGCGTCTTCGGGTACGCCACATACCGTATTCCGGGAATTGTCGTAACGAGCAGGGGAACGCTCCTTGCATATTGTGAAGCGCGGAAAAGCCTGAAAGGGGACTGGGGCACCATCGATATTATGATGCGGCGCAGTCTCGATGGCGGCAATACGTGGACCCAACCCCGAAAAATCGTCGCTATTCAAGGCGAGGTGCCTCAGAATCCTGTTGCTCTCAAACAGAACCTGGCTCGGAAAGGTGAAATCACGATCAACAATCCCGTAGCCATTGCGGACCGCCGGACGAACGCCGTCCATTTCCTGTATTGCGTCGAGTACGCCCGTTGTTACGCCATGCGGAGCGACGATGACGGGCAAACCTTTACGGAGCCGCTCGATATCACCGGAACGTTCGAAAAGTTCCGCGAGGACTATGATTGGAGAGTCCTGGCGACGGGTCCGGGACATGGCATACAGTTGGAGAACGGCCGGTTGCTGGTCCCGGTTTGGCTCTCGACAGGCACGGGAGGACATGCCCATCGTCCGTCTTGTGTTTCAGTCATTTACAGTGACGATCACGGCCGGACCTGGCTGCGCGGCCAAATCGTCGTCGCTCATCCCAATCCGATCAATCCGAGCGAAACCGTTCCGGTCCAGCTTCAAGATGGGCGTGTCATGTTCAATATCCGTCATGAATCAAAACCTCGCTTTCGCGGGATTTGTATCAGCCCGGATGGTGTTACCGGGTGGAGCCGGATCGAATATGACACGCAGCTTCCGGAGCCGGTCTGCATGGGCAGCATCATTCGCCTAACGAAACAACCCGAACAGAAGAGGAATCGTATTCTCTTCGCTAATCCGCACAATCCCGAAAATCGCGAGCGCAAAAACGTGACCGTCAGGCTCAGCTACGACGAAGGTCAAACCTGGCCCGTCGCCAGGTCGATCGAGCCCGGCATCAGCGGCTATTCCGATTTGGCCGTCGGGCCGGATGGATGGGTCTATTGTTTCTACGAACGGGCGAGCGTGGACGACAGTCACTATCGTCCCGCATCTTTAACCCTCGCTCGGTTCAACCTTGAATGGCTCACCGGCGGCAGGGATCATTTTGAATAGAGCGTTTTGACAGGATGTTGTTTGAATGAACGAGCAGGTGGCGGAACAAAGAGCGGTCGTTTTACTCAGCGGAGGTCTTGATTCGGCAACCACACTGGCAGCGGCTTGCGGTGACGGTTTTCGCTGTTACGCCTTGACTTTTTCGTACGGTCAGCGGCACAAGCGGGAAATCGATGCCGCGAAAAAGGTCGCCGGCTCACTCGGGGCGGCTGAGCATCGGGTCGTTACGATTGATTTAGCTGCCTTCGGGGGGTCGGCCCTGACGGACTCGACTCTGAACGTTCCCAAGGACGGCGCTGATTTGGGCGAGCCGAAACGGATTCCGATCACTTATGTCCCTGCCCGAAACACGATTTTCCTGAGCTACGCTCTTGCATGGTCGGAGGTGCTCGGCGTCTTCGATATCTTTATCGGCGTCAATTCAACCGACTACAGCGGCTATCCGGACTGCCGGGCCGAGTTCATCGCCGCGTTTGAGAGAACCGCCAATCTTGCCACCGCCGCGGCGGTTAAGGGCAGGGGCCAATATCGCATCCATACACCGATCATCGAAATGACGAAAGCTCAGATCATTCGTACCGGGACGAAACTCGGTGTCGATTATTCTCTAACACATAGTTGTTACGATCCCGATGAGCAGGGCAGAAGCTGCGGTCGATGTGATTCGTGTCGATTACGACTCAAGGGCTTCTCCGAAGCAGGCCTGAAAGATCCGATTAAATATCAAATACCAGATAGCTAAGAGCAATATACGATGATAGTGAACGAAATCTTCTATTCTCTGCAAGGCGAAGGTTTTCTGGCCGGTGTGCCCAGTGTGTTCGTGCGCCTGGCCGGCTGTCCCTTACGCTGCCGATGGTGCGATACCAAGTATGCCTGGGAAGAAGACGCCGGGCGGGATTGCACGATCGTGGAAATCGTCGAAACGGTGTGCAAACATGATTGTCCATTCGTCGTCATCACCGGCGGAGAGCCGATGATGGATTTCCAGGTGCGCCAACTGGTAAAGGAATTTAAAGCTCTCGACAAGCACATCACTATCGAGACCGCCGGAATCGCCTATATCCCGGATATACCCTGTGATGTCATGAGCATCAGCCCGAAATTGAGCAACTCGGTGCCTGAAGATGTGAAGCTGGCGGCGTTGCATAAGGATTCGAGACTCGACCTGGCGGTTCTTGGAGAGTTAGCCTTTCATTACAATTGTCAGTTCAAATTCGTCATTGACTCCGAGAACGATCTGGAAGAAGTCCACGAAATTATCGACGCGACCGGAAACATCGAGGCCGGCAGAGTCATGCTCATGCCGCAAGCGGCTACGAGGGATGAACTATTAGCCCAATCCCCAAGGGTGGCCGATATGTGCAAGCTCGCAGGTTTCGCATTCTCCCAGCGCTTCCAGGTCATGCTTTGGAACAACGAAAGAGGAAAGTAGCCATTAAGCGAAAGGCCGCTTTCGCACATCTTATCGATTCTACAATGGTTTTGTGCCGGTTGCCCGTAACCTTGGCAATCGCGACATTGTTTCATATCAATGGTCTTTTCCGACGTCGGATATCCTCAATCCACACTGCCCTTTTGACGGTTATCGTCGAATTGGCTTTGTTTTTTCAAAGCAGTCCTGACATTCCGTAACGATATGCGATATACGACCGAGGAAAGACGAAAAATTCGAGCATTTTTGGGCACTTTTGTGCACTTTTTGATATTTTTGCGAAATTTTTGGTTCATAACCGCACAGAACTCAATGAACATGGAAATGAATGAAGAGATGTTTTTATTTTATCGTCTATCCAGCATCACGTGTCGAGCATCGATTTACCATAGACCATTCAAAATCGATTATTAAGTTCTATATCTATCATACGGAATTGGCCCGGGAAGTCCAGTGAAATTAAAAAAAACAGGTAAATTATCTGTGTCCGCGGATGATAAGTCCTTGTCCGAACGGATCGCTATTGGCCGCAAAGCAGGCTGTTCGCCCCAATCCTGAATGCTTCCGGCTGCGGCTTTTCCTTGTCTGTTGGGCGGGGACAATGTAGAATGAGCTGAAATGAGTGATACGTGCCTCACGTGGAAAAACACTGCATGATTGAAGGGACAAAAATGGAACGAAAAGGTTTTACGCTTCTTGAACTCCTGGTCGTCATGTCCATCATCGTCTTATTGATGAGCATATTGTTGCCCTGCCTCATGAGG
>CAYZAT010000193.1:0-8637 GCA_964476475.1 uncultured Pirellulales bacterium
CACCGTCTAAATCGGCAGTGAGCGTACCAAGATGGCTCTCCTTGCCCTTATCAATAACGTGCATCGTAAAGTTCCCCTCGCCGTCGTTTTCAAATATCTGTAATTGAAGGTTGGGCCCTTTGTGTTCGCATGTTACGATATCGAAGTCGCCGTCTTGATCAAAATCGGCAACGTCGAGATTGTTGAGCGAATACTCTGTGATGACGTGGTGGCGCTTCCATTTGGTAGTAGGATCGGCTAACTGCTCGAACCAAAATAGGTTGGCATCCGGCTCTTTGCCGGGATATCGCTCTTCCGTCACCACCAAATCGATCTTTCCATCGCCGTTGATATCTTCAAGCCGCAGCCGGTCCGCCGGATGAGGATTCGTTGTTCCAATGATAAAACGACGCCAGTTGCCCAGGCCCGTTCTCGGGTTCTTCCACCAGGCGACATATTCCTCACCGTTACCTGCAGTGATATCATTCCATCCATCACCGTCGATGTCTTTCACATCCAGGCCTTCATCGTATGCTTGATCCGTAACGTGCACTCGTTTCCATTTGTCTTTCTGAGGATTGCCGGGGATCTCGAAGTAATAGATTCCATCCTCGGCGGCGATGATTATTTCGGGTTTCCCGCCCGGAATGACTTGTCCCAAATCAAAACCCTGGCTGTTGACATGACCGGTTTTAGGGACGGTTCCAATTGGATGAAACGACCATTCCGAGCATACGTTATTTTTCGCTTCGACCCAATACACGGTCGGCAGGGCCTGTGCAATCAAGTCGCCAAATTCATCTCCGTCCACATCGGTAACGAGGATGGCGTCGACGTTTTTCCCTAAATCGATTCGTTGCCACTCCCGGGTCATGTCGCCGCCGGGATTACGATAGAAATACCGACCGGACACGATATCCTGATAGCCGTCGCTCGTCAGATCTCCCATCGCTAACCCGAAATAACGTAACCATCCGGGTTCTCCCTCATCGCCCCATTTTCCACGATTGTCGTCCACATGTATGTATTGCCATTTCAATAGGCTCAGCGGCTCGTTGCTTTGCTGACTCTCCCATAGTTTGATCGGGCCAATGTAGTAACTGAGCGGGCCCACAATGTCCAAATCGCCATCGCCTCCCACGTCACCGAGGGCGCCCGCGTAAATCCCATCCTGATTGATATTCTGTCTCGACCAGGAAAGACCCCGGCCATCTTGGTTGTAAAACACGCTAACGGGATAGGGTGGAAAATTGGCATATTTCCCTCCCGCGCTGTCGTGCCGCTTGAATTTTGAGGCCAGCACATCCAAATCGCCGTCATTATCGATGTCGCCGATATCCACCGTCTCACACCAAGGGAATTCGTTTGCGATTTGATGTTCAATCCACGGGCCGGTCTTAACCTGTTGTAGTGATTTGACCGAGTACCATGAAAGAGGATATCCCACTTTTTCCGACTGTGACAGGACAACATCCAAGAGTCCGTCTTGATTGATATCAGCCGTTCCGACGTAGCAGCAGTTATCTTGCCAGGATCCGGTTTTCTGCGTGAACCATTTTTCGTCAATGTCTCGCTTCCTGTACTCATCCTTCAGTGGATTGACCGGTGTTTCCAGCCAGAAACCATTCAAGATAATGTCAAGATCACCGTCCAAATCGAGGTCGGCCATGTCCATTCCCTCTTTGCGGGGATGCTTGACCTTCTTCACGCGCCACTTTCCATCCTGTTGAAAGTAAATCAAAGACTCTTCATGACCGCGGACAACGACGTCGGTCTGATCATCCCCATCCACATCGCCCGTTACGATATCTTTGATGTACGTTTCGCAGTCGCCGATCGAGTGGGCCTTCCACAATGAAACATGCGCAGGATTGGCGCTGGACATAGGATTTTCGAACCAATACACTTTTTGCCCGCCCGACAATTCATTCATGCCCGAAATTGCATCAAGATGGCCATCTCCATTGATATCTCCCAGACAGAATCGATTGCCTGTCATATCGCCATTGAAAATCGTATATTTTTTCCAGTCCGGCCATCGATACCAAGCCAGTTTTTTGACTCGGGATTCCACTTTGATATGTGTATCATCGCGATGCACATGAACGACGAGATCCCCACGTCCGTCTCCATTGATATCGCCGATGAGCGGATGACCGATCTCTGAGTCGATTTCATGATACGTGAATTTGACGTTTGCTATGGAGTTTGAATGCAATCCTGCAATAGCCAACCCAATCATTAAAACATGGATATTCTTCACGATGTGTTTCACGATCGATCTCCCTTCTTCAAAAAGCTCATATGTTCAGTGGACTATTTCATTCGAACCAAGATTTCCTGTTTAACATAATTCGTGTCGCATCATTCTACCTGTCAAAGTCTTTTTTCTCAAGCGAAACGATTCTCTCGATTAACTTCGGTCCCGACAGTATTCTCAGGTCCCCAAAAAGACGGTTTTGCGAGCTTGGTGTCGCTCTCCTGGAGCGTCTGATTGCGGCAGTTTTGCTCGTCACTATTCAACCCGACGGATCGAAGTCCCAGTCAATTTTGCCCGCGTTCGGCAGAAATTCTCCTACCATCTGTGTATGGGAAATCCTCCTTCAGGCCGATCCTGCTTGTGTCAATGTTTTGAAATCCGAGTGTTAGAGCTGGCGAATCGGGCTTGAGGCGATAATCGTGATTCTCTCGGTTCACGAACAAGGGATCGGCGAACTTCGTGTGGGCGTCGAGCCCCATACGGCGCCAGTCGTTCAACGATATCCGTGCGAAGGAGTAGCGTCCTTTCGGCGTGTAGTACACATTGTTGTCCACGTGCTTGAATGTATCCTCATCTGTTTGACCGCGGACTCGAAAGATTGATCCGGAAGCCGACCAGACGATATTGTTCTCGAACGTATAACGGTGATTCCAGATAGGCGGCTTGTCCGCCGCGACATTGGCGCGTCGACTGCCCGCGACGATGGTGAACGGCGACAGTAGATCCGGCCCATCAAAATCGATGACGTTGTTGCGGATGACGTGATTCGGCCCGCGGATATGCACTCCGTACTTGCGATCGATGTTGTAAATGATATTATTGGCCACAGTGCAGTTATAGACGCCGTCCAGATCGAGGTAGATCGCGGCGGCGGGATAGCCTGGATAGCCATTGCAGGCCATGTCGTAAAGCCGGTTGTGGTCAATCGTAACATGTCCTCCGTCCGGTCCCCCGGCGGTACAGTTGGTATAGATTCCCGCCGCATCGCTGTCTGTACCGTCCAGCCCGACCCGCGAAATGTCATTGTAACTAACGGTCTGTCGCTCCACGTAAAGAGATTTGAATCCGTTCGAATCGACATCATGAATGAGATTATGTCGAATCACATCTCCAACACTATTACGCACATAGATTCCTTCTCCCACATGATGTACATAATTATTCTCAATGAGATTATCCCGGTTATTGCCGCCCACAAAGCGCACGCCGCCGCTTATTGTTTGGGTGATGAGATTGCCGTAGATCACGCACTTTTCGATGTCACCCTCGACAATTATGCCATTTTGCCCGGAATTGAGAAGACGGCAGTACTTGATGATAATGTTCCGTGCATCACCCAGACGAATCAATCCCCCCTTAACGTTGGAATGCAGCGCAAGAGAGGGGAGAACCTCTAACAGGCCGTTTGCAACTTGGAACGTAAGGCCCTCGAATTGAATATCACGTGCACCGTCGAGGTCAATCACCCAGTCCATGGTCGCCGCGATAATGGTCTGCTTGTCGATCGGCGTGCGGCGCGGTTTGTAATAGAGCCTTTGTGAGGCGGTATCCATGTAGAACTCGCCAGGCTGATCCAGGAACGATTTTGAATTATAGATGTAGAAACGGGTGGGAGTACGAGCCGCCCAATCATCGTTCCAGACAGTGCCTTTGAGATTCCCGGCATACGGCTGGTTAAGTGTAATGATACGGCTGTCGAAATCAATGTCTTGAATCGCAATCTTTGCGGGTATCCAATGTGCCCATAAACGCACGGCGGCGCCCCGGTCATTGAAACGGCCGTAGTCCGCCTCTCGAAATTTCAGATGGCTAAAGTCAATGACGGATTCGAATTGGTGATAACCTTCATCGGGTTCTCTGGCCATGACGGCGGGCCGGTCGTTTTCAAAAAGCGCATAGACATCCCGATCGGACTGAGCGCTGTAGGTTCCAGCCCCCTCGTCCTTCCACTCCGTCAGCGCCCGGCCGCCGATGAAACAGGCGCTGCCCTTTTCACCCCAATTCTTGTAGATGACTCGACTACCACGGGAACCGGAGTCTTTCCTTCCAAAACGAACAGTGCTGTCGACAAAGTAATCGCCGGCCTTGAACAGAACCTGAATATCCCGGGTCCCATCCTTGTCCATGTTGCGAACCCGGTCCCGCGCACCCCGTAGCGTTTGCAATGGTTGGTCCCGGGTGCCGGGATTGTCGTCATTGCCGTCTGGCGAGACGTACAACCTGGCCTGAACATCTGTACCGGAAAGCATCAGTAGCAGTCCGGCGGATAACAGCAATATCAGGGAGTTCTGAATCCGATTCTTAACTGCTGCCCAGAATAATGCTTTGTATTCCATTTATCAGTTCGCCTTTCAATCTTGATTGAGTGTCCAACTCAAGGTTTCGACACCGTCAGCAAGGCAATCCAATGCCCGCTGCCAGGCGCACATAGCATATACCCTCCGCGGCTCGGAATTGTGGCTCTCTCGATCCAGCAACTTGTCGCGATGTTCAGCCATCTCAACTCGAACAAGCGCCCCGATGCGGTCAACTGGATTCTCACGCGGCGGTCATCGTCGCCAGTGAAGAAGACGGCATATTGCTGCCCTGGATCAGCCAGACAGTAGGCCTCGTCGATTACGCGATGCGATAGCAGGTCGTTGCGTGGATTCATACGGAAAATGTGGGCTGCATCGACAAATTCCCGCATACTGCGTAAATGCCGTTGTCCTTCAGGCGTAAGCCCAAGACCTTCACGCAAACCGTTCTGTTGGATGGGTGTGTGTCGGTGAAAACGAATACTCGCCGCGCCGGCGAATACGGCACGCCAGTACTTCGCACCCGCTTCTGCATCGGTCGGCGAGGTCCGGTCCTTGCCAAAACTGCCTCCGATTGGCCAATTGAAATGATAACACTTCACGTTGTTGATGGGACGAGCACCGTGTGCGAGCACTCGGGACCGATACCAGAGGATATTGTCATACTGTCTCTGCCCGCTGGTTCCGTTGTTCTGGGAGATGTCGCAGAAGTTAAACGCCGCGTTGACGATGGGCACGCGTATCTCAGGATTGTCCCAGTCCCGAAAGCTCGTCGTCTTGTAGGGCGTCGGTGTGTGAAAACGTCGCGAGGAGCACACGTAGATATCGTAATCGATGCCCTTGGACGCCGCGTACTCACGGGCGAACCGTGCCCAGTAGGGGTCCGGCTCCAGTGTTTCGTCGCCGATGCCGCTTTCATTGTCAACCTGGAACAGAACGTGATCAAAGCCGCCGTCGATGACCTCATCGAGAATCTTCCGGATAAACTCCTGCTGGAGAGGCAGCAGGACAGGATCGTTTTCGACCGCCGCCCTATGGAAAGCGTTGTAGAAATCGGTTCTACCTTCTTTCAAGAGCGGGCTGTCGGACCAGTCGTAGGTTAGATTGTTGTTCGGATTCCACGGCGAGTAATACCAGCCGAAGTGCTGTACCCTGGAGTTGCCGCACTCGTTCCAGCGGTCCCAGAACTCGAGTTGCACGATGATGCCGCGTTTTTTTGTTTCGGCCAAAAACGTGCGCAGCTTGCTCCAGTAAAGCTCATTCCACTTGTGCAGGTCATACTTGCCATCGGTCTTCGCAAACGGATAAGGTAAAAGATCCCACCGATATCCTTCCGGTGTGTACTCTCGCGAACTCATGGTGCAGCGAATATAATTTCCACCGCAGCTCTCGAGCAAATCCAAATGGTCGGTCAGTCTGGCGCCGTCGCCGGCCCATTGAAAGATGTTGTCGCGGTCGGAGCCCCCAATCAACACAACGGGCTTACCGTGATACTCCCAGTAGCTGGGATTTCTTGAATATGGCCTGATAGGCGCGGCACTCGCATCGCCGTCTCCAGTTGCCCCTGTGGGGGGTTCTAATGCGCGACCTCGTTTATAGAGCACGGGACGATCCAGAGGCGGTGTCGTGATCGTCTGGCCGGAGGTCGTCTTTTCTCGTACCATGTGCCAGCGACGGGGATCGGTGCCGTCGCCCGCAAAGAACGTATCGGGAATGCCCTGGGGCATGCGCGGGCTATCGACCAGGTTAGCCATCAGAAAGTTGTCCGTGCGTTCGATCACAAACAAGGCATGATCTTCGTGAGCCGCCGCATTGCCTCCGTAGCCGAAGATGCGTATATGATCGCTGTCATGCACCCGGATGATCGGTTGATTGTATTCTCCCTTGATCCCATAGAGTGAAACGTACTTTGAACGGCCTATTTCCAGGTTGGCATCGGATCGAGCATGTTCGGGATTGCATTGATACATGTGCAGTGGTTCGGTTGTGCCGTCTATCAGTAGATGGCGATAGTCTCGACCGTGTCCCCGATAGCTCTCCTGGTGGAAGTTGTACCACCGTCCTCCGCCATAGCCGTCGATTCGTACGATAGGATGGTTGTAAAGCCGCGCTGCCCTGCTTGCGTCCAGATATTGAGCAGGGCCTTGCGGAGGCGCCCTAAAGGAATAGACAATGTTGGTGTCACGGAAAATCGACCTGCGGCCGGCCCGCCAGTGGAGGCAGTACGCTGCGGATGACTCCCGCAGCGTACGGATACCGAGGAAGGCCATCATCGTCTCCGCCAGTGCATCGTTTGCCGTGCGCACCACCGGCTGTGGATGCGCCGGATCGGTGAAGTCACCTCCCTCACCATTCCCAGGAACCAACCAGGAGTAACAGCGATGCGTACCGATCAACTTCGTGCGCGGATGCAATCGGATGGTCTTGCCGACCGTGTAGTAACCCTTGGGAAGGAAAACAATCTCATGCTCGTCAATCGCTCGTTGAATCGCCGCCGAATCATCGGTGACGCCGTCCCCGGCGGCGTTGTATGGATCGTCTTTTACATTCACTGCTGTGGGGGATTCCCAATCCGGGAACTGCTTATCCCAGAGATGGCGCGATTGCAGATCAATCGGAGGTGTTCGGCCCGTCTCCACATCGGCCAGAAAAGGTGCTTTAAGTCGCCTGCCGTCAACAAAGATCGGAGCCGGATATACAAACTCCCGGTTGCCGTATTTGCGGTTCCGAAACGTTTCGGCCACACCGCCTGCATATTCTTTAATGTGTACCCAGCCCAACTCGTCCGTGCGCAGAGGGGCTTTTTCGGGCTGCCGGATCAGCGTTTCGGCACCTCGGACGTAGACATTGTTCAGATAAAGGCTCGATCCGGCTTCGATCGCAGTGTTCTTGCCGGAATTGCGCATGATGATCTGACTATCGACCAGGCAAAGTTGCCCATGATGTGCGCCCCACAGCTTCTCGGTTACGATTGCCGGCCCAGGCATTTCCGTCTCCACGCGGAGCCCGACGGCACAGAGCGTCTGTCGGCTGCTGCAAATCAGAGCGGTTTCGGTCTGTCCGATGAGCGTACAACCAGTCAGCGTCGGGGCCGGCTGGGTCTGCCGCATGTCCATGCCGATCCTGCCGCCGATCACGGTGACGTTCGCATGGCTGCCTCCCGATCCGGCGCCGCCTTCCAGGCCGCAGTAGCCGTGTCTCGCGTCGATCGTGCAGTCCTGGACTCCCGATCCCTGAGCCGCTCGATGGCGGATTGCTACGGCTCCCGAATTACCCTCCCCAATCTCTATGTCGATGCCGATGAACATCTGGTTCATCGATATATTCGGCTGAGGTTCATCTATCCCCGCTTCGGTTCCAATACCCGGAGCCCAAAAGTGAATGACGTACCTGGGTTTCTCGGGATCGGAGAAGCCTTCAGAGCGAGGCGCCAGGACAATGCGTGGCCGCTCTCCGAGCCGCTGAGAGCCGCGCAGAACACACGGATAGTCCCTCGTTCCCTGTCGCCTGCCGTCTCGACGCATCGGCCGATACTGCTCGCAATTCAGTGTATCCGACACTTTGTACCGGCCGGGCGGAAAGAAGCAGACCATTTGGCGGTCTCGCGCGAAGACGATCGCGCGCTGCAATGCTTCGGTCGAGTCACGTTGGCCTCGCGGATCCGCAGAGAAGGGCGTTGCGGTGACGTCCACCAAACCCAAAGCAGCCAACACAGGATTGCCGATGGCCCCCGGGACTTCGCCTTTCGTTGGCGCCCCTTGCGTGAGAACGGAGTGCACCACGCACACAATAACAAGCATGTATAAGTTCAATGGTCTCATGGCTCAAGCATCGTAAGGGAATCATAGTCCCCGATAGGCAATTATTCAAGGAAATAAAGAGCAAAAGTGAATAGGGTAAATCATAACGTCCCTGCCTTTAAGAACATTCCCGAAGATTCTTAGCTATGGGAAGGGGGACAGAGGGGAAATATTCGACCGTCGAAGCCATCTACCGGCCCATCCAGACAACGAGTTAGGGCGAGTTGTTGCAGGGAACAGCGCCGCAGTGGGGGGCACTCATCCCTGATCTTCGGCGTTATGCTGTTGAGGAACTTTTCGA
>CAYZAT010000194.1:0-8629 GCA_964476475.1 uncultured Pirellulales bacterium
GTATTGAAAAAGACAGTTCGCTCTGGCGTGACATTATGAAAGTTGCCAAAGAGCTTCGCGCTCTGGAATTCGGAATCGTCGGGACTCGCCCCAGACAGACCCCGATTGCTGTCGCGGACGAGACGTATGGTTCCGTTGACGGGCAAGGCCCCCGGCTGATGCTTCGCAAGACTGGGCAAGATTGGATGTTAATCGCTGTTAATGAGCACAGCCAAGGCGTCTCCTTCACAATCAGGGAGCTGCCGAAGCAATTAGAGGGTAAGACGCTCTATCGCCTCTACACAGAGGAGACGCAGTGGGTTACGGGCGGGAGGTTTCGTGATGGCATTGCCGGTTTCGGCGTCCATGTGTACGCCACCAGCCGACGTTTCGAGGTTAAATAATCCTTGAAGCGAACGGTGGAATCGAGATACCTCATTTGGGGAGAATAATTTATGCTCAGTCGAAGGACGGTCATTTTTTCCGTTATTTGTATGCGTCCACTGGTCAGCCTGGGACGTTTGCCGTCCATTCCGGAGATAACCTATCAAATCGCTGATGATTTTTCATCTCCGCAGCCGGTGGTCTGGGAGCCCATGGCCGGGAGCCGACCGGTTTCATGCGTGGACGTCGAAGGTGGAAGGGCTTTGCGAATGCCCTGTAATTTTCAGGGCACGAGGATGGATCGGGCGTCCTGGGATTGTGAACTCGCGCTGGACCTGACGATGTGCAAGGGTTTGCAATTTCTTTTCTTCTGTCGTGACACATCGCCGGTGGCTTATTTTACGCTCTACCTGCATAGCGGGAATGGATGGTACAGAATTCCGTTCGATGCTCCGGCTGCTACGGGTTGGACTCCCGTCAAAATTTATAAAAATGCTGCCGGGATCGAAGGTCAGCCCGCCGGATGGGGCAAGGTCGATACGATTCGGATTTCCGCCTGGCGCGGCCAGGATAAGGATACGGAATTTTATATTGCCGCAATGGGCACCTTCGGCGCGGGCGGCAAGATTATTGTTGTTCGCAACGATTCCGCGGCACACCAGGCACGCGGGGAACTCAATGCGATTAAGCAGTATGCCAACGTCGTGACCGAACTTCTCGACCGGGCTCGACTTTCACACGTCGTCCTGAGCGATCTCGACGTTACGTCGGAACGGTTGGCCGGCGTCAAGCTTCTCATTCTCCCGTACAATCCGGTTGTGCCGGATGGGTTGGTCGATGACATTGAAACGTTTCTTGAAACGGGCGGCAAGTTGATCTCTTGTTATACGCTGCCCCGGCGGCTTGAATCGACGGTCGCTATTCGTGTCGGTTCGCATATTCGTCGGGCCTATGAAGGTCAATTCGCGTCGATTCGTCCCGCCGGGGATGCACTTGAGGGAATGCCGGCTGTAACCAGGCAATCTTCGTGGAATATACGCGATACCTTCGCAGTAGAAGGGCGCAGCAAGGTCGTGGCATGGTGGTTTGACGAGGATAATCAATCCACCGGCAAAGCCGCCATTGTCGCCGGGCGGGACTGCGTTTTTTTGACGCATGTCCTCATGTCCGATGATTCATCCGCCAAGCTGCGCTTACTCGTGTCGATGGCTGGATATCTCGTGCCCGAGTTGTGGCGGGATGCGGCGCAGGGGTGTCGCGACCGAATCGGTCAACTGGAGCCTTTTGAACGTTACGACTTAGCGAAAGAGAATATAGCAGCTACGGCCGCGGGAAATCTTCGTGCCATTGAAGCGCTCCATAAAGCCGATCGGCTTCGTGACCGGAGTGGCGAACTGATTTCTGAGGGTAAGTACTCCGATGCCATTGGGGTCGCCGAGCAATCTCAGGAATCTTTGATCGAAGCGCATTGTCTGGCCCAGAAGCCTCTGTCCGGAGAGCATCGAGCCTTTTGGTGTCATAGTGCCTTCGGGGTGGACGGTATGAGCTGGGATCGAGCCATTCAGCTTTTGGCTGATAATGGTTTTACCGCAATCCTGCCGAATATGCTTTGGGGCGGTGTGGCGTTCTACCATAGTGACGTTCTGCCTGTGTCGCCGGCCGTCGAGGAAAAGGGGGATCAGATCGAACTGTGTCTGACGGCGTGTAAAAAATACGGCGTGCAATGTCACGTCTGGAAAGTGAACTACAACATGGGCTCGGCAACGGATAGAAGCTTCGTCGTTAAAATGAAGGGCCAGGGCCGGACACAAGTCGGTTTTGACGGCTCGGCGAATGACCGCTGGTTGTGCCCGTCGCATCCGCAAAATCAGAACCTGGAGATCGAATCCATGCTTGAAGTGGCGCGAAAGTATGACGTCCACGGGCTGCATTTTGATTATATCCGTTATCCCGGTAACGACGGCTGTTTTTGCGAGGGTTGCCGACGACGCTTTGAGAAAGTGATCGGCAAGACGCTGGCCGACTGGTCCGCGTGCGTACGCAACGATGAGGTTCTGAGTGAAAAATGGCTGGACTTTCGCCGACAGCAGATTACGAAGGTTGTGGCCGCCGTGGCTGAAGGAGTGAAAAAGACCAGGCCCGACGTCCGGGTTTCCGCGGCGGTTTTTAGAAACTGGCCGGTGGACCGGAACACCATCGGACAGGATTGGAAACTGTGGTGCGACCGCGGGTATTTGGATTTCGTGTGTCCCATGGACTATACGGCCTCCGACAGCCATTTCCAGCGGATGGTCGCCCAGCAGCTTCCGTGGGCTGGCAAGGTGCCGTGTTATCCCGGTATCGGCCTGAGCGTCTGGAGCGATTCGACGGATATATGTAAGCTCATCGAGCAGATCAATATGACGCGCCGGCTTGCGACGGGCGGCTTTACGGTTTTCAACTATGGTTCCGCTCAAGCGAATGAAGTTCTTCCTTTGCTGGGGCGGGGTATCACGCGGAAGAGATAGGTCTGTACGTCATCTGATTTCTTGTACGATCCCGCATATTTTCTCCATAAATTTTCTATCCTGCTTATATCGTCCTCCGAACTGGCCGACATACCCATACGATCAGATGAACCTGTTGACATGCGAGGTGTGCCGTATGCCGGAGAAAAATAACAGATTGGACAGCCTCATCGAGTGGGTGCAGAGGACGTATGGGGCCGAAATATCGCAGCGCGTCGCCCAGGAATCACCGAAAGAAGAGTCGGATTTCTGGATCGCATTAAATAAGGTCAGAGCCACGCACGACCGGAAATATCAGACGACATAACATTACGAATGAGCGGTATGGAAATGAAAGAAGCTGCATCGCCTCCTAAAGAGCCTGCAATGATCTCAGGGATTCTTCTGTCGGCTTTGGACATGGAAGATGAGATCGCCCATAGTATTTATCGGGACTATATGAATCGCGAGAACTGGCCGGCAGAAGTCACCGATGAGGTTTTTGAAGAAATCCGAAAATACCTGTTCATTCTGTTGGACGATACGCAGCGGCATAGAGCGATCATCAGAACTTTACAATCGAAGCTGGACCCTCATTATGGATACTGCGACGCAACGAAAACTCCTCGGTGAATTCAATACCATGAAACTCATCGAGCAGGATGCTCATGACTTTTACCTCAAGGTTTCGCTTGATCCGTGCGTGACCGAGCTTGAGATGCGCGATTGTTTTCGCACCCTTGCCGAAGAGGAAAAGTATCACGCAGAGTTGGTTGACCGGATCATGAATATCATCAATAATTGCATGTGATCGGATCTCAAAACGGATACACCATCCTCATTCTTCAGATATTGTGAATCATCGTCGATACGTCCGATCACTATCCACAATCCATCAGCCGGGTACGTTTGTGATTGATAAGAAGGCGCTGAATATTTAAAGATTTTGATTTATCCGTCAAAAAATGTACGGTATCTTAGTTCAAATGAGCTTGCTTTAAATATTCACACGGAAACATAAATGTGTCTGAAAAAGTAACCGGGGATCGTTAAGGACTGTACTCAACATGCAGAAAACGGTGGATTCATGTAGTATCCTCATTGCTGATGATCAGGCGGACGTGCTCAAGGCTCTGCGTTTGCTCCTAAGGCCGGAAGGATATGAGATGACGACGGCCTCATCCGTTGAGGAGATCATCGATGCGGTCGACAAGAATGATTTCGACGTCGTTTTAATGGATCTTAATTACGTCCGGGGCGAAACGTCGGGTCGCCAAGGTCTGGATTTGCTCAAGCGCATCCGTCAAATCGATGAGTCATTGCCGGTGGTTGTCATGACGGCTTGGAGTAGTATAGAGCTTGCGGTGGAGGTGATGCGTTGCGGGGCTCGTGATTTCATCCAAAAACCGTGGAAGAACGAACGTTTGCTCGCCGTATTGCAAACGCAAATCGAGTTGGGACGTGCCCTGCGCGAGAGCCGGAAGCTCTCCCAGGAGATTGACTATCTCAAAGATGCCGGCCGCAAAAGGCTCATCGCAGAATCTCCCGCGATGCGGCCGGTGCTGGAAACCATCGCTAAAGTGGGACCGTCCGATGCTAATGTCCTCATTACCGGCGAGAATGGGTGCGGGAAGGGCGTCGTGGCGCAGACGTTACACGGAGCCTCCCTGCGGAGAAAGAGGTCATTATTGACGGTTAATACGGCCAGTGTGCCGGAGACCGTTTTTGAGAGTGAGCTATTCGGTCACGTCGCCGGTGCCTTTACGGATGCCAAGACGGATCGGATGGGCCGATTTGAATTAGCCAACGGGGGGACGTTATTCCTGGATGAAATCGCGGCGGTGCCCGTTAACCTGCAATCGAAACTGTTACGGGTGCTGGAGGACGGTGAATTTGAACCGATCGGCTCGTCCAGGACCTGCCGCGTGAGTGTACGGATTCTCTCCGCGACCAATGCCGATCTCGACGAGGAGGTCACTGCGGGTCGTTTTCGGCAGGATTTGCTTTATCGCCTCAACACCGTGCATATTCATGTGCCGCCATTGCGAAAGCGACCGGAGGATATTCCCCTACTGGCCAACCATTTTTTGCAGGGATACGTAGCGAAATATCGAAAAGCCATTAATGGTTTCAGCGAGGAGACTCTCGAAGCACTGATGGGCTATTCTTGGCCGGGGAATGTGCGACAACTGGACCATGCCATCGAACGTGCCGTTTTAATGGCGCAAAATCCTCTGTTAGGTCCGGCCGATCTGGGTTTGCAGCCGGAGAATACGAACGGTCCGCATTTTGAGAATATGACGTTGGATCAGATTGAACGGTGGGCCGTCCGTAGGGCGTTCGATCGGCACGATGGAGATATTAGCAAGACGGCCCAAGCCCTTGGCCTCAGCCGGGCGGCTCTATATCGGCGACTTGAGAAGCATCAGATCGAATAGGATGGAATAGTGGAGTATTGGAAAACTGGAATAATGGGTTGTGATGCTGGTGCTCTTACAATATTCCATCATTCCACTATTCCATTATTCCAAGCGTAAGATGAAATTCGAACGAAAGATTACAGTTCTTTCTTTGATGGGCGGCCTGGCCGGTATCCTGATGGCGCTCATCTTTTTATGGGCGCATCCGTTTCAACTATCCACCAAACTCATCCTGACGCTTCTGGTTTTGGCATGCTGGATTGGATTTGCTTTTTCCGTAAGAAACAAAGTGGCCTTTCCATTGCGTACGATTTTGAACATTCTTGGCGCCTTGCGCGAAGGGGACTATTCCATGCGACTTCGTGGCGCCTGCGGGAACGATTCGATGGGCGAATTGGCCTGGGAGGTTAATCGCTTGGTTCAGTTCTTACAGGGGCAGAGGTTCGACGTCGTTGAATCGACGGCTCTGCTACGGAAGATTTTGGCGGAGATCGATGTGGCCCTTTTCGGGTTTGACTCAAATGGTGTTCTACAATGGATTAATGACAGCGGCCGGCAATTGCTCAAGCTGCACGAACAAAAAATCATCGGCTCTCACGCCGAAGAATTCGGACTCGGTCTTTGCCTGAAAGGCCCGACGCCGCGCATTGTCGATCTTTCCCTTCCGGGCGGTGTGGGACGGTGGGAATTACGTCGAGCGGCTTACCGGGAGAAAGGTCTGTCCCATCAGTTGGTTTTTCTGTCCGATATGACTCGAACCTTGCACGAAGAGGAACGTCAGGCCTGGAGGCGCCTGATTCAAATCCTGCGCCATGAGATTAACAACAGTCTGACGCCCATTCAATCCGTCGCCCAGAGTCTTCAAACCTGTTTTAAACAGAAATCCCGCGATACGGGCTGGGAGGCGGACGTTCGAGAGGGTCTGGAGATCATCGCCGAGCGTTCCGAGGTGCTGGGCGGTTTTATCGCTTCGTATTCCAGGCTGACGCGTCTTCCCGAGCCGACCTTTAACGAAATGAGGGTCGAGACCTGGATACGGCATGTCGTCGGTTTGGAAACGCGCTTGTCCGTGGCGATCATGCCGGGTCCTGACCTGACAATTCGGGCGGACCGCAGCCAGCTCGACCAGCTTCTCATCAACATTATCTCCAACGCTGTGGAAGCCAGCCAGCAAACGGCCCGACGAGAGGCTGAACACGTAACGATTACCTGGAAAATGGCGGGAGCCTTTCTTGAAGTATGGGTCGATGACGACGGGCCCGGCCTCGAGACGACCATGGATCCGTTTGTGCCGTTTTTCACCACGAAGCCGCAGGGTTCCGGCATCGGCCTGGCTCTGAGCCGCCAGATTGCCGAGGCGCATGGGGGGGACCTGACGCTGATCGGTCATTCGGACGGGCCCGGTTGCCGGGCCTTGCTGCGACTGCCTGCCGAGCATCGACAGGGGCACAGATCTTGAGACGTCTGTTCGATATCGAGCGCGTTTTTTCTAAAAACGGACATCGTATCGAGTTCCCATAGCTTCAGATCCCCTTTTCCCTCCCAAGAAGCCCCATTATGCAATAAATCATTGTGGCACGCGACTTGTATATAGACTGAGCATGGATATACCAAGAAAATCTCGAAAAGTCAGACGTCTCGTGATTCGTGTCATTCTCGCGATTATCACGTTAGTAGCAATTGCAGCGATCACTTTGGGCCTGTCTCGCCTCGAGCCGGCGGCGCCGTCCGTGGAGCGTCAAACACTCCTCATCGACGAAGTCAAACGAGGTGATATTATCCTTGAGGTGCGGGGTGTGGGCACGCTCGTATCGGAGGACAGACTCGTCGTAACCTCACGGGTGAGCGGGCGAGCATCGCGGATTGTGATTCATCCCGGAACGCCCGTCGAGCCAAATACGGTGATTCTTGAACTGAGCAATCCCCAATTGGAATTGAATTGGAAAGATGCTCAGACGCAACTCAAATCGGCTCAAGCGCGTTATAATGCTCAAAAGGCCAGTCTTTTCAATCAGCAGTTGGGGTATGAAGCCGGTATTGCACGGACCCAGGCGGATGTCAATGATGCCCAACTTCGGTATGAAGTGGACAAAAAGCAATATGAGGATGGCTTGATTTCGGAGCTTCAAATGAGGTTGTCGAAAAGTAACGTTGAGCAGCGTGAAAGGCAGTTAGAGGTCGAGCAGAGGCAATTTGACGTTTTTCTAAACCAGACCAAACCGGCCCAAATGGTGCTGGAAGAAGCTTCGCTCGAGCAGGCGAAGTCTCAGTATAATCTGAGAAAAGAAGAATATGATTCATTAAACGTGCGTGCGGGGGCAAAGGGTATTCTGGCTGCGATTCAGACTCCCATTGAACTGGGTGAGCAGATCGGAGCGGGGCAGATTGTGGCGCGGGTTACGAATCCGAACAAGCTGATGGCGCGTCTTCAAATCCCCCAGGGACAGGCTCGAGACGTACGGATCGGATTAGCCGCGGAGATCGACACGTATAATGGTCTTGTGTCTGGTCAGGTTTCGCGTTTCGATCCGACCGTTATGGAAGGTAATGTAACGGTGGATGTATCTCTGGAAGGGGAATTACCGCCGGGGGCCCGTCCGGATTTGTCGGTGGTCGGGACAATAGAGATCGAGCAGTTGCTTGACATTCTCTACGTCGGCCGGCCGGTGCTTGCGTCCGCGGACAGTAAGGTCGAGTTGTTTAAACTCATTGAAGACGGCCGATTCGCCGTACGCGTTCCCGTGCATTTCGGCAAGACCTCCGTGAGTACGATCGAAGTGCTCGACGGTTTGATTGTTGGCGAAGAAATTATTCTCTCTGATGTCTCCCAGTGGGATACGGTGGATAAGATACGCCTTAAATAGTTGTTAGTCATTGGCTATTCGCTACTGGTTGGTGGTAAAGAACGAGTGCTTTTAATCTGCTATATGAAATGAGTAATAGGAATATAAAATAAAAAAGGGCAGGTATTATGGCAGGTTATAGTTATCGAGATTTAGACGTGTGGCAGAAAGCAATGGATTTGGTTCTTGAATGTTACAAACTGGCTCGAAGGTTTCCTTCGGATGAGAGATACGGACTTGTCAGTCAAATCCAAAGGGCGGCTGTGTCCGTTCCTGCTAATATTGCTGAAGGTCAAGCACGCCAGTATGTTAAAGAATTTATACATCATCTTTCGATTGCTCAGGGATCTTTGGCGGAAGTTGAAACTTTTGTACAGCTTGCGGAACGACTTCAATATGTTAATAAAGGCGTCGTTCAAGCAATTTTAATAACAACAGATCAAGTGGCACGGATGATAGCGGGGCTGCAAAAATCACTCAAGCAATCAAAACCAAAAACTAACAACCAATAACCAAT
>CAYZAT010000195.1:0-8573 GCA_964476475.1 uncultured Pirellulales bacterium
AAGCTTGAATTCCCAGGATGATCTTTCAGAGGATATTATTGATCCATTTATTTCTTTTGTTACTTCAGAGCCTAGGTGCAAAAGTCGGTCTGCTCCACCTTGGTTTGCTATAAAATACTGGGAACTACCTTTGGAAATCGAACGTAAGAAGCTAAAAAAATCTATGAAGTTGCTTTTTCCTGCACCGTTTGGGCCGATGAGGATGTTTATATTTCGAAGTTCGAAGTTTTCAAGACATCGAATGGATTTATAGCCTTTTATGGTTAATTTGCTTATGGCTTGTCCCATATTCAAATCCAAATTTATATAATAAAAAATCCCGGCGTTTTGGCCGGGATTCTATTATACGATTGATTGTTGTTTATTGACAATGATTTTATCCCTTTTCCGGCACGGGGCCGATGAGGGCTTCATAGTCGGTGAAGGTGGATTTGTCGCCGGAGCGGATTAGTTCCAAGAGTGAAGCGATTTTCGGAGCGTTTTTAGTAATGTACCGGCGGGCGAGCATGGCTTTGCGTTTTTTCATAGGGATGGTTTTCCCGTTTCCGGCTGAGCCGTTTTCGGCGACGGGGACGTCCATTTCGACTTTCGTGCTGGCCTGGCCGCAGAGCAGGTAGCCATTGATCAGGTCGATGGCGATATCAACCAGCGCCCGGCCGTACAGGTCCATGTATTCGTTGCCCTGCGATTTGACGAAGGGGATGGTTTCTTTCAGTTGTTCCATTCCCGCCGCGAGCATATCGAGCAGGTCTTTGACGTCCGCGTCATAATCCTGCTCCGCCAGTCCATTTATGAATTTTTCGGCCGTGCCGCTGCACACACCCCGAACCGCCGCGACGACCTGTAATTGGCTCGTCCCCTCGTAAATCGTCGTGATTCGGGCGTCGCGGGCGTACCGCTCGCACGGGTAGTCGCGCATATATCCGCTGCCACCGAGTACCTGGATCGCATCGTACGCGACGGTATTGCACATCTCCGAGCAGTAGTATTTACTCATCGGTGTCAGCATCGAGGCGATTCGTTTGTATTTGCGCGAATTGTTCTTGAGTTGTTTCGCTTCGGCCTTATCCTCCGGCGGCGTTTCGAGCTGCTTCAGGAATCCAAGCTCCATATCCACCACTCGCGACGTCTCATATAGCAGCGCGCGTCCGGCCTCAATCGCGATTTTCATATCGATCAGCATATCACGAACCGCTGGAAGTTTCTCGATCACCATACCGAATTGCCTTCGCGTGGCGGCGTAATCACGGGCAACGCGGTACGCGGCCTCGGCGATGCCCATCGACTGGCCGGCAATGCCGATCCGTGCGCCGTTCATCAGGCTCATTACGTACGTAATGAGGCCGCGTTGACGCTCGCCGATCAGCTTGGCGGGGGCGTCGTTGAAAAACAGCTCGCACGTGGGGCTGCCGTGGATGCCGAGCTTGTCTTCCAGCCGGCGGACCTTCACCCAGGGGCCTCGCTCGACGAGATACAGGCTCAGGCCTCTGCCGTCGGAGATATCCGGCTCGCTGCGAGCGAGCACGAGAAGGATTTCGCCGCAGCCGTTGGTGATAAACCGCTTGACGCCCCGCACGAACCAGTTGCCTTCGGCGTCCTGATAGACTCTCGCCGGCTTTTGATCGTCCACGTCATGGCCCGAGACTTTGATGGCTTGCAGATCGGAGCCGGCGTCCGGCTCGGTCAGGACCATCGCGCCGGTGACCTTCCCCGCTGAAAAATCGTGAAGATATTCCTGCTTGATCTCCTCCGAGGCGAAGGCGTTGATCGTCTCAGCGATACCCTGCAAGCCGAAGATGTTCATTAACGCCGCATCTGCACGCGAGAGGATCTCGATGGCCATAGAGTAAACAAGGTTCGGAAAGTTCAGACCGCCGAAGCGGTGGGGTAGTGTAAAGCCCATGACCTCCGCCTGGCCGAGCTTTTCAATGGCTTCGGCCGTGCCTTCGGCGCGTGTCACCGAGCCGTCCTCGTTGAGAAGATTGCCCTGGCGGTCCACGTCTTCGGCCCGCGGTGCGATGAATTCGGCGCAAAGCTGCCCGAGCGAGTCCAGCACCATCTCGTAGTTTTGTATCGCCTCTTCGGCATTAGCCGGGGCGTTGTCGAATTCAGCGGCAAACCTGAAGCCTTCTTCGGTTACCGTTGCCAAGGCCCGAGGATCTATGTGCCTGAAGAGGAACTGTATGTCGTAATTATCTCTGTAAAAATTAGCCATGCTCAAATTTCCTTTGGCCACAAAGACGCGAAGACACAAAGATTATGATACATTTGTTCTTCTCTGTGACTTTGTGCCTTCGTGGCTAAACCGTCTTTTCTCTAATCGATTTTATCATCATCGGGACGACCTGGTTCAGATCGCCGAGGATTTTGTAATGGGCAACGTTGAAGATCGGCGCGTCGGGATCGCTGTTGATCGCGACGATCTTCTGGCTCTGGGCCATACCCGCCTGGTGCTGGATCGCGCCGCTGATCCCCACGGCGATATACAAGCTCGGCCGGACCGTTGTGCCCGTCTGTCCGACCTGGTGGTCGTGGTCGATGAAGCCCAAGTCCACGGCCGCTCGCGTCGCCGCCGGGGCGGCGCCGAGGCAATTCGCCAGGTCCCAGATGAGCTTGAAATTGTCCTTGCTGCCGACGCCCGCGCCGCCGGCGACGATAATGCGCGCCGCCTTAAGGTCCACCTTTTTCGGGCGCTTATGCTCTTCGAGGATCTCCAGTGGCAAGTCCTTCTCGGCGAGTGTCACCTTCTCTTCGACGATCTCGCCTTTTCGCTTGCTGTCCGGCTCGGGCATCGGCATGACGCCTTCGCGCACGGTCGCCATCTGCGGCCAGCGATCGAGATTGATAATCGTCGCGACGATATTGCCGCCGAAGGCCGGTCGGATCTGAAACAGCAGATTCTTATGAACCTTCTTATCCCTGGGCGTTTGGTGGTCGCCGATCTGCAAGTCCGTACAATCGGCGGTCAGGCCCGCCTTAATCGCACTGGCGATCCGCGGCGCCAGGTCCCGTCCGGCGACCGTCGCACCGTACAGTACGATCTGCGGCTCGTGCTTATGGATCAGATCGACCATCACCTTCGCATAGCTATTTGTCTGGTACGTTTGAAGCATCGGATGCTCGGCGATATAAACCTTGTCCGCTCCGTGTTGAATGAGCTTTTTCGCCAAGTCTTTGATACCGTCGCCCAACACGGCTACGGCTAATGTCACGCCGAGGGTATCCGCCAAATGCCGGGCCTTGCTCATCAGTTCGAGCGGCGTATCTTCCAGCCGCCCTTCATGTTGCTCGGCGAAAATCCAAACTTCACCTTGTCTATTCACTTCTATCATTTTTTCGTCGCTCGTATATCGTATGTCGTATTTCGTAGGTCGTTTATGCGATAATTTTATCGTTAATCAATTCGTGTATCATATTGGAGATCGCCGTTTCGTTCGGCTCGATCTGTTTGGTTTCCTTCGCCGCTAAGACAACGCTCTGGATGCGGTGAACTTTGGTCGGCGAGCCGCTCTGGCCGCACCAGCTCAGATCGGCTTCGAGAATATCGAGATCCCACTGTTTGATGAGTAATCCCTTCTTTTGCAAAAGGCTGTATTTATGCTCGACGAGCTTCTTGATATCGGCCTCGTCGGCGTCGGAATTTTCCGCCTTGATTTTCTGCTCGAGCTCGATCGGCGCGAGTGCCTTTTTGTATTTCATCATCTTCTTCGCCGCGGCCACTCTCGGCTCATTGGCGTCGCCCGCAACGGTCAGCAGGACGGGCAAGGCGGCTTTGACCTGTTGCCAGCCGTTACCGATATTCCGCCGGGCCGTGATGGTCTTGCCCTCCAGCCGGGTCAGCGCCTCGACGTAAGTGATCTGCGTGACGCCCAGTTTCTCCGCTAACTGCGGGCCGACCTGGGCGGTATCGCCGTCGATAGCCTGCCGGCCGCACAGGACGATATCGTAATCGAGTTTCCTGACGGCGCAGCTCAGGATATAGCTGGTGGCCAACGTGTCGCTGGCGGCGCATCGCCGGTCGGTGATCAGGATCGCTTCGTCCGCACCACGGTACAGCGAATCGCGAAGAACCGTGGCGGCGACGGGAAGCCCCATCGCGATAACCGTAATGTGTCCGCCGAACCGGTCCTTGATTTGCAGCGCCAGTTCGAGCGCGTTCAGGTCCTCCGGATTGAAAACAGCCGGCAGGGCGGAGCGCTTGACCGTCCCGTCGTCGTTCATCACGTCGCCCGTAATCCGTTTAGTATCGGGCACTTGTTTTACTAATACAACGCAGTTGTAAGCCAACTGTCTTCTCCTTTATATCTGTGTTTGTAAGGCTTCTGCAAAATTGAAGGTTAGGCATACTTTTGGAAAGAAAGAATCTGTTTTTTTGATTTTTTCTTTCTAAAATAAGATGCATAACGTTTTATCCGATGGTGCGTTATCATACGGCACCCAATTACTTTTTGGAAAATCGTGAAACAGATTTTCTAAAATAATATATGCCTAACCTTCAATTTTGCAGAACTCATCATAATAAGACATACGAATCACGAGATACGGATTTTAACGGGATTCGTTCGCAAGTCAAGCCCTAAAGACAGAATACAGGACACAGGAGACAGAATTCAGAATTGCGCGATATGAAATACCTGATCTGAGTAGTGCCGAAGGATACCAGATAGGCGAGCCGCCGAAGTTGTTATCCCGACCAGAACCAAACAAACGATTGCGTTAGCCAGTTCTCCATTTTTCCGACTGTCGTTAGTTTCTTACGGTTTTCCACTGTGGTTTTCTATCTGCAGACAGTTGTATCGGGAAATGATGCCATCGTTTCGATCAGATGCTCAATGGTGTTCCCGGCAGATTCTATCTGCCTGGAAAAGCTGCCATCCTGATCGATGCTCTTCACTGCTTTCTCAATAAGTTGTCTGTTTATGTCTGGGGAATAGTCAAGAAAATGGTGAAGCACATCATCCTGCCGTTTGGAATTGATATCAATAATCCTAACGGGGCTCTTACGCGAAAAATCCATCTGTCCGTAGGCGAAATACTTGATTTGTCTGCCGACACTGGTTCTGAAATAAGCTTTCTGATGTGTGACGTCGATAACATAGGACCATTGTGTGCCGCCCCGATTCATACTTTCCAATGTTTTGAATCCATAGGCGGCAGCGGATCCTGACGTTTGTGAGAATCGCTTGATGAGGTGGGCGGCGTGAACGAAACGCGGTATTTCTTTGTTTTTCAAGTCGACTTTCTTCTGCCCTCCGAAGTCTTCATATTGTTTGAGCCGCTCCAGTTCATCTGAATATTTGCTGTTGCACAGAACGGGTACCGGCATACGTTCTCCCGTATATACGACGGCTTTTCCTTCGATAAATTCTATACAGGCACATGTGCCGTTTTTATCTGCAACGAAAAAATGCCAGCCCCAACCATCCAGGATTATGTCCGGCAAATGATCCAGCACTTGCTTCACGGTCTCGTAGTTATCCAGTTGGAATTGCATCCATTGCATCATGAACATTCCTGGACGTTTGTCGTCTTCGGGGAATTGGGTTCCTGATAATGACATTTCCTGGATGTAAAGACCTGCTTCATTGATACCGCCGTCGGGAAACTCCCTTCCCAATGGATTAAATGTGACCGAGCCATATTTTGATGTCCAGCGGATAGAGCGAGACGAGGGTTTTTGGGATGTGGAGATCTCATGCCAGCTAATATTCGTTTTGAGAACGCCTCGTTTGTTGATAAAAATCATGCCGGGGATGTCATAGGGCATATCTAAATTATGTCCGATGATTAACGTGTTACCTTCTCGCAGCATGAAGGTCGAACATGCATCGCTCCGGCCCGTACACAAGAGCATGCAACTCAGTAGGAACAGGGCCGTATTTTGGAGGAGCCATCTACTGGAAATAGACTTGAAAGTATCCATCGTTACCGTCTCCCTTGACCTGATTTCAGTTAGGTTGTCGTGAATCTTTTCACGGGATACCCACGTAGCCGTCGCCCGTGTTCAGGAGGTTAGGGATTCGTATTCCATCTCGAATCGCCGCTTGTGCTCGGCCTCTTCCTTCGCTAATTTAAGGAACGTATCCTGCAGCTCCGGCTCGGGGAATATCACCGCCAACCGCTTATAGAGATTGTGTGCAACATCCTCCTTTTTGATCGCGAACACGAGCAGCTCTCGGTAGTCCATATCGGCATGAGGGCTGACGTTCTCCAGCGTCTTGGCGATACCGAGATCGCCCGCGTCCTCGCGGATCAGGGCGCTCCAGCCGGTCTTGACGGCTTTCAGCTTTTTGCGGTGTCCAAGCTCTTCTTCTGCCAGGCCTTCGAGCGTCTTTCGCATCCAGGGATTCTCGACCATGACCGCCATCTTCGTATAAAGCTCGGCGGACTCGCTCTCCCCGGCTATCGCAAAGTCCAGCACGTCGGCCATCGTCCTGATTTTTTTCATTGCTCTTCGTTCTCCGCGCCGCCCTCTGAGGATTGTTTCATCGCGTCGATGACCTGCTTAGCCTGCTCGGCATAGTCGGATGGAACGAGTACACGGGGCACCATCCCGTCGAGGCAATATGCCCCTTGCAGATTCTCATTGTCAATCTGCACCGGGATGCCCGCCGATTCCAGATTCGCTTTCATCAGATACGCAAACGTAATATCGCTCGCGGCATAAACTTCCACATAATCGCTCATAGAACCACCTCTTTCGAAGCAATAACAATAACCTCAATAAGCGATTTTACCGCGCGTCGGCTGTTAAGGCAAGAAACGAATGAGAACACAGAATACAGGAGACAGGATACAGAATGTCATAATACCGCATAAGAGAAAATTAGAATCGTAGGGTGGCGGCTTGTCCCACCAAAAGTGTTCGAAAAAGCTCCAGAAACATCATTCGTCTGATAGTTTTGCTTCGTCCGGAAGAGTGGCTCGAATCGTTGCTTTCAATTCTTCTGCTGCTTTGGATGAATGGTCAGCGTCCCAGACAACTGTCAAGTGGTGGTTCGTATCGAAGTGTGTTTTTAGTTCTTTGAACTTTTCTTTTTCACACGTGTATATAACAGGCTTTCCTAAGCCTTCGGCATAGCCTGCCTCCCAATAAGCGCCTGCATTCTCATGGGTGAGGTCGGATATGAGGAAACGGGATGTTTGTATTTCAACTCTGAGTCTGTCATCTATTAAGCCGGCTCTGGGTCTATCCTCAAGTCTGAACAAATCAAAACCGGTTTCTTTGACTGCTGGCTTGAATACATCCTCGACGATTTTGTCGAGTTGTTCTTCATTATATTGCATTGCCATGAATGCCTTTCGACTATCGACATCCCCTCGTTTAAGTTCTTCGTAATATTCCCATCCATCGAATGAAAATGTGACGTCATATATATCCGTATCTCCTCTCCTTTCAGCCGTTCTAGTTTCAATGATGCCTTTCTTTTTCAAGTGATCAGTAACGAAATAAAATTCCCGCTCGTTTTGGGATCCCACGATTGCTTCGATGGAATATTTCTTTACAGGGATATAATGTCTTCCGTATTTTATATTATCTCCTATCCAGCGAACAAAGTTGTCCGCTTGCTCAGCAGGATTAGGACGAGGATTTTTGATTATGCTCTCTACCAGTTCTTGATCAAGTTTTATTGGATTCTTGTGCGATCCCTCGGTTGGTATTTCCTTCAAGATTGATTCATGTTTTAAACGAATCCAATGGCTGAGAGTGGCGATCTTTTTGCTATCTTTATTCAGTACGTTTGAAAGTTCCGATTTAAAGAACGTTGCGATGTCATATTTTCCACACCGTGGACAGGAGTAGAAACTCATTCCTCCTTGGCATTTTAGCTCAAAAACAACCAAATTGCAAACAGGGCATTTGTGATCCATTTCAAATTCTCCTAAATGAAATGTTCATGAAAGAAAAGCACGCTTTTCTGCCCATGCGATTCTTTCTTTAGGGCCAAAGGTGAAACTCCCGTTTATGCCAATGATATTATGGACGATGTTGCTGGAGCATTCAATGAAAAAGAAGAAGGGAAGGATGCTTTATGTATTATCTGTGAATCAGGTCGAAAGAATTGAAGCAAAGTAAAATTTCAAACTAAAATGCTCAACAAAGCATTAACTATTTGGCGATGAGCTTGTATTTTTCGGGGTGTTCGATGATGTTGAATGAAAGGTCCACGTCGAGGCCGGGCCAGTGGAGATGTTGATCGTGCCACAGCCGGACGTCACTGATCTGTTTGACGGTGGCGTTTTTGAACCAGGGAAACTGATCGAACGGCAGGAAATACTCCTTCTCTTTGAAAAATATCCAGAAGCCGTGCTCGGAGATGTTGGTAATCTCAGGCTTTAAAGTGTTTTTGCCACGTTTTGATGATTTCACTTTTGTGTTCCTCGACTATTTTCTGTAGCTGCCCGAGCTGTCTTTTTGAAAAACCCGTATATGTGACCAGGGCCACAATAGGCTCGATCCAGAATTTTGCTTCGCCGTCCGGCGAAACAACGTGGACATGAATCCTATCTTCCTCTCTTGAAAAGAAGTAGAATCGGTATTTTCCTATGCGAAAGACTGTCGGGCTCATAAC
>CAYZAT010000196.1:0-8571 GCA_964476475.1 uncultured Pirellulales bacterium
ACCCACTCGTACACTTGACTATTACCTTGAGGAGTTTTCCATTGACTAGCGATCTCAACTAGTTTTTTCGCTGTGGTCTCACTGTATTTGATGGCCGAGAGATTCTTCTTAATTGAAGCTGAGAACTTGTCATTGAGAGATACTTCATTGGCGATTGAGGATGGGCCACTCAAAAGCAAATAAACGGCCATGAAGGAAGCCCACGCTATACCAGAAATGCGAGATGTACAGTAGAGATGACAAGTTTTCATAATCTTTATCCTTTTATGGCTAACGCCTGCCTCAGGGGCCGACCGTAAGGAGGACCCTTGCAGGCAAATGTTCTGCCTTTCGAGGCAGATCAAATTAGTCAAATAATTCATTCACCTTGATAGCCAGGTTCTAATACTTCAAGCTCTTTCAGTTTGGCTTCTAGCTTTTTGATTCGATTCATACTGCTCCCAGTGCCAAGAAATGCCAGTAGGCCAAAGACAAATCCGAACAGCCCAAATATTCCAAATGCATCCAGTTTTATAATCCTCAGAAGTGCTATTGCAGAACATATTATTATAAGATTCCTCGATATCACACCCCACAATATCATAGAAATTGATATTGAAAACACAAATACTGAAAAATACACTGTATCCTATCTCAATATCATCCGTATAGGGATAATCACGAGAAGCTCGATATCTTGAATTAGGCGGATGTAAAGTACAACTTTGCGAATGCGTTACCTCCTTCCTGCCAGGTTGGCGTACTGAAGACCATATCAGTGCCAATAATGGCAAGTTTATTAGGTTATGTGTCTGCGTTGCTTTTCGCTGTTTTGATTTTTGTGTTGTGTAAATGCTTGTTAATACAGAAATTATCGTTCGTGTGCCAAAATGGCGTTTTCGGTCTGATAAAGTTGGTATATCGTTTGCAGTTTACATTTCAATTGAAATAAATCAGGCAGGGCCGAACGGATGATTAAAGAGCCATGCTTTTGTAAGTGCTTAATTATAAAAGGATTAACTATTGATTTTTCGTCATGCAGTCAATTAATGGAGGCAAGCAATTATGGCAGTAAAAGAATTGGCATTTGAAACTGAGGCACGAGCCGGGCTGTTGGCCGGCGTGGAAAAGCTCGCTGCAGCCGTGAAAACGACGCTCGGACCGAAGGGCCGGAACGCCGTCATCGACAAGAGCTGGGGCGGCCCGACCGTGACCAAAGATGGCGTGACCGTAGCCGAAGAGATCGATCTCGTGGATAAGAACGAGAACCTCGGGGCCAAACTGGTCAAAGAAGCGGCCAGTAAAACCTCGAAAATCGCCGGAGACGGCACGACGACCGCGACGGTGCTGACCGAAGCGATGTTTAAGGAAGCGTATAAGAACCTCGCGGCGGGCGCCGATGCGATGGCTCTCAACCGCGGTATGCAAAAAGCGGCCAAAGCCGTCACGGATAAGCTGGCTTCGTTGGCCAAACCGATAGATATCGCCAAGCCGAAAGATATCGTCAATATCGCATCCGTCTCGGCGAACAATGATACCGAAATCGGCAAAATCATGGCCGATGCCTTCCAGCGAGTTGGTAAAGACGGGGTGATTACCGTTGAAGAGGGCAAGAGTTTTGAGACGACGGTTGAGTTTGTGGAAGGGATGCAGTTCGACCGCGGGTATCTCTCACCCCATTTCGCAACCGACCAGGACAATATGGTCTGCGAATTGAAAAAGCCCTTCATTCTGGTTCACGAGGAAAAAATCAGTAATGTGGCCAAGCTCGTGCCGCTCCTTGAGAAGGTGGCCAAGGCCAAGAGGCCGCTGTTAATCATCGCTGAGGATGTGGAAAGCGAGGCGCTGGCCACGTTAGTGGTGAACAAGCTGAAGGGGATCCTGGAAGTGGCCGCCGTGAAAGCCCCGGGCTACGGGGATCGCCGAAAAGCCATGTTGCAGGATATCGCCGTGCTCACCGGGGCCGAGCCGATTTTCAAGGATCTCGGAATCGAGATGGAGAATATCAGCGTCAAACAACTCGGCCAAGCCAAAAAGGTCACGATTGATAATGATGATACGATCATCGTCGAAGGCGTTGGCAGCCAGGAGGCGATTAGCGGTAGAATCAAACAGATCAGAGACGAGATTGAAATCACAACGAGCGATTACGATCGCGAAAAACTCCAGGAGCGTTTGGCCAAGCTGACGGGCGGCGTGGCCCAGATTAACGTCGGAGCGGCGACGGAAGCGGAGATGAAAGAGAGAAAGGCTCGTATCGAAGACGCCCTCCACGCAACAAGAGCAGCCATCGAGGAAGGCATCGTTCCCGGCGGGGGCGTTGCTTTGATTCGCTGTCTCGACGCGGTGAAGAGACTGAAACTCGAAGGCGACGAGCAAACCGGCGCCAATATTCTGGCCCATGCCCTTTCAATGCCCTGTTACTGCATTGCGTACAATGCGGGATCGACTCCGAATCTCGTGGTGAACAAGGTGACGGAAGGCAAAGGTGGATTCGGTTATAACGCCGCCACGGATCAATACGAGGATTTGCTGGAAGCCGGCGTGATCGATCCGGCTAAGGTGACACGAATCGCCCTGCAAAATTCCTCAAGTATCGCCGGCTTGCTCCTGACCACGGATTGCCTCGTGACTGAAAAGCCGCAAGAACAAGGGGCTATGCCTCCGGGCGGCCCGGGCGGCATGGATCCCGGCATGGGCGGTATGGGCGGTATGGGCGGCATGGGTGGCATGGGCGGCATGGGAATGTAAGAGTTCCCTCTAATGCCGGTCAGTGCAACGCCAAAGTGGACAAGGAAGGAAATACAAATGAAAGAAACCCAGACAACTCAGTCGCGAAGCCATCCCGGCACATTCCGGCGCCGAATTAGCTGGCTGATTACCGTCGCCGTGTTGTGCACGTTTGCGGTTGTGGGCTGCCGGCAAGATGAGGATGGATTTTCCCTTCTTGGCGGTCTCGGTGACAAGCAGCCCATCAGCAAAGAAGAGCGGATGGAATGGTGGCGTGACGTGCGATTTGGCATGTTCATTCACTGGGGGCTTTACGCCATCCCGGCCGGCGAGTGGGACGGCAAGCAAGTTCCGGGAATCGGCGAATGGATTATGGAACGGGCCGATATCCCGGTCTCGGAGTACGAGCCGTTAGCCGGGCGGTTCAATCCGGTCAAATTCAACGCCGACGAATGGGTGCGGATAGCCAAAAATGCGGGGATGAAGTATATCGTGATTACCAGCAAGCACCATGACGGATTCTGCCTTTGGGATTCGAAGGTGAGCGATTACGATATCATGGATGCCTCCCCGTTCAGGCGCGATATCCTCAAAGAGTTGTCCAAAGCCTGCAAAAAACACAAAATCCGGCTCTGCTTCTACCACTCCATCATGGACTGGCATCATCCCGATGCCCAGGCGCCTTTCTATCCGAACTATAACGACCGAGAACGCACGAACCCGAATTTTGCGAACTATGTCGATACCTATATGAAACCCCAGCTTAAAGAACTGGTCGACAATTACGGCCCTCTCGGCGTGATGTGGTTCGACGGTGAATGGATTAAGGACTGGACCGAGCCGCAAGGCAAGGATCTGTACAATTACGTTCTCGATCTTCAGCCCGACATCATCATAAACAACCGTGTCGGCAAGGGTCGAAAGGGCATGGAAGGCCTGAGCAGGAGCGAGGAATTCGCCGGCGACTTCGGCACGCCCGAACAGCAAATTCCGGCCAAAGGCCTGCCCGGCGTGGACTGGGAATCCTGTATGACGATGAACGATACGTGGGGGTACAAGTCCTTCGATCATAATTGGAAATCGACCGAGGACCTGATCCGCAAGCTGGCGGACATCGCGAGCAAAGGCGGCAACTTTCTCCTGAACGTCGGGCCGACCGCCGAAGGCCTGATTCCCGGGCCCAGCGTAGAACGTCTGGCGGCTATCGGCGAATGGATGAAGATCAACGGCGAGAGTATCTATGAGACGACAGCGAGTCCGCTTGGCGAGGTGCCGTGGGGGCGCTGTACGGCTAAATCCAACAAGCTGTATCTTCATGTCTTCGATTGGCCCAAGGACGGGCGGCTCGAAGTCCCCGCACTCGAACATAACGTCACAAAAGCCTATTTGCTGGCGGATAAAAAGCATTCCAGACTTCCTATGATGCTTGTAGGTCCGAGTGAGATTGCTGTGACGGTTCCGGAAGAGGCGCCGAATCGGATCAATAGTGTTGTCGTACTGGAAATTGAACCATAATAAGATTGATATCAGAACATGTAATTGGAACGATAAAAAAGACAAGGAGTGAGTTATGAAGCTTAAACCTCTGGATGATAGAATTGTCATCGAACAATCAGACGCGGAAGAGAAGACGAGCGGCGGGATTCTCCTGCCGGATGCGGCAAGGGAAAAGCCGCAGATCGGTACCGTCGTGGCCATCGGGCCGGGCAAAATTTTGGATGACGGTTCGCGCGGCGCCATGTCCGTGAAGGTGAAGGACGAAGTGATCTACGCCAAGTACATCGGGAGCGACGTCGAGATCGACGGCGAAAAGTACATTATTCTTAGAGAAAGTGACGTTCTGGGAATCGTCGAAAAATAAGGCGTTCGGTTTGATACGGATGCGTTAAGGAAAATGCAAAACAACCAAAATTCATCATTGAGACGAGGAAATAAAAATGGCAAAACAATTGATGTTTGATGATGCGGCGCGGGCCCAGCTAAAAGAGGGCTTGTCGCAACTGGCCGAAGCGGTCAAAGTTACGCTTGGTCCGACCGGTAGAAATGTCATCCTCCACAAGAGTTGGGGATCCCCGAAAGTCACCAAGGACGGCGTCTCGGTCAGCAAAGAAATCGAGCTGCCCGAGCCGTTCAAGAACATGGGCGCCAAGATGGTTAACGAGGTTGCCAGTAAGACGTCCGACGTCGTCGGGGATGGAACAACGACCTCGACCGTTTTGGCGGAGGCGATTTATGCCGAAGGTATGCGGCACGTTACGGCCGGCTCGAATCCGATGGCGATTCAGCGCGGGATTAGCAAGGCGGCCGAAGCTGCCACGAAATACATCCAGTCGGTCAGCGTTCCCGTCAAAGGCCACGATGATATTGCGAAGGTGGCGACGATCAGCGCCAACAACAATCCGTCCGTCGGCGAGATTTTGGCCGACGCGATTGACAAGGTCGGCAGTGACGGCGTCATCGAGGTCGAAGAAGGCAAGGGTATGGAGAACGAGTTGAGTGTCGTCGAAGGAATGCAATTCGATAAGGGTTATCTCTCGCCTTACTTTATGACGAACGCCGATACCCTCGAAGCCATTCTTGAAGATGCGTATATCCTTCTGCACGAGAAGAAAATTTCCAACGTCCGCGAAATTATCCCGCTGCTTGAAAAGATCGCTCAGGTCGGCAAGCCACTGCTGATTATCGCCGAAGATGTCGAAGGTGAGGCCCTGGCGGCCCTCGTCATTAACCGTTTGCAGGGCGTGTTGAAAGTCTGCGCCGTCAAAGCCCCCGGTTTTGGCGATCGAAGGAAGGCCATGATGGCGGATATCGGCATCACGACCGGCGGCCAGGTCATCACCGAGGATCTGGGCATCAAGCTGGAAAGCATCGAGCTTTCGCAGTTGGGCCAGGCCCGGAAGATCGTGGTTGATAAGGAAGCGACGACGATCATCGAAGGGGCCGGGAAGAAAAAGGACATCAAAGCCCGTTGCGATCAGATTCGTAATCAGGTCGAGAAGACCACCAGCGATTACGATCGAGAAAAATTGCAGGAGCGCTTAGCCAAACTCACCGGCGGTGTCGCTGTGATCAACGCCGGCGCGGCAACCGAGACGGAGATGAAGGAACGCAAGGATCTGTTGGATGATGCGCTCCATGCCACGCGAGCCGCGGCCCAGGAGGGCGTTGTTGTCGGTGGCGGCGTTGTCTTCCTGCATGCGATCAGTGAAGTGGAAAAGACCAGATCAAAAGTGAAAGGCGATGAGAAAATCGGTGTGGATATCGTCATCAAGGCGCTCAAGGCCCCAGCCACTCAGATCGCCGAGAATTCCGGCGAGAAGGGCGATGTGATCGTTGCCCAACTTCTGGAAAAGGGCAAGAAAATCGGCTACAATGCCAATACCGGCGAGTTTGTCGATATGTTCAAAGCCGGCATCATTGACCCGGCCAAAGTCGCGCGAACGGCGCTGGAAACAGCCGCTTCCGTCGCCGGGCTGATGCTCACGACGAGCGTGTTAATAACAGATCTGAAAGATGACGAAAAAGACGAAGAGCCCATAGCGGGTTCCGTAAGATAAAAACGCGTCGTGCGTATTGAGTGATGCGTGTTGCGTCGAAGACTGTCGTCCCGAATGAAAGAAATTTCAACCTAATACGCAAAACGCAATACGCACGACACAATACGATATTATGGCCAAACGCGATTACTACGATGTTTTGGGCGTCGGCAAGGGGGCTTCCGCCGATGAGATCAAGCGCGCCTACCGGCGTATGGCGATGAAGTTTCATCCGGACAAGAATCCGGATGATAAAGAAGCCGAGGCCAAATTCAAGGAGTGCGCCGAGGCTTACGAGGTCTTGAGCGACGCGGAAAAGCGGCAGCGCTACGACCAGTTTGGCCATGAAGGGCTCCGAGGCGCCGGCATGCATGACTTCTCCCGGATGAATGTTGAAGATATCTTCAGCATGTTCGGATTCGAAGATTTTTTCAGTGGGATTTTCGGCGGCGGTGGTCGTGGCCGAAGATCGGGCCGGCGGGCAGGGCCATCTCGCGGTTTCGATCTGGAGACCGCCGTGGAGCTGACGCTTGAAGATATCGCGAACGGCGCGGAAAAGACCATTGAATTCACCCGGCAGGATACTTGTGCCACATGCAAGGGGAGCGGCTGCGCCAAGGGAAGCTCGCCCGGTCGATGTCCCGCGTGCAACGGAACCGGACAAGTGGCCAGGGGAGGCGGATTCTTCCAGATGGTTTCGACCTGCGGGCAATGTGGGGGCAGCGGGCAGGTGATTACCAATCCGTGCAAGAAGTGCCGAGGCACAGGCCGAGTGCCGAAGAAAAGGACCCTCAAGGTTAAAATCCCCCCGGGCGTCCACGAAGGGCAAGGCGTACGCGTGGCCAACGAAGGCGAGCCGGGCCGGGGTGGGGGACCGAAAGGCGACCTTTATTGTTACGTCAGGGTCAAACCGCACGAGTTCCTTAAACGCGATGGTAGCAATCTGATTGCGATAGTCCCCATTAGTTTCACTCAGGCGGCGTTGGGAACGACGATCGACGTGCCCAGCATCAACGGAACACAGGGCCTGAAGATTCCGGCCGGGACGCAGTATGGCAGCATCTTTCGAATCAAAGGTAAAGGTTTGCCGGATCTGCGAACGCATCGAACGGGCGATCAACTGGTCCAGGTGACGATTGAAACGCCGACGCGGCTTAGCGACGAACAGGAGGAGTTACTTCGGAAATTTGCCGAAACGGAAAATACCCGTGTTTCTCCCGAGTCCACACGCTTTTTTGAGAAACTGAAGAAACATTTTGGTGGCCACTGATGAAAAAGAGCAAGAAAGATAAATCCCAAGCTGAAGAACCGCATCAGGCGGAGCACGAAGAGACCGCCGAGAAAGGCGAAGTGGACGAACTTCACGGTGCGGTAGAGTCTTTGCAGAAGGAAAAAGATGAACTTTTCGGCAAGCTCCAACGGATTAGTGCCGATTATGCAAACTACCAGAAGCGCGTGCCCAAACAAATCAGTGATTCGATCAGCTACGAGAAGGAACGGATGATCAAATCACTCTTGCCCGCTCTGGATAATTTCGAGCACACGCTTCAAAATGCGCATTCAGCGGAAAAAGTCGAGGTTCTCGTTAAAGGCATTCAGATCATCTATGACCAGTTGATCGAAATACTGAAATCCCATAACGTCGAGCAGATTAAGGCGCTGGACGAGCCGTTCGACCCGGCTGTTCACGAGGCGATGACCCAACAAACGGATACTGAGAAGGATCCGAACGTCGTGCTGGAGGAATTCCAAAAGGGATACAAACTTAACGGCCGGGTCATTCGCCCGAGTAAGGTGGTTGTCAACAAACTGCCGGCCGAAGAAACTGCCGAGCAGAAGGAAACAACGCCTGAGGAACCAGCCACTGGCGAGTGCGAAACGCTCGAGGAGGAGTAACGGTTATGCCAACGTATGATTATGTATGTGAAGATTGCGACCACCGGTTCGAGCTATTCCAGAGCATAACGGCCAAGCCGATCCGGAAATGCCCGAAGTGTGGCAAATTAGCTTTAAACCGGCTCATCGGCGCCGGCGCCGGCATCATCTTCAAAGGCTCCGGCTTTTACGAAACCGACTACCGAAGCGACAGCTACAAAAAAGCCGCCGAAAGCGAAACTAAGACCACTACCGACAAGAGCACGACAGACAAGAAAACCGAAACCAAGGCCAAAGACTCCAAACCCGCCGAGACCGCCAAGCCAGCCAAGAAGGATAAAAAGAAATCAGCGTAACCGACACCTTCTTTCGAGGTCATATACGAAAGTCACAAGTCAGTTCACTCTAAAATTCCACATTAGTCTTATGTCCCGGTTTTAGTGAAACATTT
>CAYZAT010000197.1:0-8543 GCA_964476475.1 uncultured Pirellulales bacterium
TTTCCTTATCTTTTGGCGACAGCCTGATCTCACGCGCTAAAGGCGGCGGCGAATAATGACTGGGATCATGTAACATGTTCAGTCGTTCCTGTCTTCAAATAACATGAATATTCTATAACTACCACTGGGCCGGCATAAACTCATCGACGTCCGCCTGTGTGATGATATGCTTGGGCAGATATCGCACGGGCTCCAGCTCTTTACCCTCGAACCACTCCGCAGCGGCGTGGACGGCAATAGCGCCGTCCCCTTCGGCCGACTGATACGTGATAGCCAGCGCATCCCCTGCTTTGATCGAATCCATCCCCGTCTTGCTGTTTCCCGCCGCGACGATCACGATATCTTTTCTTCCCGACTTGTTGACCGCTTCCAGCACGCCGGTCATCGAGAAGCCGTCGCCCGCGAGCACCAGGCCCTTCAGTTCGTCGCCGTATTTGGTTAGCCACGCCGAAACTAATTGTATGGTACCCTCCGCTTCGAGATTCGCCGTATCCATGACGAGCAATTTCATATCGGGCGCATATTCGATCAGTTCGGTGATCGGAGCGTAGGTGCGCGCGAAAAACGGCGAGCTGCCGGGCATGTGCCTGACGATCGCATATCCCCCCTTTTTGCCTAATGCGTCGGCAAATTTCCGCGCCAACATACGAAACTGGCCCCAGTCATCCGGTCCTGTCCATGCTAAACAATATTTCATCGCTTCGTCGCATGGAATCGTGTTGGATGTGATGCAGGGAATACCGGCTTTGTTGATACGGCGCAGTAACGGCGTGCAAGCGGTGGCATCGACGGGTGCGAAGATAATCATATCGGGCCGCTCGTTAATGGATTGATCCGTCTGCTGGGCCTGCAGGTCCACGTTCCAGTTGCTGTTGTAGATTTTGACTTTCATCTGATAAGCGTCGGCCATTACTTTGAATCCATTGACATAGGCGGTCCAGTAGGGATGGTCGCCGGCTTTGAGAAGGACGATTCGTTTTTTGCGCGGGCCGTCCTTCGGAGATTGGGGCATATCGACCTTCTCGACGTTCCACCCGGCGAACTCAATATCCCACCAGTGCCCCTTCTCGGTTACCGGGAGAGTTTTGGGATCCGCCGGACGCTCGGGGATGGCGACCGGTTCGGTTTGCGGCAGAATATAGGGTTGCCCGTCCGTGCCCCTTAAGGCATACACATCAAATCCGGATTCTGTATCGTCGTCAATAACGCCTTGCGCTCCCGGTGCGATTTGAACCGGGGTACGAATGTGCATAAAGTACATAGCGAAAATCGCCACGATGCCCACAATCGCCACGATCGAGATACAGGTTAGAGCAAAACGGTCTTTGTCAGTCATTATGCCATCTCCTTCTTCATCCGTCACAGGCCGTGCTTCCTCCATGGCCCTGGCCTCCTTCATCAAGTCCGGCCTTTGTCCTTTCACCAGGTCATGCTTGTATATTACAAATGCTTCGTAGAGAACCACAAGCGCGAGAATAATTCCGTTGATAAATATCTGCACCTCAAAACCCAGCCCGAAGCAACCGATGCCGTTGAAGAGCGTGGTCAACATAAGGACGGCGAAATAGCTTTTCAACACGCTTCCCTTGCCCCCGCTCATGAGGGCGCCGCCGATGATCACGGCCGACAGAACCGTCATCAAAGTGCGGTTGCCCAATACAGCGGCCGAGGTCATTGAACTAAGGCCGGCAGCGAACAATATACCGCCTATCGCGGCGGTCAGTCCGCAAATGATGAAACCGGCGATGAGGTAACTATCCCGCTTCAGGCCGGCCAGCCAGGCCGTTTCGGCGTTTCCGCCGACAATGAAAAACGCACGGCCCAGGGCCGTCCGATTCAAAAACAAAGTACACGCAAGAACGAGAACGAATGTGATGATAACAATCGGAGGCATGAAAAAAAACAATGGTGTCTCAAGCCAATCTGCAAAACGAAAATTATCGATCGCTTTCGATCCGCCCTTGCTGTAAAGATGCATCAGGCCCGTTACCACCGTCATCGTTCCGAGCGTGACGATAAACGAGTTGATCCCGGCCTTCACGACCAGTAGCCCATTTACCAATCCTACTGTTGCTCCGGCCAATACTGCCAGCGGGATCGATCCGAACCAGCCCAACTGGGGTTGAAGACCGATTGTCAACATGCCGCAAAGCATCACGACCGCGCCAATGGATAGGTCAAGCTGTCCCAGGATAAATATTACCGTAAAGCCGATGGCAACAATGGCATTGAGACTGGCGCCTTTCAGAATGGTCGTCACGTTATGGACGGAGAAAAAGTTCGGTGCAAAGACCGACAATCCCCCAAAGAGCAATATCAACATCAGCAGCGCCCGGTTATTATCGAGGAACGCAGCCACACTCTGACCGTTGAACCGTTCGCGAACGATGCTTTTCCCCTGTTGACCGGGCGGCTTATGCATAGTCTTTCCCCCGCCGGCGAAGTCTGTACTGGCCCACGCCCACCACGATGATAAAGATCGCGCCGGTCACAATATTCTGCTGGAACGTGTTAACGCCCATGAACGTCATGATGTTAGCCAGAAGGCCAATCACCAGGACGCCACCGAATACACCTACCATATTCCCTCGTCCGCCGCTGAGCATCATCCCGCCGATCACAACCGCCGTAACCGATTTGAAATCATACCCCTTGCCTAAGTAGAACACGCCGAGTTTGTTCATCGAGGTAATAAATACCCCGGCAATCGATGCACAGAAAGCCGCTGCGAGGAAGCCCATCTGGACCACCCGGGGAACATTGATGCCCGTTGTTCGTGCGGCGGCTCGCGCCGAGCCGACCAGTTTGGATTCGATTCCGAACCGTGTGCGCGTCATCACAACGTGTCCGGCAATGAACATCAGGATCATCACCACGACAATGAGAGGCATCGGACCGATGCTCGTGCGAAAGATCTGTATGAAAGCCGCACCGGCGGTGCCCGGCTCGATGTCGGGATAGACCTGGTTGTTGCTCCAGGTAAAACGCATAAAACCTTCCATGAAGAATGCGACGGCCAGCGTCCAGAGAATCGGATTGGCATTGAATCGTCCCACGACGAAACCGTTCATGGCGCCGATCAGCATTCCCGCCAATAGACCCAGTACCACCGCAGGCGCCAATCCAAGCGGAAGCGCCGCAACGGCGATAATTCCCGAAAAAGCCATGATGGACGGAATCGAAAGGTCGGCCATATTACCCGAATATGTCACAAAGGCCATGCCGGTGGCGACGATGCCGAGAAGCGAGACGGCGTTGAGTACATTGATCAGATTTTTGGATGTCAGGAACTCGTCGGATACGAGGACGCCGGCTATGATCAGCACCAGGCCGACGAGGTAGATACCGACGTAGTCATATATCGCGGCCAGCCGCGACAGGTGTTTTGTCTTGTCAGCCGGTTGCATTCCGTTCTCCATTCATCACCAACAGTACGGAATCCTCCGAAAGCTGATCTTTCTGCATTTCACCAATCAGATAGCCGTCGCGCATGACAATCACGCGATCGGATAACCCGACCAGCTCCGCCAAATCGGAACTGATCAGTATGATCGTCCGGCCGTGATCCGCCAATTCCATCACCGCCTTATGAATCTTCATCTTGGCTTTGATATCCACCCCGCGAGACGGCTCATCGAGAATGAGAACGGTCGGATCGGCGGCGATCCATTTACCGAGAAGCACCTTCTGCTGATTGCCGCCGGACAGGGTGCTGACATCTGTCGCCGCTGAAGATGTCACGATATCAAGCCTTCTGATCAACTCGTTGGTTGTTGAGTTTTCATGGCGGGAAGAATAGACGCCGCAGTGCGTGTGGCGGCGGATGATTGCCGATACCATATTCTGCTTTACGGGCAGCCGGAGGAACAATCCGTCGGTTTTGCGGTCTTCCGATAAGTAACATAAACCTTCCTGCAATACGGCAGCGTACGAACGCATCCCGAGTTTTTTGCCGGCAATCTCAACCGTCCCGCTATCGATGGGATCCAGTCCGCACATAGAACGCGCCATCTCCGTCCTGCCCGAGCCCGTCAGGCCGGCGATGCCCAATATCTCACCTTTGCGGGCCTGGAATGAGATGTTATGAAAAAAACCCTTGCGAGTGAGATTTCGAACATCCAGAACCGGCGCGCCGATGGTCGGTGTGCGTTGAACGTAGAACTCGTCAATCGTCTGTCCTACCATCATCTGTACAAGTGTGGCTGGAGTGACTTCGTCTATGGATTTCGTATCAATTTTCCGGCCGTCACGCAAAACGGTGACCCGGTCCGCAATCTCAAAAACCTCCTTCAGATGATGTGAAATATAAATAATCGTAATGCCGCGTTGCTTAAGCTGGCGAATGATCTCGAACAACCGTCCCACGTCGTCACGTGACAGAGCCGAGGTGGGTTCGTCCATCACCAATACGCATGGATTGTTTCCTAAGACCTTCGCGATTTCAACGAGCTGAGCTTGATGCTGACTGATCGATTCGACGGTTTGGAGCGGATCCAAATCCAAGCCGACTCTGGCGAGCAGACGGGATGCCTGCCGGACCATTGTTTTTCTGTCGAGCCAAACGCCGTGTTTGCGGGGTAAACGACCAACGAATAGATTTTCAGCAATACTGATGGGACGCGCCAGACTGAGTTCCTGAAAAACCATACCGATTCCATGCGCCCTGGCCATCGCGGGAGAATGCAGTTCGACCTCTTTTTGTCCGATGAAGATTTTGCCGGTGTAGTCGTTGAACGAGCCCGCCAGAATTTTCATCAGCGTGGACTTTCCGGCGCCGTTTTCTCCCATGATGGCATGCACTTCTCCCACCCGCGCTTTAAAATCGACGTGGTCCACGGCCAGCGTGCCAAGATATTGCTTCGACACGCCCTCCATTCTTAGAGCAACGCCGATATCATCAGGATTAGACAACATGTTCCGCATTTCCATCCAATTCACTCATGCCGTCAAATCCCGGATATCGTATTCGGCCAGATTCAATGGATACCGGCCGTACTCGCGAACCAGTTTGACAATATAATCGTAAGTCTGCCCCGATACATTGCTGGCCACAGAATGGTCGGACTGGAAGATATAACCGCCGCCTTTGGCGGCGTTCAGTTTCCGGAGCACCTCTTGGCGAATCTGTACCTTGTCGCCCGTCTCCCATATCTGGATATTGCTGTTTCCACAGATGCCGAGGCGATGGCCGTACTTGCGGCGCAGATCCACGGCGTCAAGTTCCGCCTTGGCTTCCAGCGGATTCATGGCGTCGATGCCGATGTCGATGTAGTCGTTCAAAATCTGACTGACGTTTCCACAGCCGTGATAGACGACCATCAACCCTTTTGAATGGGCATAGTCCGTCATCGCCTTGACCCAGGGCTTAAAATATGTCCGCCAGTAATCCGGCGAAAAGAACATACTTTTCTTATAGGCCACATCCCCCCATATCACAAAACCATCTAATAAATCGCCCGCCGCATCGATCTGGGCCTTCGTACAATCCAGGTAGAATCGGCCGATACGATTGACCACTTTGCCCATGCGCTCGGGATATAGACCCATCCATAGCATGCTGTTTTCCGGGCCGATCAGCCGGGTCAGGCACTCGTTGCATTCGATTATACTGCCGAACGCCGGAAAATCAGGATGCAGCGATGTAACCGTTTCCGTCCACGCCGGCGAGTTCCGCTGAAAGCCGTCTCCCACACCGGCGATCTGATTGTCGCCGGCCTCATAATAACGTCGCCTGTCGCAGGGATCATCAAACTCAAGCGCTTCGAGCTTATCGATCGTATCGGCCTCAAAGCCAATAAACTCCGGCATCGGAGCATCGAACTTTTTGCGCATGGTCGCGCCGAAACCGGTTTTGACGATCACTTCTTCATCGTCTTCCTTCAACGTCTCGAACGGTCGGATAAACGGGTCCATATTGGGAACGGTCACGATCCAGTCCAGATCGTAGTAGTAATACGGATTAGCGTCATCGGCCAATCCGAGATCTTTTCGCCATCGTTCAATGAAGCTGCCCCAAAAAAAATCGCTGATAGGTACGCAGTCCGGCTCCTGATGAGAAAGCGCTTTCCTCATCCGGCCGAGCTTTAGAATGGTGTTATCTTTACGTTTGCGCCCGGAATCCATTACACTCACATCTGTGCCTTTCAGATTGAGATAACTATGAACAACAATAAGGACCTCAATAAAACAGAGGTACAATATACCAGATTTGACAATAATGATAACAATCTGGGATGTAAATTTGATTTTGGCGGCCCGAGCAAGAGCGATAAAATATTGGTAATGAAGAGTTTAGCAGTAAAGCCTTTAAGACGAATCCCACTAAAGTTTTCTTGCCATAGCGGTGTTTTGAATGATACGATAAAATCGCCCTGACAATTCCTCCTGCGACGTTCTCAGGAATCTGTTAAAGATGTACATTTTTCAGGAAGGTATAATGAATAGAAGACAATTCCTAAAAGCTTCAGCGGTTACAGCGACGGTCTTATTATCCGGCTGTTCGTCGGATAACTCAATAAAGAGCCGAAGCAGCAAGAAACTTGCCGGTTCGAGACCCAACATTGTCTTTATTCTCAGCGACGATATGGGATGGGCTGAGCCGGGTTTTAATGGCGGCAACACCGAGCTGACTCCCAATATCGACCATCTGGCGTCTGAAGGACTCAGGTTAACTCAGTTTTATACTCACTCCGTCTGCTCGCCGACCCGCGCGGCTTTTTTGACCGGTCGCTATGCTTTTCGTAACTGGATGGACTGGCGCAGCGAAGATTTCGGTAAGCCCAGCTATCTCGAAAAGCTCGGCCTGACTCTCGCCCATAATGAAGATGGTGCTCCCACGCGTCGTATTCATGCTCTTGATACTTGCGAGCGAACGATCGCTGAAGCCCTCAAGGAGACGGGGTACTTCACGGCAATCATTGGCAAATGGCACGCAGGCGAATGGCTGAAGGAACACTTACCGATGCAGCAGGGTTTTATGCATCAATATGGCCACTACGCATGGGGTATCGACTATTATGACAAGATGATCCCGCATAACGCGCCGGCCCGATATGTTGTGTACGATTGGCACCGTAACGAACAACCTATCCGGGAAGAGGGCTATGTCACTGACCTTGTCGCCGCGGAGGCGGAGCGTGTTATAGCCAGACAATCAAAAGAGCAGCCGTTTTTCCTCTACATCCCGTTCAATGCCTTTCATGGGCCGATCAATCGCGTCCCGCGATATACGGAGAAATATTCAGCCCGCGAAGCTGCCCTGAAGTGTTTTGATGACGCCGTGGGCCGCATCATGGCGTCACTTGATGTGAATGGTTTTGCCGACGACACCTTGCTCGTCTTCGCCAACGATAATGGCGGCCTCACTGAGGAAATGAACGCCCCTTATCGCGGCACAAAGAACACAACCTTTGAAGGGGGTGTTCGCGTGCCTTGCGTTATTCGCTGGCCGGGGAAAACTCAGCCTGGAACGACCAATGACGGGATGATGTTTATTGCCGATTTCTTTTCGACTTTCATTACCCTTGCCGGGGGCCGTCATGAACAGGAACGTCCTGTCGATGGTTTCGATATGACCGGCATGCTTTTCGATGGTGAAGTTAGTCCGCGAGATGAAATCGTTTTCGAAGTGAGCGGCAGCGTTCGCATTCCGACGATTCGCAAGGGCGACTACAAACTTATGGGGAAATTGCTTTACAACATCAAGAAAGATCCTTATGAGACAACGGACATTTCCACCCGGCATCCGGATATTGTGCAACGGCTTCGCGCCCGTCTGATGGAAGTCGATGCCGAGCGTCCGCCTTTAGGAGGCAAGCCGCTGCTGATGAAGCCGCCGCTACCTTATGTCTATGGAATTGAAGAGAACAAAACTCCACCCGAGTGGTTGAAGAAGGCCGTTGACAAGGTTCGAGCAACTCAGCCGAAGGAATGGGCTCCTGGGCAAACTCCCTGGCCCCAGGCTCCCAAAGCTCCGGTTGGAAGTCTCTGAGCTAAAGTCGCTTATACCAACAGTTGTGATCATTCCCGCCACCGCGAGTCCGGCTCGCAAGGTAAATTCACGTCGGTTCATATTGAATCTGGAATTTCTCATACGTTGGACTATTCTTGAAGAACATCTGATTCGTGACTAACGTTCGTTTGGGAGTTATCCTCAGAACATAGGCAAAATCGGCCACGTTATCTCGAGGCAATTGCAACACAAGGCCCTGCTCTGCGACTGACCATGTTAGAGGTGTTTTCTGCCCTAACAGGGTGATGGCTAAGAAGATGAAAGGTAACGCAATTTTCAGTACTGATATATAGGCCATTTACGTTTTTTCCGCGGGGAGCTTCAAGCTGCACCGGCCAAAGAGTCCCGTTGAGTTTCCCGCCGATATCTGTGTCACTGTAGCCGAGGCAAGCACTGTTACGGTTCCATTAACGGCGCGTTTTTTCCAGGAATTCCGGATCGAGAAATGGGTCCTCCGTTTGCTTTCTGTATTCGAGAAGCGCACTGTTTAGCCTTTCCTGAACCGCTCGGTATTCAGCCTTACCCACCAAAT
>CAYZAT010000198.1:0-8382 GCA_964476475.1 uncultured Pirellulales bacterium
GCCTACTTTTTCTCTCTACAATTTCCACAAAAGCCCCTACACGCTTTTAAGTTATTTATATACAATATGTTGTGGTTCTATGAATTTTTTATCTGCATATCGTAGGTCTCTCGTTAAAATAGGATGAATACACGAAATGTGCCATTTTGGCAGGTTCGGAAGTGTATTCTATGTCGAGCTTGGCAGTTTAGATAGACTTTGAAGCCTTCTATGATAAGACTGAATCTGTAAATGGTGCGAAATATCGCACCCTACGTGCTATGATGGTGGGGCGAAAGTCTCGGCTGAGGCCGAGCCGTAACCGGAAACTGCCACCCTAAGATTCAAGGAGGAGAGAATACAGGATACAGGAGCCAGTGGTCTTAAATGTCCAATATCGAATATTGAATGTCGAATGTCGAAGGATCTTGGTGGGGCACAGCCGCTACCCTAATGGGCTTTCTTTTGTCATGCTGAATTCGCCTTTAGACCGGAGCGTAGTCGAAAGTGAAGCCGAAGCATCCGGCTGCGGATGATTATCATTTATTTCTGTGACCAGATCTCTCCACTCGCTGCGCTCGGTCGAGATGACAACGAGCATCCAACATCCGGAATCAAGAATCCTGTCCATCCTGTTATCCCGTCAAAATATTTTTCTTTTTTTGACGTTTTTTTATTGAACATGTTATGTATTGTGTTATTATATATATTTGTTAGTCAGACGACTAACGACGCCCGCCCGTCGGCGGGAGGGTGTTGACATTTCAGTTTTCATTTCAGTACGCCACCGCGTGGCCAGGTCGTCGGGGCCAGCCGGCCCAGTACCTTAGGTAGCAGATTCTTAGTTGATTGTTGTTTGTAAATGGTGAGTCGTCGGCGCCTCTGCGGAGATTCTCTAACCATTTTTCGATTCTCTTGCCGAAGGCTGGCAAATACCTGACAACCAGATAACCTGATACCCACTACCTGATGACCTGATCAACGGATACCCATTCTCTTCATGCAATGCGTCTCGTCGAGATGACAATCAAGGTTCCGCTGCCCCGGCTGATCGAACGGATGGCCGTTTTCCTCGTCCTTCTGTATCGACGGGTACGGTACGGCTATCCTTTCCGGCGGATCAAACTGACGCGCGGCAAGTACACCCTCGTCGATCCGGAAGACTTCGAGCGGCTCAATCAATATAAATGGTACTGTACACACAACGGATACGCGAAACGGACGGTACCGAAGAGATTGGTAAAGGGCAAACAAAAATATGCCCTGATGCACAGAGAGCTTTGTCCGGTTTCGGATGGGATGGTCATCGATCACATCAATCGCAATCCGAGCGATAATCGCAAGGCGAATCTGCGTCCGGCCACAAGACAACAGAATTGCTGGAATGTCGATTATAAACGTAGGCCCAGACGTTCGCGTTATATCGGGATATATTTTGATAAGCGTATAGGTAAATGGCGTGTACACATGCAGCTCGACGGGCGTTTTAGATTCTTCGGGCGCTACGCCGACGATGTGGAAGCCGCGAAGAAATACGATGAGGTGGCGAAGAAATATCGCGGCGAGTTTGCGGTTTTGAATTTTCCGGAGACATAACCCACCATTGACGATTGATTCGTGCCTGTGTAACATCGCTGTGAATATAGACGATGACGGTTTTCGGGCAATGAAAGGCATGGATCATATGCATCGTGTTTGGACTCGCAGACGTTTTTTGGGGGCTTTGGGAATAGCCGGGCTGGGCCTTGTGTCACCGAAGGGGTTGCAGGCCCGCCGTGAGAGAAAGAAGCCGCCGAACGTATTGTTCATCGCCCTGGACGACATGAACGACTGGATCGGTTCTCTGGGTGGTTATTCGGGGAAAGTGCATACGCCCAATTTCGACCGGCTCGGGCGCAAGGGCGTCACCTTTACGAACGCCCACAGTCCCTCGACGGTCTGTAATCCGTCGCGGACGGCGATCCTGACCGGATTGCGGCCCTCGACGACCGGCATCTACAACAACGGACAATGGTGGCGGCCGGCGCTGCCCGATGTGGTGACTTTACCGGAACACTTTCGGGCGCACGGCTACCATGTGGAAGGCGGAGGAAAGATTTTTCATCATACCCTCGGTAACAATCCGCCCGATATGTGGGATCATTATCACCCACAGGTTCAGGATAGTCCATGGCATTACCATTATCCCGTAGCGGGACAGCATACGCCGAAGAAAGGTGTGCACTGGCCGGAAGGCTTCCCACTCAACGGTATTGAAAACGTCAAACGGGGAAAGAAGCCGCCGGCGAACTATCGTGAATTCGACTGGGGCCCGTTTGATCAGGCGGATATTGATATGGGAGACGGCCGGATGGTTCAATGGGCCGTGGACGTTCTCGAAAAACCCCATGAAAAGCCGTTCTTTTTGGCGGCCGGGATTTACCGTCCGCATCTTCCGTGGTATGTTCCGAGGAAGTACTTCGACTGGTATCCTTTGGATCAAATCGAGCTGCCCGACGTGAAGGAGCATGATCTGGATGACATCCCCCCTGCCGGCCGGAAGATGGCCGAGGGCCGGCGTGCCGATTTCGAACTTATAAAGAAGGCGGGAAAATACAAGGAGGCGGTCCGGGCGTATTTAGCGTCGATCAGTTTTGCCGATGCACTGGTTGGGCGTCTATTAGACGCCCTGGCGAAAAGTTCGTACCGGGATAATACGATTGTCGCGGTTTGGTCCGACCATGGCTGGCATTTAGGCGAGAAAAAGGCGTGGCATAAGCGCACGCTTTGGGAGCGAGCGACGCATGTCCCCTTTTTCATTGTCGCGCCGGGCATTACCCGGCCGGGAGCCGTCTGTCATCGGCCCGTCAACCTGATCGACATTTACCCGACGCTTGTTGATTTATGCGGTTTGAAGACCAACAGGATATTTGATGGGATGAGCCTGGTTCCCCTGCTCGAAAATCCGGACACCGCCTGGGAGCGGCCCTCGATAACAACACTGGGATCGGGGAATCATGCCATACGGTCTGAACGTTGGCGGTATATCCGCTATAACGACGGGACGGAGGAATTGTACGACTGCGCCAACGATCCCAACGAATGGACGAATCTGGCGGGCGATTCGAGGTATGATTCGATAAAGCGGCAGTTGGCCAAGTGGCTTCCGAAAAGTGATGCGCCGCCCGCCCTCTCGAAGGGCGCGTATCATTTTGATCCCGAGACATACTCCTGGGCCAGGAAGGAGAAAACGCAGTGATAACACGGCGTCGTTTTCTCACGATATTCGGGATGGGGGCCGTCTCGATAGCACTACCGGCCATATCGCAATCCGCCGAAAAGAAAAAACGAAATGTCTTATTTATCGCTATTGATGACTTGCGCGGCGCCGTGCGCTGTCTTGGTGATAAGATTGCGATAACGCCTAATATAGACAAGCTTGCAGAGCAAGGGACGGTTTTTGTAAACGCCTACTGTCAACAGGCGGTATGTAATCCGTCGAGGGCGTCGGTGATAACCGGTTTGCGGCCGGACTCGCTTAAGGTGTGGGATTTGAAGACGCATTTTCGCAAGCACCATCTGGACATTGTCACGCTTCCACAATATTTTAAGCGGCACGGCTATTTCACTCAGAGTTTCGGTAAGATTCTTCACGGGCAGGGAGCGCCTTCGACAGACCCGCCCAGTTGGTCGGCCGAGCCCGTTTGGGATCACTGCACCAAACGCGATCAATATGTCCTGCCCAAAAACCGCCCGGGTGACCAAAGCGGCAAACAAGCGGCCTCCGAATGTGCCGATGTACCCGATGAAGCGTATATTGACGGAAAGGTCGCGGCTCTGGCCGTTGAGCGGATCGGAAAGCTTTCGAACAAGAAGGAGCCTTTCTTCCTGGCGGTCGGTTTTCGCAAGCCGCACCTGCCCTGCTGTGCTCCGAAGAAATACTGGGACCTGTATGACCGCGAAGCTTTCGAGGACGAGAATTGGCCCGCGCTCGATAGGCCCACAGACGGACCCGCTATCGCCCTGCACAATTGGAAGGAGCTTCGAGGTTATACCGATATCCCGAACATCGGGTCCGTTCCACCGGAACAGGCAGCGGAAGTTCGCCACGGCTACTATGCGGCGACGAGCTATACCGATGCTCAGGTCGGCAAACTGATCGATCAGCTTGACAGGTGCGGCTTGCGAGAGAACACCATTCTTTGCCTTTGGTCGGATCACGGCTTCCACCTGGGCGAGCATACCCTCTGGTGCAAGACCAGCAATTATGAGTTTGATACGCGAGTGCCTTTGATACTCTCTTCGCCATATAAGAAGAAAGGGCAAGTATGCCGAAGGTTGGTGGAATTGGTTGATATGTATCCTACGCTGGTCGAGTTAGCCGGCTTGCCCGTCCCGAGCGGTTTGGAAGGCATTTCGATGGTGCCGTTGCTCGATGATCCGAACCGGAACTGGAAAAGAGCGGCGTTTACGCAGTTTCCCCGTCCGCCCTACTATAAGAAACAATATGACGTGATGGGCTATTCGGTACGCACCGAACGGTTTCACTATATCGAATGGATCGATGTGAATAAAGAACGCCCCGTCGCAAGGGAGCTTTATAACCATCGCCTCGATCCTTACGAGCTTACAAATCTTGCAGCGAAAGACGAATACAAGCCGATTCTTCAACAACACCATCAACTTCTTGAAGGCGGCTGGAAAGCGGCGTTGCCGAACGGAAGATAAACTGTGACATTAACGAGAAGACAATTTGTGAAGGCTTTAACGGGGACGGGATTAGCTTGGGGAATCCCCCGATTAACGCGTGCGCGTGACAAAGGCAAACCGAATATCTTATTAATGTTAGCAGAGGATCATGGCCTCCAGTTAAGCTGCTATGGTGACAAGCACATTTCCACCCCGAATCTGGACGCTCTGGCCAAGTGGCAGGCAGAATCGAACGATCCTTTGCGAAGCAAGCACATCCTGGATAAGTTCACAGCCGAAAATGATGCCACGATGGCCGGCGGCAAGTACGTCCGAAAGAAGCCGGGCCAGTGGACATATCCGGAGTATTTCTTTGAACGTGGCGATATGTAGAGTGTCTATGTTTTTCTTTGACAAAGAGAAAGTGAGTGACAAATGACTCAATTAAACAGGCGCCGATTTTTGCAGGCGAGTTTGGTGCCCGGTGTGGCGATGACCCTGGGATCGCCGGGGACGTGGGCCGGAGCGCAACAATCCCGCGGGAAAACCGTTCTAAGCGACAGACCGAATATTCTTTGGATATGCACGGATCAGCAACGTTACGATACGATCCAGGCGCTTGGCAATAAACATATTCGGACGCCCAACCTCAACCGGCTCGTCGAGACGGGAACCGCATTCACGCACGCTCACTGCCAAACGCCGATCTGCACGCCCAGCAGGTCGAGCTTCTTAACAGGCATGTACCCAAGTACCGTTCATGCGTGCATTAACGGCAGCGCCCATTGGGACGAAGCCGCACCGTTAATCACGAAAACCCTCGCCGACGTTGGCTACGATTGCGGCCTGTCGGGCAAGCTCCATTTATCTTCCGCGATGGCGCACGAGCCGGAATTGCGCCCGAAGGACGACGGCTATCGCCGCTTCTGGTATTGTCACGCCCCGCATCAGGGTATCGGAAAGGGCAACCAGTACACGGACTGGCTCGAAAGCATCGGCCAGGATTTCAAGAAGCTCAAGAAAAAGTACGGCTATATTCCCGCCAAGTGGCATCAAACGACCTGGTGCGCCGACCGGGCGATCGAATTCATGAAGGAAAAACGCTCCGGCCCCTGGCTGTTCAGTGTCAATATATACGATCCGCACGGCCCCTTCGATCCGCCTCGGGAATACGTGGATCGCTTCGACATCGAATCGTTACCCGAGCCGTTGTTCCGTGAATCGGATGTGGCGGCTCAGAAACGGCTGAGCGACATCCAATATAAACGCAAGGCCAAACGCCCTACTTACCCGGCGGCCAAGCTGACGCTCGCGAAATACTGGGCCCAAATCGAATTGATCGATGAAAATGTCGGGCGCATGCTGGATGCACTTGAAGAAACGGGACAACGCGAGAACACCATCGTTATCTTCACGAGCGATCATGGCGAGATGGCGGGCGATCATGGATTGAGCCAGAAGGGGTGCCGGTTCTATGAAGGACTCGTGCGCGTGCCCTTGATCTTCTCGTGGCCCAAACGATTCCGGCAGGGAATTCGGAGCAACGCATTGGTCGAGCTGGTGGACGTCACTCCGACGCTCCTCGAGATCAACGGCCTTCCAGTCCCGGAAACGATGCAAGGGAAATCCCTTTTGCCGATCCTCGAAGGAAGAGGCGATCCGAACCATCACCGGGATTTCGTGCGGAGCGTCTTCTACAAAGTACTTGAAGGCCCCCAGACTTACGCCACGATGATCCGGACGTATGAATACAAACTGGTCAATTATCACGGCCACGAGGTGGGCGAACTCTTCGATTTGACGAACGATCCGCATGAGTTCGAGAATCAGTGGGACAATCCCGAGTACGCTTCGGTTCGTTTTGATTTGATGAAGAAGAGCTTCGATGCGCTGGCCTTTGCTGTGGATACGGGCCCGCCCCGTATAGGACGATATTAGGAACTCCGTTTCATGTTGTCATCCCTGCGAAAGCAGGGAACCATAAACGTAACGGTCAGAATGGATTCCCGCTGTCGCGGGAATGCCAGATCGTGCTATGTTATTATTACTGAAAAACCTGTCGTAATTGTACTATCGAAATCGGCCAATTAGCGTAGTAAGAAGAGGGTAAAGCACAATGCAGCATCTTTGGACGCGCCGACGTTTTTTGGGAGCTTTGGGATCAACGGGGTTGGGCCTTCTGTCGCCGGGAATGCTACAAGCGGGCAAGAAGAAGAGCCAATCTCCGAATATATTGTTTATCGCGTTGGACGATCTCAATGATTGGACGAGCGTCCTCGATCCGAAAGCGCCGATCAAGACGCCGAACATCGAGCGATTGGCTAAGCGCGGGACGTTATTTACTCATGCTTATTGCGCCTCGGCGGCCTGTAATCCGTCGCGGACGGCCATCTTAACCGGTTTGCGACCCACGACCAGCGGCGTTTACGGGAACAAGGCCGATTGGCGAAAGGCCCTGCCGGACGCCGTCACGTTACCCCGGCATTTCATGGCTCACGGCTATCGCGCCGAGGGAGCGGGGAAGATATTCCATCACCATTATGGCGGCGCCTTTCACGATAAGGGGTCGTTTCACGATTTTCTCATGATGCCGGACCCGCCCGATGCGCCGATGCCGAAAAAGAAACTCAACGGCCTTGCCAAATACGGCAGCCCGAATACAGACTGGGGCCCCTGGCCCGCCGATGAAGCGGATGCCCTCGACGTCAGGACGGCGGATTATGTCATTCGGTCGCTCCGGAAAAACCACGCCAAGCCGTTCTTCCTGGCGGCGGGGATATTTCGGCCTCACATGCCGTTCTTTGCACCCCAGCGATTCTTCGACTTGTATCCGCCCGAGAATGTCACTATGCCGGAGATTTTCAAAGGAGACCTTGAGGACCTTCCTTCCGGGGCGTCGCAATTACTCGCATCCAAGAAGTGGTTTTTCAGAGAGCTCATGAAAATAGAAGCCAGGTCGCCCGGCACCTGGAAGGAAGCCGTGCGTGGTTATCAGGCCAGCGCCACCTTCGCCGACGCCCAGGTCGGCCGGATTCTCGATGCACTGGACAACAGTGATTACGCCGACAACACGATCATCGTGCTCTGGTCGGACCACGGTTATCATCTGGGCGAGAAAGAGCATTGGGAAAAGTTTGCTTTATGGGAAAAGACGAATCACGTCCCCTTTATTATTGCGGCTCCGGGAATCACCCGTTCCGGCACACGCTGTGACAAACCGGTGAGTCTCATTGACATGTACCCCACGCTGATCGAGCTTTGCGGCTTGAAGCCGAAGCCCGAATTAGACGGCGTCAGTCTCATGCCGCTTCTCAGGAATCCGAAGGCGAAATGGTCCCGCCCGGCCCTGATGACTTACATGCGAGGCAATCACGCCGTGCGCGATGAGCGCTGGCGCTACATCCGCTATGCGGACGGCACGGAAGAACTCTACGACCATCAAAACGATCCCCACGAGTGGTTCAACGTCGCCGGCGATCCGAAGCATACGCATGTCATTCTTCGTCTGAAAAAATGGTTACCCGCGACGGAGGCGTCGCCCGCATCGAACATGAAAAAACCTAACGTCTGAACTATTGAGGTACGAACTATGAAAGAAGAAAGGAATCGAATGAACTCATTACCGACGCAGCGAACAATGATGCCGGGACTCTTTTCCCGTTACTTGTTCGGCTGGCTCTTCATTCTTGTCTTTTTGGTTTCCCCCCTGGCGGCCAAACCGGTCCGTATTTATAT
>CAYZAT010000199.1:0-8341 GCA_964476475.1 uncultured Pirellulales bacterium
CGAAATGATGCTTCATTTGCTCGTCCATATTCAGTACGTCGATGACCGCCGGGGCGATGGCGACGACGCGTTGATCGACCGCGGCGGTCAGCCACGTCGTCCAGCCCCGTTTGGAGCCGCCTGAAATGACGAAATGCTTGATATCCAACGCGCCGGTGTCGAGGGACGAGAGGTGTTTCTGGACCGTATCCATCGCCCGAACGGCGCTCTTGGCCATCGGCAGCAAGAGCGGCCACGTGGCGTCGCCGCTGGACATGAATTTGACGAAGGTGTATGCAATGATGCCGTCTTCCGAGCGAGGTCCGCCGCCGTCCGGGAAGGTCAGGGGCTGATTCGGCACCTGCTTGATATCCGCGACCACGGCGTTGGCGGCCATGGCGATCCCGGCGATCATCTTGTCCGGGGAGTCCGGGCCCGAGCTGCGATTGCTTCCGCCGTTGATCCACAGTAACGCCGTGTCGCTCGTGGCGTTGTTCGGCCTGATGATGGTGAGCCAATGCTTCCAGAGCGTCCGGTCCACTTCGTCCTTGCCGCGCCAAGTCTGCGAGGTCATCTCGATGATATAGGCGGTGTAGCCGGGGCCGGGAACGGTTTTAACGACGTTATAGCCGTAGCTTGGATCCGGTGCCGCTACGTAATCGTCCAGCGCCGTACCGGCGGCCAATGGAGCTATAGACAGGATCAGTACGGCCAGAGTCGTGATGTAGTTTTGCGATTTCATGTTCGGTCCTTTCATCATTGAGTTATGTCTCTGTCGGGAAAATGGTCCGCAGGTATTCGGTGTCGTACCGGCAGCTTTCCTCGACGCCGAGGGGCATCTTTGTGCCTTCCATAACGATCCAGCCGCGATAACCCGAGTGGTCCATCGCCGCGCGGACCTTGGGGAAGTCAATGGAGCCTTTGCCGTAGAGATCGTCGTAGTCCTTGGCGTGGACCTGACAGACAAATCGACCGAGCCGGCGGATTTCCGTGTAGATGTCGTAGCCCTGCTTGTGCGAGTTGCCCACGTCGTAATAGACTTTCAACGCCGGGGAGCCGACTTTCGTGATGATATCCACGTGCTGCTCGGCGTTGAGCCAGGATTCGATGGCGAGCGTGACACCGACTTTCTCGGCCTTTCGTGCGGCCTTCCGGAGCCTTCTGATAACCTCGTTGGTTCCCGGCTCGTCGTTTTGCAGGTCGCCGTTACCAAAAAAGGCCAGCAGGATAAGGTCGGTCCGCATGGCTTTCGCCACGTCGATCCCTTTCTCAACCCACCGCTCGGCGCGTGGATCGCTTTTGTACGGGACATTGTTCAGAACACCCATCGCCAACGAAGCGATTTCCATCTGCTGGGTTTTGGCTTCCCGGAGAATACGTCTCTGGAGCGTCGGATCGAACAACGGGAGATCCTTGTCACCCCGTCCGAAATCCACCTGGACGCCGTCCAGGCCGATCTTCCTGGCAAGCTCGAACGAAGCGGGATCGGCCCTCTTTCCGATCGTCCAGTCGCAGACGCCGATCTTAAAACCCGTGGGGCAACAGGATTCCGCGTACTGCGCACAGGACGAAGCGAGCGTTAGCCCGGCGACCGTGCCGACCGTCCCGAGCATCATTTCACGCCGGGTCATATGCGTAGAATTCATATCTGTCTCTCCTTAGGCCGCGACCGCCCGTTTATGATTTTACGCCTTTGAGATTGGCATCGAGTTTTTCCGTACTCCTGACGAGTTTTCTCCACGTGACCTTCCGGCCCGTATACGCCGCGGTCCGACCGAGGATGGTGACTAAATTGCTGCGGACGCTCGGTGCAACCGTGGGATTGTCGTACGTGCCTTCCACGATGCTCTTGTGGAACGTGGCGATGTTGACGATAGCGCCGTCCTTGTAGATAGCGGGGGATTTACCGCCGCGATAGAAATTCTCGCCGCGTATGATGACCTGCCCGCCGTACTGGGTTTCGAGCACGCCCTTGGAACCGAACATCCGATTTCGGATCCCGTCCGGCTGCGTGCCGTGGCCCTCGAACTGTTTCGAGCTGAACGTAATGCCGACCTTATTGGGATACTCGAACAACAGCGCGAAGTGATCGTTGCACGTCCCGACGGGGCGGATCGTGCGGGCGCCCGTCCCGACGGCGTACACCGGCTCGGCGTCCATGATCCAGCTCATCACGTCGAGCGTGTGAATATTCTGCTCGGTAATGATGTCACCCGAAAGCACTCGATCGAGCCCCCAGGCCCGCAAACGATTTTCCGAACCGTCCGGGTCGTTTCGCCACGTATCATACATTCGCCCGAACGGACAACCGGCATGATAAATCGCCTCGCCGAAAACCATCTCGCCCAGCGCGCCCTGGCGAACGCGCTTCAGCGCCTCGCAGTAAAGTGGATCGGCGCGGGTTTGGAAATCAATGAGGAAACATAGCTTGTTTCTTGATGCCTTTTTGCCGCTGTCGCCGATACTGTGACAGCCGGGCACGTCCACGGCGATCGGCTTGGCGACATACGTGTGACACCCCGCATCGACGGCGTCCGCCGCCTGCTCGGGATGGAAATACGGCGGGCTCTCAATCGCCACGGCGTCCACCTTCTCCAACAGCTTCTTATAGCCCGAAAGGCCGGGGAAGCGATTGGCTGAAGCGACGCCCAGTGTTTCACCCGCGCGATCGATCCGGTCCTGGAAGTAATCGGCGACGGCGACGATGTTGTATCCGCCGTGCTGCTTGAACAGGTTGGCGATCCACGTCCCCCTACCGCCGCATCCGACCAAGCCTAAATTGACTTTCGAATTGGCGCTCGCTCCGCGGACAAGCTCCGGCTTGACCACAGTAAACGAGAGAGCTGCCGCCCCGGCGCCGGCCATAAAACCGCGACGACTGATCGACTTGGCATTTTTGCGACTTGAAGTATCATTAAACTCTGACATTTTGTAATCCTCCCTTTCAAGAGTTATATTTTCATGTACACTTCGCGTTTGACCTTTCCGGTCGATGTCTTCTGAAATTCCTCAATTTGTATTTCGAGATGATGTGACGATATCTTCTCGAAGCTGGACAATTGGCGGCTTCTCTGCTGGCATTCGTTAATATTCTGCCATACGAGACCTTTTAATAGCTTGGGCTGCTTCTCCAAATCGATGGACGAGAGATTAGCACGCATCTCGATCACATCCCAGGCCGGGCGGACGATGGCCTTGACGGTTTCCTGTTCGATGCCGTTCGAATCCTTCCAGAACCCGGGGACGACCAGGACTTCATGCACATACTCGGCCTCCGAGAGCGCCGACTCGACGCGTTCGGGATGGACGTTTTTCCCGCCGGGCAAAACGATGACATACTTCTTCCGGCCGGTGATGTAGAGATTCCCCGCCTCGTCCAGGTAGCCCAAGTCGCCGGTCAGCAGCCATCGAACGCCCTTCTCATCGACGCGAATGACGGCTTCCGTCGATTGCGCGTTCTTATAGTAGCCCTTCATGATACAAGGCCCGCCGAGAGCGATCTCCCCTTTTTCGCCGGGCGGAAGCGTCTCATCATTCTCGTTGACGATTTTGACGAACAGCGTGGAGATGGGTTGGCCCACCGAGCCGAGTTTCGCCGGGCTTTCGTTGAAACCATACACGGGTGAGTTCTCCGTTGTGCCGTATCCTTCGTAAAGCAGTATGCCCCGCCGCCAGCACACATCCAGCACCCATTTAGGCATCGGCGCCGAGCCGGAAAGGAAAAATCGAATCTTCTCCCAGCCTTGTTTCTTTAAAATGGCCTTTCCCACGGTCTTGGGCCACAACCAATCGATAAGCCGAAGATGCGGCTTCTTTCGCTTCTGTTTGGTCAGGGCCTCTTCGATCCCCTTGGCGAGCATGGTATAAAGAGCGGGCACAGCCACGAAGATGGTGATGTCCTTGTCCCGAATGAACTGGGCGATTTCGCGGTACTTATTGGTATAAATATTCGTCGCGCCGACGCAGAGGGCCAGCATCTTGCCGACCGTCAGACCGAACGAATGATGGGGCGGGAGGATATGGCCGAGCTTATCGGCCCCGGTCAATTTCACCTTCTCGACCGAGCCTTGCAAGTTGGCAATGAAATTCTCATGCGTCAGCTCGACCTCCCGCGGATCGCCCGTGGTGCCGGACGTGCACAGAATCACGGCCGTATCATCCGAGTCGATTTTCGCGCGAATGCTGCTGAGCAGCTCATCGACGTCCGCGCGATTCAGGCCGACCTTCTCATGCACCGTCATCCGGACAACCGTCATATCGTGACTGACGGCGAATGCCTCCAGCTCTTGCCGGGCGGCGGCATTCTGATAATCATCCGCTACGATCAATATCCGGGTATCCGTATGCATGAGATGGTATGTGACGCCATCGACGGGTCTTTCCGGATCGATCAGCACCGGCCTGGCGCCGGCGAGGATCGTCCCCCACAGCGCCACGTCCCAGTCCGCGCGGTTTTTGCCGAGGATGGCGACGTTGTCGCCCACGCGGATGCCTCTGGACTGAACCAGCCAAACGGCGAAGTCACGCGCCCGCGTCCGCAATTGCTCGAAGGTGAGGGTCTCCCAACGGTCCGCCCGGACGACCTCCAGGCAGATCTTATCCGAGGGCTGGATATCGTCGAGGGATTCGTTAAACAGGTCGATCAAGGTCCGGAACGTCATCTCTGTCTGCATCTACTTTGTGCCTCCTGTCAAAGCATCCAGGGCACACGATCATCCGTTGACCCTGCTTCACCGTTGCTCTGCCGGGGATTATGTTTTGCAATACTGTAGTCCTTGTTGCATGATTTGGCAAGACTTTTCCAGCGGGCGATTTAGGTTTTATAGCGGATTGGAAAATGACCGATTGCGAGAGATTTTAACTGTAACGTTTTCTTACCTGTGTGCCTCTATATATGTAGTGGAACGCAGATTGTGCACCTGTTCGAGGTAACTCAAAGTGAGAAAAAGTAGCCTTTTTTGCCTTATTTCGACGTTTTTAATGCTTTTCGTCGGCTGCCGGAAGAAGCCGGACCTGACCTCGATGCCACTCCACTGGGCCGCCAAATCCGGCAATATTCAACAAATCCAAGCCCGGCTTTCAGCCGGTGACGATGTCAACACCAAAGACCAAAACGGCTGGACGGCTCTGCACTGTGCCGCTCAGGAGGGCCACAAAGAAGCCACGGACGTGCTCATATTAAACGGCGCCGATGTCAATGCAAAAACAGACGAAGGAGACTGGACACCATTATTCCTCGCCTTGGCCGCCGGCCACAAGGAAATTGTAGCGATCCTTTTAGCCAACGGAGCCGATGTCAATGTCCAATGTGGTAACTACCATGAAACCGCACTTCTCTACGCCGCCCGGGAAGGTCAGAAAGATATGGTAGAGCTGCTCATTACCAACGGCGCCGATCTTGATGCTGGAGCAGGATCATCCGGCGAGACTGCGCTATACCAGGCAATCGAGAAGGGTCACAAGCACATAGCTAAAATGCTCCTGGCTCACGGAGCGGATCCCAATATAACAGAAGCTTGGTACGAGGAAACTCCCTTGCATCTGGCTGTACGGAACAGAGATATCGAGGCTGTAAACATCTTGATTGATGGAGGTGCCGATCAGGTTGGCGAAGGCAATGACGGTCAAACACCATTGCATATAGCTGTCTCAAGCTTTCACAGACAACCTCCTTCTTTTGATATAGCCAGACTGCTCATTGATCATGGTGCAGACGTAAATGCAAAGAATGAAGACGGCGACACCCCTCTGCACGTTGCAGCTTTTTTTACTGAGGACTCTAATTTCGTGGAACTCCTCGTGACCAACGGTGCTGATGTCAATACAAAGGGCAGTTATGGTGATATGCCGCTCATCAAAGCATTACGAGCGAATCATAACGAGATCGCAAAGTTTCTTCTGAATAGCGGTGCAGAAATTGGTCGTTCGGACAAAGAAAAGCAACAGCTATTGTTCATGGCAACCTCAGCTGGCTTCAAGGACCTGGTAAAAAAACTCATCGACGCCGGTATCGACGTCAAGACTGCAAAAAACGAACATGGTCGAACGCCGCTTCACTGTGCACTCTGGCGTACTCATTATCACTACCCGGGTCCATTCATAACGACGCTGGTAGTTGAGCGCGATCGGAGACATGAAGATAGAAGTCACAGAGAAGTAGTCGAATTGCTTATCGCTAACGGCGCCGACGTTAACATCAGGAATTATGACGACCTTACACCTCTGCACGAATCGGTTCGTGACAATGATAAGCCTTTCGCTGAATTTCTTCTTGAACACGGTGCCAATATCAATGCAAAAAATCGAGACGGCGATACACCATTGCATGATGCGATCTCGGAGGGTAAACGCGACATAACAGAAATGCTCCTCGCTCATGGTGCCGATATCAACGTGAGAAACGCAAATGCGACGACACCTTTGCACACCGCAGCACGTGGACACACTGATATCGTGAAACTACTTTTGGAATATGGCGTTAATCCCAACCTAAGGGATAAGGGTGGGAATACACCTCTGCACGGAGCCGCCCTGCGGGGCCATAAAGATATCGTGGAATTATTGTTTGCAAACGGAGCGGACGTCAATATTAGAGACAACCTCGGTCGGACACCACTGGACGAGGCGGTCCGCCGGGGACATAAAGATATTGTCGACCTGCTACGAAAGCGACAGACTATGGAGTAACTTGCTATTCAACTGATAAACATTAGCCTTCTTATGCCGGTATACAGGAAATCCTGTAAATCCGGTCTTGTTGTTCGGTTTTGAAGCTAACTGGGAGAAATTTGTTGATGGTTTCGATGTTGGTTGTCAGGTGAGTGGACAGCTCGTTTGTTGTATAGCAGCCAGCTTTGGATAGAGCCATGTAGATCAAAAGCTGGTCGGCTAAATAACGATCGACGGCCGCGTCACTGGAGAGGAAATCATCGGCGAGCGTAACCGCTTCGTTGACAACGTCCCGTGACGGCTTGCGGCGCATGCCGAATGTGGTGAAGACTGCCGTTCCCCCGTTGCATAACCGGATCATGAGGCAATTGCCGGGACCGTCGGAATCCGTGACCTCGATGTGTTCGATGTGCTTGATATTTAGGTTGCTTTGGAGTAAGAGCGCCCTTTGTTTTTGAGCAACGTGTTCGGGGAGCCTGGCGGTATATATCCGGGCGTTTATTTGTGCGTTGTTACTTGGCTCACACAGGTTTATCATCCGGCCGGCGTCAGCTTGCCACGGCTGGATCTCGAACGTGATTTTGCCACCGCCAGCGGGTAAGAAGCCGTGCTTGATGAGCCGGCAATCGGTCCGGAAGCCGGCATCTGCAATGGCGGGCAGAAATGTCTCGTGAAGAAAGTCGAACGGCGGCGCCCACGGATTATGCGTTCCGCCCGTCACGGTGACGGTGGAAGGTTTGCCGGCTAAGAACAAGGCGGGAAGAACGGTCTGGATGACCAGAGACACCGAGCCGGCCGAGCCGATATCGAAGGTAAAATCGCTGCTTCGGATGGGACCAGGCTGAAAATCGAGGACCTGGGAGCCGAGAGCGTCACCCTGGCAGTGGCCGTCGCAGATTTGGCAGGCGGCGTGGACGCAGCTTAGATGCTGTCTGGCCAGGCCCGGCTTGCGCCGGGCAGCGCGGATGTTCTCCATCCGCAGACTTTTGCCCGTGATGCAAGCTAAGGTCAGGCTCGTGCGGAGTATCTGCCCGCCCCCTTCCCCCCTGCTGCCGTCGATATAAATCGTCTCCATATTAGTGATCCAAAAACGAGAAGTGTTGTGAGATGTCGGAAATCAGCTTTCCTCGGTTCCCACGTGTCAAAGTGAACAGCTTTACGCCGGGATAGCTCTTAACCTCACGGATAAAGCCGCTTCCTTTTTGGGCAACTGTAGCTAAGACGGACTTGTCGGAGGCAAAGAGCCGCCGGACTGCATCGACGAACGTCTCCGAGAAACACTCCATCTTGCCGATCTCATCAAGGACGAACAGTTCGGCGTCGTTCTGCTCGATGTCCAGAATAGGGGCAACCGCCCTCTCAAAGCCGTCAACATCCACACCGTATTTACCGACCTTGAAACGCCCTTTGATATCCACGTGAGCCAGTATCCCGGCGGCGCCGTCGAGGCGATTCCATGAAAAACCTATACGAACGCCCTTCTGCCGAATCTCCTGTGTATAGAAGCCGACCACCTTTTCACGGTTGAGACGATTGATAATTTTCATAATCGCCGTCGTCTTTCCACACCCCGGCAAACCTGTCAGCAAAATTTTAGGAGATTCACATGACACAATCAGCTAACCCAACACAAAGAACAAGTTTCAAAAAAAGCAGTTCTATTGTACCGTTCTTCGGGTCGATGAGAAGTCAT
>CAYZAT010000200.1:0-8283 GCA_964476475.1 uncultured Pirellulales bacterium
AAATCGCAGCATGAAAATCAATCACAAAAAACAAAAAGATGAAGGATTGTATTACGAAGGCACACGAAGATATGATAAAAATTTATTATTCTTCGTGATGAAAAAAGTTTTAATGCTCGACAAATGCGTGGTTGGCAGTAGAATAGTACTTTTGTGAGTGGCTGTTAAACGGCCTGAAAGGGGAAGACGGTGAAATTCCGTCGCGGACCCGCCGCTGTAACCGGGGACAAACGCTGCAAGGGTGTCACTGTCGTTTGGACGGGAAGACGCAGTCAGTAGGTTAATCCGGGAGCCAGAAGACCTGCTCGCAAATACACCGTTGTGTCTGCACCTTCCGCGGCTTGAAGGTGGGCGGTTATGAAACGAGGATTAAAAACGGCATCCCCGTACCTGAGTTGATCAGGGCCGGGGATTTTTTTATGGGATTCGAGCAATGGTTCATACCCGGCGAGGGTTGATTGCGTTAACGCTGATGATCGCAGGGGGGATCGGCCTGGGGATCACCCTGCACCTAACGGCGGATCCGCCTGAGAGCACGTCAAAGGCCCCGTCGGAGGTTGCCGGCCGGCCGTACCGGCGTATTGTCTCCCTTTCGCCCAGTATCACGGAGTGCTTGTTCGCCCTGGGATTGGGGGATCGTGTCGTGGGCGTGACGAATTACTGCGACTATCCCCCGGAGGCGCTGACCAGGAGCAAGGTCGGAGGGTATTACGATCTGAATTTGGAAGCGATCATGGCCTTACGTCCCGATCTTGTGGTTTGTATGCCCGAACACGCGGACCATCTGTCCGACTTGGAGCGTTTGGATTTGTCGCATTTGACTGTGGATCACCGAAAGGTGGCAACGATCCTGGAGTCTTTGACGACGTTGGGGCGGGTATGTGGCGAGCCGGAGCGGGCGAAGGTTCTCGTACAGGACATTCGCCAACGCATGACGAACGTCCAGAAACGCGTCCTCGACGGTCGGCGTCCGAGCGTTCTGGTGTGTGTGGGACGGAACATGGGATCCGCCACGATCGACGAGGTGTACGTGGCCGGGAACGGGGGGTTCTATGATGAGATAATTTCGCTGGCGGGGGGGATGAATGCGTACCGGGGACAGGGAGCGCTGGCCTTTCCCGTCATAACGGGAGAGGGACTCCTGCGACTCAAGCCGGAGATCATTATCGACATGGTGGCGGACCTGCCGGAAAGTGGATTGACCGAAGCGGACGTTCGAAAACAGTGGGATAGTCTGCCCGATATGCCGGCCGTCAAACACGGTCGGGTCTTTCTGTTTACCGATGATTTTGTGGTTGTTCCCGGACCGCGTTTCATTCAGATTCTTGAAAAAATGGCCGCCGTGATTCATCCGGAGGGAATCGAATCATGACGGCGTCGGATGCTCTTCTGATCGTGCGTGACGTGTCGTTAAGGCGGGCGGAAAGGCGGGTGTTGCACGCTGTCTCCCTGAGCCTGGGAAAGGGTGAGCGCCTTGCCCTGGTCGGCCCCAACGGCGCCGGCAAGACCACGTTACTGAAGTGTCTGAATCGGATTCTCACCGGCTGGTCCGGGTCCATCACTCTGGCCGGCAGGGACCTGGCCGCGTACGGGCATCGGGAACTGGCGCGTTGGATGGCCTATGTGCCGCAGGCCGGGGTGCAAACGTCGCCTTTTTCGGTGGAGGCCTTTGTTCTGATGGGGCGTTATCCTTACCAGGGTTTTTTAGCCCGGCAAAATAAGCGGGATCGCCGCGCCGTGGACGAGGCCCTGGATCTCACGGACACCGCGTTCTTAAGGGATCGTCCGTTACACGCTTTGAGCGGAGGCGAGCGGCAGCGTGTGATACTGGCGGCGGCCCTGGCCCAGGAAGCGCGCATCCTGCTGCTCGACGAGCCGACGGTTTTTCTGGACCCGCGGCACGAGGCTGCGTTCTGTGCGGTTCTAACGCGAGTCCACAGGGAGCGCGACCTGACCATGATTACCGCGACCCACGACTTGAACCGGGCGGTGCTCATGCACGATCACGTGGTGGCCCTCAAGGAAGGGCGGGTATTGTTCTCCGGACCGCCCGCGTCGTTTATGACCCGAGCGACCCTACAGGAGGTTTATGACAATCCCTTCCTCCTGACCACTCATCCCGATACCGGCCATCCCATGGTGCTGCCGGAGGTCACGACAGGAGGCGCGCAATGATAATGAAACCCGCCCGCTGGCTTATCCTCTTGGGCCTTCTCAGTGTGCTGGTGATATTGGTCGCTCCGTTTGTCGGCATGCAGACCATTACTCCGTCGGCGCTCTGGTCTGCGAAGCCGTCCGAAACGGACGTCAAGATTTTCTGGCAATTCCGCGTGCCTCGGACCCTAATGGCCTTTTTGGTCGGTGCGGCCCTGTCGTTGGGCGGATTGACCTTCCAGGCGATGTTCTGCAATCCCCTTGCCACACCGTTTACCCTGGGGATTGCCGGCGGAGCGGCATTGGGAGCGGCGCTCTACATTCGCATCGGTGTGGCCTTCGGCCTGCTGGGGTTGTCCGGGCAGACGCTCAGTGCCTTTGCCGGCGCCGTGTTGACGATCTGTTTGGTGTACGGACTGTCCCGCTTGCGGCGCGATTTTTCCATGGGCGCGATCTTGTTGGCCGGTGTGGCGATCAGTTTTTTCTGCTCCAGTTTAATCTTGTTTATTCAGTATCTGAGCGGTTTCACCCATCTGTTTCAAATCACGCGCTGGCTTATGGGTGAGTTGGCGGTCACCGGATTTTCGGCGGTGCGGGAAGTCGGGCCCCTCGTTCTGCGGCAGTGCGGTTATCTTCTGTATGGGCAAGGAGCTTAACCTGCTAACCACCGGCGAGGCCTTAGCGATCAGTCGGGGCCTGAATCTGAAAGTCGTCAAGAACGTTTTGTTTTTGGCCACGTCTCTGATGGTCGGCGGTATGGTGGCGAGATGCGGTCCCATCGGCTTCGTGGGTATGATGGCCCCGCACATCTGTCGCCTCCTGGTGGGTTCGGATCACCGCGTATTAATCCCGGCCGCCTTTTTATTCGGCGGCACTTTTCTGACCGTGTGTGATATCCTGGCCCGCGTGCTGATCGCCCCGGCTGAAATCCCGGTCGGCATTGTCACGGCGCTGCTCGGAGGACCGTTTTTCGTGTGGCTGCTCGTGAGCGACGGCCCGGGGCGGAGCGGTTTCTATCGATCTAATGAAACCTGACACGACACTGATGCCGGAAGAGGTTCTTTTTCCGAACGCAAGGTGTGTGGATATCCAATGACATTCTCGCATCATTCTTGTCATGACAGGGCATGAGGATCGGTTGAGAGGGAGGATGTTCTTAAACTGCCGATTATTTCAGGTCGTAGAGGCGATTATCCGTCGAGAGAAAACCGATCTTGTTATCATGCGTTTGATTGTGTTGTTCGAGGATGTCCCGGCTGGCCGGATCGGTGTTAGTATGCACCTCGTTAAGAAAATCGGCGTGGCCGTCACAAAAGGCCACGTTGGTTGTATGCAAATGGCGGAAACCCTGCGCACCGGCGTGACGAAAAGCGTCGCTGAAGCCGGCGTCGCGGGGATTCGAGAACGGGGCCCGCATGAATTTATTGGCCCCGCCGGTGTATTCTCCGTCGCCGAATAGCGCGGTTTGGGTTGGAGAACACACGTCCGTCGTCTTGATCGAATCAATGGGCTGGAGCGTTTCATCAAGCCCGATATAGCTGGTGTTGTAGTTGTAGCCGGTATAGGGATCCACCAGCCAGTTGGCGGGTCCTTTGAAAGCCGGGCATTGTTGTATCTGCTCAACCGTTCGTCCCATCCATAACAAGCCGGGTTCGACGTGTTCGACGGGTTCGGGCCGGTTCCAGTCTTTCCAGGTATTAAAATCCCAGGCCAGGTACCGACGAGTGTCATTCACGCGCTCGGTACGATAGGCCGGCGGATAATGATCGTCATAGGCGGTGCTGTACGTTTGTGCGGCCAGGGCCATCTGGCGCACGTTGTTGAGGCAGCAACTCCGCTGGGCTTGCTGGCGGGCCGTGCCGAAAGACGGCAACAGGATGCCGACCAGCAGGGCGGACGTCGAAATGACAACGAGCACCTCTATGAGACTTAAACCGGTTTGTCGTTTCAATCCGTGCATAACAAGCCTATTCATAAGGGAAGCCGCGGATTGACGAGGCGCCGCCAATCCGCGGCAGCAAATCCAACACTCTATTGGTTTTCTGTCGAGCAGCCCCAGGCACAGGCGCCGACGTTGGCCGTGACCGTATCCAGGTCGGCCTGATCCACAATCCCGTCGCCGTTGAGATCCGCGACCGCCGCCGGATCGCTCGGATCGGTAACGGTTTGATCCATATAACCTTCCACAATCGCCACGTCATCCTGATCGACTCGGTAGTCTCCGTTCAAATCGCCGGCGGGCTTCGGATGCTGATAGTCACCCGGACAACTCACATCGGCCACCGCATCGATTTCCGGCGAGCCGGCGCCGGGCGCATCGTCGATCCGAATGTACCGGAACCACTTGAGACCCGTATCGGGATCGACCGGCAAATCGAGATGAGCCAGGTCAAATCCGATACCGCCCGCAGAGTCCCCATACGTCTCGGCGATACGGGCCACGGACATCCCATCGAATGACGCGTACGATAAAGACGGATCGAGCGGCAAAGTCGGATTCGTGGGTTCGGCCCACCAGTGATTCCAATCCCCCAGGGAGACATCCGCATAACACGGATCGTGAACCCGGCCCAGAGTCGGTGCAAATCCGTCACGAAACGGATTGTCCTCAACGTCGCCGGGTCGCTTGATGAAACCGGGATCGTCACTCATGAAATTCGGATCGTTGGTGAAGCTATACCACGTTTCGCCGTCCTGGCTGACCGATACAATACCGGGTTCGTTGCCGCCTGACGGGCCGACGCTTACGAAACGGGGATTGCCGTTGGTCCAGCTCTGGTTCGCTCCGGCGATCTGATATGGATTGCCGAAAACAATAAAATCAATGCCGTAAGGATTTTCCACGTCGTCCCGAACGGGATGGGTGAAGCTGAGCGTGATCGTCCCGCCCTCGCCCAGGTAAACCAGCTCATAGGCTCTGAACGGAGGATAAACCGGGACGACCGGCGCGTTCATATCCATGGGAATGAACCAATCGTCCCCGCTGGTATCGACCGTGGGCCGGCCGAGAGCGGCCTCGGGATCGTTGAACGGATCGCCGGTGAGCCAGTCGTTAATCATGCCGTTGGGCTCGTACACTATCCAGGCCGTGGCGAAGTCGTTGGCATCGTAAACATACTGGCCGTAGCCGGCCAGGAAGGGATTCACGCTCGCCGGGGCCGGTTCGTAGCCGTGACCGTAGATCCAGCCGTCCGCATCGCCGTGGGCGACGATTCGGCCTGCCGCACCCGCCATGGATGATTGCCAGGGATTCCGGCTGCCCGCGTTGTTTTCCCAGTAATGCCACCAGAGTTCACCGCCGGCGTAGCCCTCGTTGCTGTGCTCTTGATAGCTGATCCCGTCGATAAACGCGCCCCAGCCGAAGTCGTTACGCACCGTGGTGAGTTCCGTCTCGGCTTCGACGATATCCATCAGTCCCAAACCGGTCGTGGTGTCCGATTCGGTTTGGCCGAAGTGCACGAGGAAATCGACGCTGAAACCATCGGCCCACTCGATATAGACCGACGCGGTATTGACGCCGGCGCCGACTTCCAGCGGAGCTGCAGTCAGCAGACCGGGTACGAAACAAAGACACCCTAAAATGAACAAACCTCGAATTCTCATAACTCTACTCCTCTCAACACTCTTAATCAGAACGTTCCTTTTTCTCCTTGTCATCTGCGACGTGGGAATACGATAAATAAAAAAACCGCCGTCCTCACAAGGGGGACGGCGGTTCATATCCAACGGATTCCTCGCAGGCCGGCAAAAAATGCCTTCTGCGATCATAAACCGTGTTCCAATCGCGAGAACATGTTCATAGCCATATCACTTCAGGCAGGTTTTCTGACTCGCATCCTATCCCAGGACGCCTTCCCATTCACGTCAATTGAACAGTGGCTTGTTGTCCTGAGAATTCCCGAAAAAGTTTCGGGGCGGACGCTTACAGCGGCGCGACCGTCGCGGATTTTCACCGCGTTCCCTTTTGGTTATCCACTCCCGCCCTCTGGGCGGGGACCTAAAATGAAAACACCTATTTTCCAAAGAACGGCAAGCATTATAATACAGACGATTGAAAAGACAAATCAAAAACTCACTTTTTATTCTTATTTGTGGGCGAGGCGTGAGAATCGGAAACAACTTCTACCTTGCATTTGGGAATCGCGGCGAGAAATTGGCGGCCGTAGGATTTGTTGAGGATGCGGGCGTCTAAAATGACGACGATGCCGGTGTCGGTCTTGCTGCGGATCAACCGGCCAAAGCCCTGCTTGAACTTGATGATGGCCGAGGGTAGTTGATAGTCGCGGAAGGGATTGCCGCCTTGTTGCTGGATTTGTTCGAGCCGCCCGGCCAGCAGCGGTTGATCGGGCACCGCGAACGGCAGGCGGACGATCATCACGTTGGACAACGCCTCGCCCGGCACGTCCACGCCTTGCCAGAAGCTGTCCGTTCCGAACAGCACGCTTTTCCCCTCTTCCTTAAATCGTTTTAAAAGGGCGGTTCGGTCCACGTCCGATCCCTGCCGGAGCAGTTCGATATGATTCTTCGCGAGCCATCCGGAGAGTTTTTCGCCCATCTCATCGAGCATCGCGTAGCTCGTAAAAAGCACGAAGGCCCGGCCTTGTGTTTTGTGTATGTATTTTTTCAAGACGTCTGCGGCGGCCTCGATAAACGCCTTGTCGTTCGGGTTCGGCAAATCCTTCTCGATATACATTGTCACTTGTTTTTCATACTCGAATGGCGAGCCTAACTTGAGGGCGTCGTAATCGTCCAGGCCGATCCGCCCGGCAAAGAAATCGAAGCCGGACTTATCTTCCTCTTTGCCGGTGCTCAATGTCGCGCTCGTCAGGATGACGGATTCGTATTTCTCGAACAAACACCGTTTGACGTCCGGCCCGACATCCACCGCCGCACTTCTCAGACGCACGGTGGTCTTGCGATTTTCACTGGCCTCCACCCAATAGACGTAATCGACCTGCTTTTGCTGTAAGAAGTTTTCCAGGTCCTGGACTAAGGCTTCGCAGCGAAGAGTGTAGCGTTGAATCTCAAATTTTTCATCCTCGTCCTTGATACCCCTACCCAGCTTGACCAGTTCCGACCTGAGATTCCTCAGATAGCCCGAGAGAGTATCTTCGATGCAGTTTCGATGGCACCGACCGTTCGTTTCCTGTTTGGCGCTGTCGTACCACTCGCGAACGCGGCGGAAAAAGCGGGTGGCCTGTCTGCCGACCTGGCCGACGGCGTCAATCGCCTCATCGGCGCCCATAAAGGTCAGGAGTCCTTTGCGGGTTCGTGTGTTGTATAGGCCGTCGAGCAGGAAGCGGATTCGGTGGTTGCTGATGTTGATCCCGAAATGGTCCTCGGCGACGCGCTCGATATTGTGCGCTTCGTCGATAATGATGTACCGGTAGTCCGGCATTAACTGTGCCCCCTCGTCCTTGAGCACGAGGTCGCTAAACAGCAGAGCGTGATTGGCTACGATGATTTGGGCCGTATCCAATCGCCTTCGAGCGCGCCAGTAGAAGCAATCCTGAAAATGCGGGCACTTGCGGCCGCGACAGTTGCCGTGCTCGCTGTTGACCTTATCCCAGAGCCGATGGTGGGGCAGAAACGGCAAATCGCTCAGCGAGCCATCTTCAGTTTCCTCAGCCCAATGACCGATCCGCTCGATATCGGAAGCGAACTGTTCGAAAAGGACTTGTTGCCGCTGAACGGTGAATTTCAGACGGCGCCGACAAAGGTAATTGCCCCGGCCTTTGGCCAGGACGGCGTTGATGTCTTGCAGTAGGCAATTCTGTAAAAGCGGGATGTCTTTATGAACGAGCTGTTCCTGAAGGGTAATCGTGAACGTACTAATGACCGCTTTTCCCGCCCCACGATGCACTAAATCGGCGACGGGAATCAGATACGCGAAACTCTTACCGACGCCGGTCCCGGCCTCGACGGCCAGGTGCCGACCGTCCAAGAGGGCCTTCTGGACCGCGCCGGCCATTCGGACCTGCTCGGGTCGGACCTCGAAACTACCCAGGGATTTCGAGATCGGCCCGCCCGGCGCGAGAATTTCCTTCATATCCGAACATGTATTCATTCGTATCATCGGATTTGAAACCACTCCCCTTACAATTCAGTTGGGTAGCAGAGGTTTTTACG
>CAYZAT010000201.1:0-8257 GCA_964476475.1 uncultured Pirellulales bacterium
TTAAAAATTGTATTATTACAAAATCAGCCGCTTTCTGTCAAGTAAAACCGCCCGGTGGAAGTGTTTTAAGGCCTGGAAGGACGGATTTTATTGGAAATATCAACAAAAACAGGTTTTGTTTGACTCCGACCGATGTTCGTTATTCATCTCGAACAGCCGTCGAGATTTTAAGAAACTCTATTATTCTTGTAGGCATAGTATTAAAAAGGAGAAGCACCACCGTAACGTGTCCCGCCGAGAAAAATCGGTCGGGGGGCCCCAGATGTCCCTATCCCCCCCGGGTTGCCCTCATTGGGCCATCTGCCCAAACGATTTTTTTCTCGATCCAATCCCAGGGGCCCGATCCATGCTACTATTTTTCAACTTCTTGTTTTTTTGTGCGCGTTTTTTGTTATGTCGTATTAGGCCTGCGTTTTTTAGGGATATCCAATGTCACTATCTTTTTTTGATGAATGGGGAATTTTCTCTTGCTTTATTTGTCCGGAATGGGAAAATAGCCTGGTTTTGCTCGGTAAGATAACCCCTTTGTCATTGGGGAGGACGACCCCATTATGACTGGGAAAGTAATTCCTATCCTAATGGGGTTTTCATCTTTACCAGACGATCCGCCGAAAGCGGACCAATTTTTCGACGGGAAAGAGTGTTTATTCTCACGGGAGTAAGCATGCCCTGAACGAAGTTGAACGGGAAGGTAAGATATGACCGAATCCAATCAAACCCTCACGTCGCACTCGCCCTTAGCGGCATCGGTTCTGCGCGAGAGCGGCCAGAACGTCAACCTTTGCTATCAATGTAGAAAATGTTCGGCCGGATGCCCCATCTCCTATGCGATGGACTACAAGCCCGCCCAACTGATCCACGCGATTCGCCTCGGTATGGACGATTTGGTCATCAATAGCAAGACGATGTGGTTATGCGCGTCCTGCGAGACGTGCACGACGCGGTGTCCGCAGGAAGTGGACGTTGCCAAGGTGATGGACGCCGTGAAGATTACGGCCCTGAAAAAAGGAATCAAGCCCACGGTTCCCGACGTAGCGGCCTTTTATAAGGCGGCGCTGGCGAATATCAAGAAGTGTGGGCGAATGTATGAAGTCGGCATGATCGTCGGTCTGAAGATGCGGACGTTCGACGTCTTCAAGGACATGGGCATGGGCATGAAAATGTTCCAAAAAGGCAAGCTCAAGCTCATTCCCATCCTCACCGGGGCCCTGACTACGTGGAAGATTTTTCAACGCGTTAAACGCATAGAAAAAGAAAGTGAACTGAAGTGAACTAAACGAAAACGTAGGGTGTGCAACTTGTTGCACACGTGGTTTTTTGACCGGGAAGGTTTCGCGTGTGCAACATTCTGTTGCACACCCTACAGAAGATAAATATTGAATGATACCGGGAGGTTAATAGAGAATGACAGCGAAGTATGCCTATTATCCGGGTTGCTCACTTCACTCCACCGGTTCCGAGTACGATATCTCGTTTCGGGCGGTTTGCGAGGAGCTTGGCATCGCCATTGAAGAAATCAAAGGTTGGATCTGCTGTGGAACCTCTCCGGCCCACTGCACGTCCCGGCTGCTGTCGCTGGCGCTGCCCTATGAAAATTTGCGGCAAGCCAAGACCATGGGATTGAGCGACGTCGTGGCCCCCTGCGCATCGTGTTTTGCGCGTCTGAAAACGGCCGTGCACGAGGCCAGCGAAGATCCCCAAATCGCCGAGCAGATCAGCCGGGCCATCGATGCCCCTTTACCCGAATCCATGAAGGTCCTGAGTCCGCTCGAGATTTTCGACAACGGCGTCGATTTCACAGGAAAGGTCACTCAATCGTTTCCCGAATTGAAAGTTGCATGCTACTACGGGTGTCTTCTGACCCGCCCCTCGAAGGTCATGCAATTCGACGAATGCGAATACCCGATGACGATGGACAACATACTCCGCGCCGTGGGGATTAACACGCTCGACTGGTCGTACAAAACGGAATGTTGCGGCGGCGCCCTGGCCATGACGCGGACGGAGGTCGTCCTAAAACTGACCCACGACCTGCTCGAAGAAGCCCAGACGATCGGAGCCAACGCGATTGCCGTCGCCTGTCCGCTTTGTCATGTGAATCTGGACACGCGGCAGGCCGAGGTCGAACAAGAATACGAGACGAAGTATGGTATCCCCATATTCTACTTCACACAACTAATGGCGTTGGCGTTTGGTGTCCCGCCGGACCGGTTAGGATTGAAAAAACACTTCACCCGCCCGGATGCACTGCTGTCCGGCATTTCATAGGTATGACCCCGATAGACGTTAACAAGGAGTTCTGAAAAATTGAAGGTTAGGCATATATGATCCAGAAAACAAGCTCAAAGGTGGGGGCCGTCTTAGTGGTCGGCGCCGGAGTCGGGGGTATGCAGGCGTCACTCGATCTGGCGGAGGCGGGCTACAAGGTCTATCTCGTCGAAAAGAACCCGTCGATCGGCGGCGTGATGTCGCAGCTCGATAAGACGTTCCCGACCAACGATTGTGCGATGTGCACCCTGGCTCCGCGGATGGTCGATTGCGGGCGGCATCTGAATATCGAAAAACTGACCTATTCCGAGATCGAATCGATTGAGGGTGAGGCCGGGAACTTTAACGTTCGCATCCGCAAGAAGGCGCGCTACGTCGATCCGGACAAGTGCACCGGCTGCGGCGAGTGCGTCGAGCACTGCCTCGTCAGAAATATCGTCTATCTCGATCAGCCCGGGCGCGAGCCGGTGCAGATCGAAGAGAGCATGAGGGTGAAAGTGGACGATATTCTCAACCGCTACGAGGGCGGCGCGGAAATTATCGTGCCCATCCTGCACGATATCAACGAGGAATTCAACTGGCTGCCCCCGGAAGCGCTCGGCCGGGTGGCCGAGATCAAGCACATCCCCATCGAGCACATTCTCCGGATTGCCAGCTTCTACAACGCCTTTAGCCTGGCGCCGAAAGGCAAACACGTCATCCGCGTGTGTACGGGAACGGCCTGCTACGTCAAGGGCGCGCAGCGCATTCTGGATACCTTTGCGAGAGAATTGAACGTCGAAGTCGGCGGCATGACGGAGGACGGCCGGTTCAGCCTGGAGACCGTCAATTGCCTCGGATGTTGCGGCCAGTCCCCCGTCATCACCGTCAACGATGATATCTTCGGATACGTGAATCAAACGATGACCCAGGATATTCTGGGCCAGTACACCTAACAAGGAGAGAACGCGATGGCAAAGATCAAGCCTGAGGATCTCGATAAGATTGGGGAAAAGATTAAAAGAACCATGCTCCTAAGGGAAGGCGAAGGCCGGGCGAAGATCACGGTGCACATGGGGACGTGCGGTATCGCCGCCGGTTCGAGGAAAGTGATGAGCACGCTGATGGAGCTGGTTGAAAAAGAACAGGTGAAAGATGTGATTCTGACCGCATCGAGCTGCGCCGGGCTCTGTAGTCGCGAGCCGATGATCACGGTGGAGACTAAAGGGCAAACACCGGTCAAATACGTGGACCTGGATGAGGCGAAAACGAAAAAGGTCTTCGCCGAACATGTGATGGGGGGAAAGGTGGTCGAGGCATACGCGTTGGCCACCGGCAGCGAGCGCGTCGGATAGCGGGTTGAATCCAAAGGAGATTTTGAATGAAGGGTACTCGAACACAAGTGATGCTTTGTGCCGGGACCGCCTGCGTCTCGAACGGAGCCTTCAAGATAAAAGAGATCCTCGAGGCGGAAATCGACAAGCATCACCTCCAGGACGAAGTGGAGATCGTGATGACCGGCTGCAACGGCTTTTGCGCGCAAGGGCCTCTGATGGTCGTCAAGCCGGACGGGATTTTCTACCAATACCTCACGCCTGACAATATCGCGCATCTCGTCGAGGAGCATTTCCTCAAAGGCCGGCCGGTTGAAAAACTGATGTACGTTCCCCCCGGCGGGGAAAGCCCCATCCCGGAACTGCACGCGATTCCTTTCTTCAAGGACCAGCGGCTGATCGCCATGCGAAATCGCGGCATGATTAATCCCGACGAGATCGAAGAATACATTGCCCGCGACGGGTACAAAGGCCTGGCCAAAGTCCTGACGTCGAAGACGCCGGGAGAGGTGATCAAGGAAATCTCCGATTCCGGCTTGCGCGGACGAGGCGGAGCGGGGTTTCCCACCGGGCGCAAGTGGGAGAGCCGCAGAAAAGATCCGAGGACGCCCAAGTATGTGGTCTGCAACGCCGACGAAGGGGACCCCGGCGCCTTTATGGACCGGAGCATTGTCGAAGCCGACCCCCATTCCATCATCGAGGGGATGACGATCGGCGCCTATGCCGTCGGCGCCTCGAAAGGGTACGTCTATCTGAGAATGGAATACCCGTTGGCCGTCAAAAGAATGGGATGGGCCATCGAACAGGCCAGAGAATACGGTCTGCTGGGAGAGGGCATCCTGGGGACCGGATTCAATTTCGATATGGAAATTTTCAAAGGGGCCGGCGCCTTCGTCTGCGGCGAAACAACCGCCTTGGTGGCGTCCATCGAAGGCAAACCGCCCGAGCCGAGGCAACGGCCTCCCCGCACCACCCTGTGGGACAAACCGGTGGTGATTAACAACGTGGAGACCTGGGCGAACGTTCCGGTCATCATGAACCTGGGCGCCAGGTGGTTCACTGAAATCGGGACCGAAACGAGCAAAGGAACGAAAGTTTTCTCGTTGGCCGGGAACGTCAACAACGCCGGCCTGGTCGAGGTGCCGATGGGAATCACCTTGCGGGAGATCGTTTTCGACATTGGCGGCGGCATTCCCAAGGACAAAAAGTTCAAGGCCGTTCAGACCGGGGGACCGTCAGGCGGTGTCATCCCGGCCAAGCTGCTCGATTTACCGGTGGATTACGAGCAGTTAGCCAAGGCCGGATCGATGATGGGCTCCGGCGGCATGATCGTCATGGACGAGGCAACCTGCATGGTGGACGTCGCAAGGTATTTCGTTGAATTTACCAACGACGAATCCTGCGGTAAATGCACCGCGTGCCGGGAAGGCTCGTACGCCCTGCTCCAGATTTTGAACAGGATATGCAGCGGGGAAGGACAGGAAGGCGATATCGAATTACTCGAAGAATTGGGCCACGCGGTTCGGGACGCCTCGTTGTGCGGATTGGGGCAGAGCCTTCCGAACCCGGTTTTAAGCGCCCTGGAACATTTTCGAGAGGAATTCGAGGAGCATATCAAGAACAAGAGGTGCCCGGCGGGCGTGTGCAAGGCGCTGATTACCTATCAGATCGATAAAGACAAATGCACCGGCTGCCGGTTGTGCAGCAAGAAATGTCCCCAGGAGGCGATTTCGGGCGACGTGAAGCAACCCCAGGTCATCGATCCTGACAAGTGTATTAAATGCGGCGTGTGTGCCGACGTCTGCAAGTTCGATGCGGTGTTAGTAGCATGACATTAGAAGACGTGAAGAAGATATTGGAAGCGGAAGTCCTCGTCGGTCGTAATCTCCTGAACCAGGAGGTGAAGATGGCGTGCGGCTGCGACCTGATGAGTGATGTCTTGTCGTACGTCAAGCCGGACTCTCTCTTGCTGACCGGCCTAACGAATCCGCAAGTCGTTCGCACCGCGGAGATGGCGGACCTGGCGGCGATTTGCTTCGTTCGCGGGAAGAAACCCGGTCCGACGACGGTTGAAATGGCTGAGTCCAAGAATATTCCCCTGCTGACGACGCCGATACCGATGTTCGAATCGTGCGGGCGGTTGTGGAAACAGGGATTGCCGGGCTGTTCTGAGTACAGGAAATAATCTCTAACGGGAAACGTTCGCATGGTGCTGGATAATAAAATCAGTAAAGTCCAGGAGCTCATTTACGAGATCAACATCGGCGAGGTGATGAAGACGAACGTCGTGACCGTGACGCCGCAAACGCCGATGAGCCGCCTGAGAGAAATCCTGCGTGATAAACGCATCTCCGGGACGCCGGTCGTGGAGGGCGGCAAGCTGGTCGGCATTATCAGCATCGAGGATTTTCTCAAGTGGCTGGCGAACCGGGAACCGGACTGCCCGATCCATGAGAAGATGACGAAAAACGTTCAGACGCTTTATGCCGACGAGCCGCTCACCCAGGCCGTCAACAAATTCGCGAAATACGGTTTCGGTCGTTTCGCCGTGATCGACCACCAGAACGACCGGCTCCTGGGGATTATCACGAAAGGGGCCATTGTTGAGGGTTTGCTGGAAAAGCTGGAGATCGACCGCTACAAGGAAGAAGAAATTTACCGTCATCGGATCAAACACTTTTTTGAAGACATTCTCGCCGATAAAGTGTCGTTGTTCTTTCAATATAATGTATCCGGCCACGATTTCAAACATGCCGGGGAAGGCGCCAGCCGGCTGAAGGCGACGTTGCAGCGGCTGGGGTTGGACCCCCAGGTTGTCCGCCGGGTCGCCATCGCCACCTACGAAGCGGAAATGAACATGGTTATCTACACGGACGGCGGGCATATCTACGCCCGCGTGGAGCCGCACCAGATTCTCGTCAGGGTCAAAGATTCGGGGCCCGGTATCCCCGACATCGAGAAGGCCCTTCAGCCGGGCTATTCAACCGCGCCGGAATGGGTTCGAGAACTGGGCTTCGGAGCGGGGATGGGGCTTGTGAACATTCGCAAGTGCGCCAGCAAAATGGGCCTGCGGTCAACCGTCGGCAAAGGAACGCATTTGCAGATCTACATCTCTATTGAGGATGGGATACACCGTGAAACTCAGGGAACTGATTGAAAAACTCAAGTTAAGCGTTCGATCCGCACAGAACTACCTGGATTGCGAGGTAACCCGCGGATACGCCAGCGACCTGCTCAGCGACGTTCTGGCCAACAGCGAGGATGGCGACCTTTGGATCACGTTGCAGATCCATCAGAATACGGTGGCGGTGGCCAGTATGAAGAATCTCGCGGGGATCATTTTGGTCAACGGCAGAGAGCCTGAGCAGGAAACGCTCGAAAAGGCGGAAGCAGAGAATATTGTGATTATGGTGACCGAGATGCCGACGTTCGAGCTGGTCGGCAAGCTGTACGAGCTCGGGATTACCGGAATGAAATGATGAGAAAGGTAAGAACCGATCTGCACGTGCATACTTGCCTTTCTCCCTGTGCCGACGACCGGATGCAGGCGACGGCAATCGTCGAACAGGCACGGAAAATGGGTTTGGATATGATCGGAATATGCGATCACAATTCAGCGGAAAACGCCATGGCGGTGGTCAAAGCCGGCCGTCGCCAAGGGCTTTCGGTCATTATCGGGATGGAGATCACCTCGAGCGAGGAAGCCCACATTCTGGGATTCTTCGAAGAGGAATCCGCCCTGATGGCCATGCAGCAATTGGTCTATGCCCACCTGCCCGGAAAAAATTACGAGGATTCGTTTGGTCCCCAGACCGTCATCGACGAATGGGACCGCATCGTGGGAGACAACCGCCGACTGTTGATCGGGGCGACGACCCTGAACGTCGAGCAACTCGTCAAGGCGATTCACGAGCGTTCGGGATTGGCCATCGCCGCTCACGTGGACCGCGAGCGGTTCAGCCTGGTCGGTCAATTAGGTTTCATTCCCAAAGGATTGAGCCTGGATGCCGTCGAGGTGGCCAGACCGTGCTCCACGAACAGTCAATATCGCTATCCGGTCATTACCTCTTCGGATGCCCATTTCCTTCAGGATATTGGAGCCCAGTGTACAACCTTTACCCTGGAAGAGCCCTCTTTGGACGAAATCAAAAAGGCCTTGGGCCATGAGACGGGAAGGAGCTTTGCCTTAAATTAATTATGGAAGATCTATCATTGCATATTTTGGACGTCGCAGAAAATTCAATTTCCAGTGAGGCGAAAAGAATCGAAATCAGAATCAATGAAGATCCGGAGAACGACGTGTTGACCATCGAAATCAAAGACGACGGCAGAGGGATGGACGAACAGACGCGTCAAAAAGCGCTCGATCCGTTCTTTACGACTCGAACGACGCGAAAAGTCGGCCTGGGACTGCCCCTGCTCGCCCAGGCCGCCAGGGAAACAGGGGGGAAGATCGAATTGGATTCCCGCCCCGGCCGGGGAACGACCGTCAGGGCCACGTTCGTCTCCAGCCATCCGGACTGCAAGCCGATGGGCGACATTCAAGAGACCCTCCATACCCTTGTGGTGGGGCACCCGGAAATCGACTTTTTATATGAACACGCCAGAAATGGTTCACTTTATCGTTTTGATACAAGAGAGATGACAAAAAATGATTAGTTTGACGATTGACGACA
>CAYZAT010000202.1:0-8247 GCA_964476475.1 uncultured Pirellulales bacterium
TCGCATCTCATCAATCCGTGTGTTATGCCATTACTAAGGCAAGCGCTACAGTGTTTGAAATGGGATTACTCTATTAATGTGCTTTTTGGGCCATGCGAGACTATGTGCATAGGCTAACAGGGTGGAGTAATTATGACGGGCAAAGGACAAACATCAGCGATCACTTCTGAACAGAGAACTATCGGAAGTCTGCTTGGTGACAAGCGATTCTTGAAGGTTCCTGTATATCAGCGTAGCTTCTCTTGGACCAAAAATGAAGTCTCTGATCTTTGGGACGACCTTCAGGGAATCCTCTATGGAGAGGAAGAAAATTACTTTCTTGGATCAATGGTCTTCATATCAAAATCTGATGGTTCACTTGAGGTTGTAGATGGACAACAGAGGCTTGCCACAGTATCCCTCCTCCTGGCAGCCATACGCGATGGTTTTCAGAGTATTGATGATAACCAACGGGCTAACCACATTGAAATGCAATACCTGTGTACAAGAGATCTCAAGACCATGGAGGCCGCACCGCGATTATCGTTAAACGAAATCGACAACGGTCTTTTCATGCAGGTGATCGAGAAGTCCATCGATCTTGCAGAACTTAAGGCTTTGCAACGAAATAGGGAAACTGTGTTGAGCAATCGCCTTCTTACTCGAGCATACCTTTTGCTCCATGAAAGTATTAGGAAGGCCTCTGATAACTTCAAGAACACCGAATTTTTGTCTAGCGTCGTAGAGGCCCTTACGGATTCGATATCATGTATCCAGATAATTACGGCCTCAGAGGATTCAGCCTATGTCCTCTTTGAGACCCTAAATGATAGAGGGATAGACCTTACTCTTTCTGATATGCTCAAGAATTTTCTATTTAGCAAAGCGGGTAAGCGCCTTGAGGAAACAAAACACAAGTGGACTGAAACCGTAGCTCTTATTGGCCAAGAGTATATGAAGACTTACATACGACACGAATGGATGAGCCGTCATGGTCAGACACGTGAGAAAGAGTTATACAAAAAGATTAAAGGTCAAATCCGCACGAATCCGAAAGCGGTTAATTACGTTGCTTCTCTTAGGGAATCAGCTCAAGTGTATGATGCTATCCGAAATCCAGAACATACGCTTTGGGCCAAGTTTGGCCCGGCTTGTCAATCGCTGCTCGAGGAAATTCTGATTCTTGGTCCAGTTCAGTGTTATCCTCTCATTCTCTCTACCTATTTTGCAAGGCAAAAAGAGCTTGTCAAAGTTTTATCATGGATAGTCGCGTTAACAGTTCGCTACAGTATCATCTGTGCCAAGGGAACAGGCAACTTGGAAACAGCATATGCACGCGCAAGTAGCCAAATGAGGCTGCAAGAAGTCAAGCTTAAGAATGTCCAAGAAATTTTGGGAAGTATCTGTCCATCCGACGAGGAATTCATTACAGCTTTCAAAGAGAAGACCCTTTCAAGCCCTCGAATTATTAAGTATCTTCTAGCAAAAACTGAAATGAGCATCTCTGGTGATGACAGTCTTATACCAAATCCTGACGTATTAACTGTTGAGCATATCCTCCCAAAGAGCCCTTCCAATAAGTGGCCTTCTTACATGAGGAAAAAAGAATTCTTGGAACAAAACTGCAGTCGAATCGGGAACCTGACAATACTGACGGGGCCGATGAATCGTGACTGCGAAAGTACCTTATTTAGTGAAAAAAAGAAATTATATGAGACATCGAAATACAAATTGACATCCGAACTCACAAAACTCAAAAACTGGACAGAAAAAGAGATAGGCAATCGTCAGAAATCGCTCGCTAAGAGAGCCAAGGATGTTTGGGCTCGGTTGTGATTGTACAATTTGTGACAAGCAGAGCGCCAAGACAGATCGGCCCGCGTTATGTTCGGTTTTCTGGCTTGCTGCCCAATCCGGCCGATTCGAGCAGTTTCCAACCTAATGGCAACAGCATTGAGGCCAAGGTGATTTTCAGCAAGTCGCCGATGACGAAGGGATACACGCCGACGGTGAAGACTTTCGTGCTAAAGCCCATCAAACAGGCCAGCCAGAACAATCCACAGGTATAGATAGCGACATTGCCAATTATCATGGCGAGAATCGTGGTACCAATTCGTCGGTCCCAACCTTTTTCAGCTAGCCGTCCCGTAAGATAGGCAGCGGGGATGAAGCCGATCAGGTAGCCTCCCGTCGGGCCGAATAATACGGCAAAGCCGCCTCCGAAGGTAAAGACGGGCATCCCCGCAACGCCCTGAATGAGATAGGCCAGTACCGTCAGGCTCCCGCGCCGGGAACCCAGCAAGGCGCCGATCATCAGTACAGCGAAGGTTTGGCCTGTAATGGGAACGGGGCTAAAGGGAAGCAAAAATCGCACCTTAGCGCTCAAGGCAATCAGAAAGGAGCCGGCGAAGATCAATCCGAAATCGTAGAGTCCCGCCCACGTTTTCTCAGATGGCCGCAATAGGGCCGCTATCGTATTGTTCGTCATCATCATGGTTCAATCCATTGTATGGGCGATACCCATCCATTCCGTGTCGAGGGCATCGCGCCCTCGAATCGCGGGCAGGATGCCCACGACACTATCTGTTAAATCGACTTTGTTCGCGAGGTATTATAGTGCTCGTTACTTTCACTGTCAAAGGCAATATTATCTGTCATTCCCGCGAAGGCGGGAATCCACTCTATTCTTTGCGTTCGCGGTTCCCTGCTTTCGCAGGGATGACAGCGGGGGGTAAGAGCATCAAAAAAGGGGCCTGCATCCATCGATACAGGCCCTGAATTTATAAAACGTGCATACGTCGCGAAAACGATTTCCCGGGTTAACGATTTACTGCGCCGAAAGTTCCAACTGTACGTTGTCTAAACCGATCCAGGTATTGCCTTCGCTGACGTTCGAGAATTCGATCCCGATTTTATGCCCTACTGCATCCGGAACGTCGCCGGCCGAGAAGGAGAGTACGTATTCCTGCATGTCGTCCGTCAGGGCCACTTCGCTGCTCGCTACCGGAACGCGGGCGCCGTTATCGTCATAGTAGAGGTTCATCTTCAATGTCATCGCGGCCCATGTGATCCGGGCGTCCACTTTCAGTTCCAGCACGTCCCACTTCGTCATCGTATGGTCCGTGAGTTGCCAGACGGACGGATCGCCGCTCATCAGGTAGGCCGTCCAGTCGCCGTCGGTCGGCGTGTAGCCGGTTTCCACGCCCGAATCGGCGCACGGCCCGTCGGTATTCCAGCCGGGCACGTCATCGAAGCCCGTCTGTTTTTCCGTGCCGGGCTGCTCGAAGCTGAAGTTTTCAACGGCCACCGGTCGGGAGCGATAGAGCCGGATATCGTCGATATACAGCACGCCCGAGCCGCCGGCTGCGGTGGTATTGCCCTTGGTGCCCAGGCCGATGGCGATGCTGTTCACGCTGGCCAAATTCACGCCCTGTTCGGCGAATGCCTGCAAGGGGATGATCCACTCGGTCCACGTGGTCGTCATCAGGTTCGGATCGTTGTTATAGACGACCGCGGGGCTGCCCGTGCTGTTGGCGACTGCCACATACATCGGCTCGGCGGCGTTGGCCGAATCCCCGTTATACCACACCGACAATTCCGTGACCTCGTGGCGGGTCCAGTTCATCGGGGAGGCGAACGTTCTCAGCGCTTCCGAATACTTGAGGTTATTGTCGTAGTAAAGAGGCATCGACTGGCGGCCGCTATGGACGGTCGCGGTCTCGACGTAGTGCTCTCCTATGGAGAAATCAATCGGTTCGGGATGGCCGGCCAAAGCGCCGTTCGTCGTAGAGCCGAATCCGTCGATCCACGTATTCCATATCTCGTCGGGCGTATAGTCGTTATAGTCCTCGAAATGATCCACAACCAGATAGTCAGCGACGTTAATCACGCGGGGTCTGCCCTTCGTAATGGATCCGTCATTATTAAGCTCATCGATACGCCAGCAGTACGTCCGGCCCCATTCGAAGCCTTCTCGCGGTGAAAAGAGGGTATTGTTCTGCCGGCCGCGATAGACGCCGGTCGTATCGGAGGCATCCGCATTGGAGACCGCGTCCATATCGTCGCCGAAGTAAACGTCGTGTTGCGAAGCCTGGTCGCCGGGCCGCCAGGTGACGGACGAGACGGTATCGACTTCCAGGATTCGGCCGTTGGTCGGGCGTAAATCCCAGGCCATCAGCGGATCGCCTCGCATCGCCTCCAGGATTTCGTCCTGGGTGAGGGCTTTACTGTAGATCCGTACATCGCCGAGATCACCTGTTATACCATAGGTTCCTCCATTCGTGCTCCCGTCGAATTCTGTCGCTTCGGAGCCTCTGCCCAGGAAGCCGTAGCGAACAAGGTCGCCTATGCCGTAAGTCCAGCCTCCCCAGCTTACCGAAGGCTCGGGCAGTCCGTCGATATAAATGGTCGAGACGCCGTTATCGAAGACGCCGCACACGTGATGCCAGAGTCCGTCATCGACGCGCGTGACGCTGCCATAGTCCACCTGGACTTCGGTGCTGCCTCTCATGGTCATAACCTGCCAGCCGACCTGTCCGGGACCGGCGACTTCACCGTCGATTTGAAGTCGATAGTATTCGCTGCGATCGAACGATAGAATGTACTGGCCGTTCGGATCGCTCGTGCGAATCCAGGCGCACGCGGTCACCTCCGTTCGTCCGCCGCCGCTATAGCTGAGTTCTTCGATGGCGACGTAACCCTCATCAAAGGTTAGAGCTTTGTCCTCATCGTAAAGCCAGCGGGGATGGGTCCATTCCATCCCAAAGAGTTTGCCATGATAGCCGTGGCCCGACCAATCCAGGGTCGTGGTCCCGGAACCTTCATCGAGCTTCCAGTGAGCGACGAGGTTCGGGTCGGTTGTGACGGGGATATCGGGTCGCGTCGTGAACGTCCAGACATCGCCCTTGAACCATGTTGCCCCGTTGAACGTATCCACGCGCCAGTAGTATGTGGTCTCCGGGGTTAGAGGGCCGGGATCGTATATTGTGTCCATATACGGGGGAGCACCAGCCGCATTGGCCACCTGGTCAGCGTCCATCCCGAAATATACACCGGTCATGATGGCATTCATCCCGGGGGACCAACTCAAAATGACGTCGGTCGGTTCGGCACCCTCACCGTCGCCGGGAATGGGATCGTATGCATTGACCGGAGGAATCCAGAAGCTCCAGATTTTACCTCTGATCTTCGCGCCGGCGGCGTCGACGTCGTCAATACGCCAGTAGTAGGTCGTGCCGGGAACCAGACCGTCCGGAAAAGGCATACCTGGAAAGCCGACCGTGAAGAATGTATCGCCTGTATTGCCCGCAAATGCATTTGCCGTGCCCTCGTTTACGTCATCAAATGTATCATAGAAATAGACATCATGCGAAACGGCATAGGGACCCGGTGTCCAGGAGAGGTTCGCCCATGTGTCCGTAAATCTCGCCCCATTTTCGGGATAGGGTTCGTACGATTCTAAAAGGCCCGTCAAAATCTTTATGTCTACCTGCGACAGGGCATGATGGTAGATGCGCAGGTCGTCGAGGTCTCCGTCCAATGGATTGCCGCTTGGAACGGGTAAGTGAAATTCGGTGGCTTCCGAGTTCTTGCCGATGAAACCGTAGCGTACGTCTCTCCATCGTCCCCACGTCGAGCCGCCCGTGACCGAAGGCTCCGCCTCGCCGTCGATATAGATGGTCATGGTGCCGTTGTCATAAACGCCTGCCACGTGGTGCCACTGGCCATCGTCCACACGCGTCTCACTGGCGTAATCGACCTGACCCGAATCATCCCACACGTCCCAGTCCACCTGGCCGTTATCGGCGGCACCCGTCGTATTGATCGCGAAGCGATAATACTCATTACGGTCAAACGAAATAATATACTGTCCGCCCGCGCTCTCCGTGCGAATCCAGGCGCAGACGGTCAATCCCGTCGTATCGGGGAGGGGATTGGTATCGTAGTACAGGCCTTGAATGGCTCCGTAGCAGCCGTCGGTCGTGTCGAGCGCGCCGCCGTCGTAGCCCGCAACCCACACGGGGTCACCGAAGAGGGTGGCGTGATAGTCATTGCCCGACGAATCAGAAGCCGTCGCGCCTTGCCCCTCATCGAATTTCCAGTGAGCTGCTAATTCAGACGAGGCGGTACCGGTCAGAACCAGAACCAGAATGATCGAAGCGACGTGAATCAGTTTGGTACACATGAGGGTCCTCCTTCAAAAAAGGGTTGAAATGGAAACAGAAAGGCTGTGCGTTGTATCCTTCTGTGACGTCTTCTTTTTGTCCGGCATGATCTTGCCTCCTTCCAGGGAGAAAGCCATAGGTGCAAAAGGACGTCTTTCCTCTCAGGAAATCAAATAGCAACCACGCACCCGGGCATCCATCGCCCAAGCGGCTGAGCTATTTATAGGAACGGACTTCACTGTTGATTTTTATACTCTTTTATCCACATTTTGTCAATGAGAAAATCAGTGTACGATACATCGGCAAATTTTCTCGCCGAATTCATATAGAAATGTCGGATTTTTCCGGGGATCGGCTTTCCTGCAAAATCCTCGATGATTCGCTGATATGCGCCCAAGGCGGGATTGTAAACGGCGATTTCTATTTCCGAGTTTCAAGAGGCCTTTCATACCAGAGTAGAGAAATCGGTGCGAACATCTTGTTTTTGAAGAAGTATTTGCTTGAATAGAGTCGATAATGTGTTATGATAATGACTGAGGTCGATGGTTTGATGAGGGGTGCACTATGCAACATCGAAATCAAAGACGAATGATATGCACCAAGGTATCAAATTGGATAAACGGGACCACCGCCGACTCGCAAGGGGGGGGGCTCGTTAGAGCAAATCGTCAAAGTGCTCGGCGTTCGGCTTTTACCTTAATCGAGCTGCTTCTCGTTATCGCTATTATCGCTCTTCTTCTGGCGATTTTATTGCCGGGGCTCTCTCTGGCCAAGGCCAAGGCGCGGGAAGTGCTTTGTATCAGCAACCTCAAACAGCTTCAAACGTGTGCGAAACTTTATTCGATGGATTTCGACGGTTTTTTGCTGCCGAACCGAAACGTCTATAATATCAGCACCGAAGCCCCCTCGGACGGCTACGACGTCGCCATGACGTGGTGTCGCGGAGAGGCGCCGTTCGATACGACGACGGAGAACATTGAGAACGGATTGCTCTTTCCCTATAATCGCTCCACCGGCATTTATCACTGCCCGGCCGATATGTCGAGGGTGAGAACCAAGGACGGTCAACTGCTGTCGATGCGGCGGACCCGCAGCTACAACCTGTGTCAATCCATTAACGGCGTGCCGTATCCCGAGCCGAGGTACTACCCACCGAGCTTTACCAGGGAGCATGAGATCGACGATCCGTCTCCGGCGAATCTTATTCATTTTGCGGGCGTTCATGAGGACGGCATCCTCGATTCCCATTTTGGCATCCCGCCCCGAGGGCCGAATTGGAGTTCAAAAACGCCTAATTGGTGGGATCTCCCGGCCGGGAGGCATTCACAGGGCGGCTGCTTTTCTTTCGCGGACGGCCATGCCGAGCGGTGGCGATGGGCCAAGCCGAAAATCTACCTCACGCTCGGCCAGCGGGTGGGTCGGGACGGCGAAATGGAAGACTTTCTCAGGGTCCAGAACGCCGTCCGCCCTGAAAAAGGATACTGAACAAAAACACTCCCGTCTTTGCTTGAGTCATAGCGCATGTCAGGAAAGGGGGAGAGGGGATCCATACAGGCGGAAAAGGGCCTTCATGAACCAGGATTGGATCAGACAAAATCGATGTATTGAACGTATGATATCGTCAAATCAGGCGATGTACAAATCGACTCACGCGATGTGCAAAACGACTTATACACTTTGTCCAATCTGACCATTCGTATTTTATCTGTTCCAGTTCTCTTCTGACAATCCTCTTGAAATGTCTTAGGAAAGACCTCACAGTTATGTTCCCTCGACATAAGATGACTTTGCCAAAAGGCAGATACGTTCCATCGAAGACGAATGTTCAACTTAATTCTTCAACCCGTCTAACGATAATACCCCTATAACAAAACGTGGTTTCGGATGAAAATCCGGCACAGAAAAAAGATTGGCGTTGAAAATTGACTTTGCACCCGCCGGAAGAAGCCACTATGATATTTCTATGTAGATTCATGGATTGATAATCGAAAATACCCCGTAGGAGATAGGTAAAAGGTTGATTTACTGTTTTTTTTTATTGTGAAAGGTTGGTTATTGTGAATCGTAACATGTTTTGTGCTTTTCTCGTTCTGGTTTTTGGGTT
>CAYZAT010000203.1:0-8203 GCA_964476475.1 uncultured Pirellulales bacterium
CCGGCCCATCCGATCTTTGCGGGAATCGCATTGACCGATGGCGTTATGGACAATCTGTATGCCGAGGGTGCGGTCCCGCTTCCCACCGATCCGAATATTATCTCGCGGGGTATCTCGATCAACGACAATAACATCGATGATGACGGGATGCTCCTGGCCACGATCGCAGAAGTATCAGCGGACACAGGCCCTGTGGGCGGTATGGTGATTGCCGAGTATCCGGCCGGAGCTATCATGCAGAATTCCAGCGGGAGCCCGGATGACGTGCTGGGCGGTCCCCGGTTGGTCTTCCTGACCGGTAGTCGCGAGCCTTCCGGCGTAACCGGTGGACAAGCGGCGGCTCTGTATGACCTGTATCCGGACGGCGAACAGATGTTCCTCAACGCGGTCGAGTATATGTTACCTGCCGAGCCGGCTGACGCCGATCCGTCTCTATCCATCCACTACACCTTTGACGAGGTGAGCGATATCGTCGCGGACCAATCCGGCAAAGGTCATGACGGAATCGTCATGGGCGACGTCTCAGCAGCGGCCGAGGGGATCCTCGCCGGAGCGGGCAAATTCGCAACCGGCTCGTACCTCGATCTGGATGGCCCAAGTGTCGCCGCTGAAGATATTCCAACGTCCGCTATGACGCTCGCCGCCTGGATCAACTGTGAGAACACCGGTGGAGACCACGAGATATTCAGCGCCAGAGCATCGGACAGTACCTGGCTGATTCACCCCGAGCCCAAGAGTAGCGGCGACATCCGATGGCTGCTCCGCTCGTATGGCGGGACGACCATCTTCCAGATCCGTGCCGGGACGATGACGTGGGGCGAATGGCTGCATTTTGCAGGGACGTACGACAAAGCGTCCGCCAAGGCGGCGCTGTACGTCAACGGCGAATTGATTCAAGAGATGGACGTGGCAGAGCCTGCGGATATCGCCGGAGATTGGGACATGGGTGCTCGCGTCGGATTGACGATTGATGACGGAAGACCCTTTACCGGACTGATGGACGAATTCCGCATGTACACGCGGGCGCTGTCTCAGGACGAGATCGCGGGTCTGTGATTTCCGTCTGCCTCCGGTCTTGTACCGGCGCCTCTATGGCATGAGGAACCACTGGATTGACATCATCGACGATGGCCGGACGGTATCTGAGGAAAAGACTCAGATCAACAGTTGGCTTGGCCCGCTGTTGAAGTGGTTTACCTTAATCGTTTTCTTGGTAAGGTAGGGCTCTCGGTCCCTGGTTTGGTCTTTGCCGGGGCGAGCGCCCTGCCTTGTTTGAATCCGTGGGCTTAAACCCGCTCTACTGAAGAATGATGTTTTGCTAAGGAGGACTATTATGTGTCGAAGATTGATTCCTTGGATTGCTTGTGTCCTGGTGCTGGGTTTTGCGAGCACGGGCATGGCCGGCAATATCGATCCGGATCTTGTCGGCTGGTGGACGTTCGACGACGGCGTGGGTTCGGTCGCCAAAGACCTTACCCGTAATGGCGTCGATGCCGTATTTTTCGGTGACGGTCCGGCCTGGGACACAGACGCCGGGCACGGGGGGATCGTTGTGTTTGACGGGACCGATGACTATATCTTCATTGATGGTTTTTATTCGGTTCCCGTCTATACGGCAACGCTATGGTTTCGAGTTGACGGGGGTTCTGCTCAGAGGGACATCTTCTCCGCCTATGCGCGCGGGGTTGCGCATGGCATTTTTCTCGAGCTGCAGGCCGGGGGTACCCTGCGCTATTTGCACCGCTATCCCCTCGGGACCGGTGGAGGCACGAATGTCTATTCGACCGAAACATACGACGACGGCGCCTGGTACCACGTGGCGATGGTCAAGTCGGATGACACCATTACGTTGTACGTCGATGGCGAGGAAATCGCCACTGCGGCCGATACGAGCGTTTTCAATCCCGGCGATGCCTTTGGAGTCGCCCTGGGCTGTCTCGACAATGAGAGAGGGCTGGCTCGAATGTTCCCTGGGGCAATGGACGATGTCCGTATTTATAGCCGGCCGATGGTACAGGCCGAGATTCAGCCGATCCTGGAAGCCGAACCCTGGCCATATGCCTGGGGTCCCACGCCGAACGATGGTACGTTGCATGCGGATACGTGGGTGAATTTAGGCTGGTTGCCCGGGGCGTATGCAGTTTCGCATGACGTGTATATCGGAGATAATTTCGACGAGGTGGACGAAGGAACCGGCGATACGTTCCGGGGTAATCAGGCTTTGACTTATCTTATCGCCGGTTTTCCCGGATTTGCCTATCCGGACGGTCTTGTTCCCGGTGTGACGTACTACTGGCGGATCGACGAGGTCAATGATCTCCATCCGGATAGCCCGTGGAAAGGCGACGTTTGGAGCTTCACGGTCCCCTCGAAGAAAGCGTACGAGCCCAATCCCCCGGATGGGGCCAAGTTCGTCGATCCGGACGTGACGTTAAGCTGGACGCCCGGTTTCGGCGCACGGTTGCACACCGTGTACTTCGGGGACGATCCCGATGTTGTCGCCAACGCCACAACGGGAGGCGCCACCGAGACGACTGAAACGTATAATCCCGGTACGCTTGAGGCCGGTAAGACCTATTATTGGCGCGTTGATGAGTTCGATGCGATCACGACGCACAAGGGCGACGTCTGGAGCTTTACGGTCGCTGGCGTCGGCGGAGGCGTGCGGGGAGATTACTACAAAGGTGAGAATTTCAACACGTTCGTGCTGAGCCGCACCGATCCCGAAATTAATTTCAACTGGCCCGATGGAACGCCGCCCGATGCGTTGGTGGGTGACGATAACTTCTCGGTCCGATGGACCGGTGAAATCGCAGCCGCCTTTACCGAGACCTACACCTTCTATACCAACAGCGACGATGGCGTGCGGTTATGGGTGGACGGCAAGCAGCTTGTGGATAACTGGACCGACCACACGAATATGGAAAACAGCGGGGTGATCGATCTGGTCGCCGGTCAGGTGTACAGTCTTCAGATGGAGCTTTACGAGAATACGGGCCCCGCCGTAGCGGAGCTTCGCTGGTCGAGCGCTCATACGCCGAAAGAGATCGTTCCGCAGGCGGCTTTAACGCCACCCATCAAGGCGAGCAATCCGAAGCCGGCCAGTCTTGCGACCGGGACGTCTTTGACGCCTGTTCTCACGTGGAGCGCGGGCGATTATGCCGCTTCGCATGAGGTGTACTTCGGTACGGATGAGGTGGCTGTAACAAACGCGACCCAAGGCTCCCCGGAATACGTGGGGACCCAGGCGCTCGGGAACGAGAGCTATGATCCGGGCAAGCTCGAATGGGCGACGACGTACTACTGGCGCGTCGACGAAGTCAACGATACCCATCCCGACAGTCCGTGGGTGGGCAACGTTTGGAGCTTCACGACGGGTGATTTCCTTCTTGTCGAGGATTTTGAGAACTATACGGATGACGATGCGGCCGGTGAGGCGATCTGGCAAAGCTGGATCGATGGTTTTGGCGTTGCCGATAACGGCGCGCAAGTCGGCTATTTAATGCCGCCGTATGCCGAGCGAACAATTGTTCATAGTGGTTCGCAATCCATGCCGCTTTTGTACAACAATACGGCCGGCGTGGGGAATTCGGAAGCCGTATTGACGCTGACATCCCCAAGGGACTGGACCGACGAAGGCGTGACCGAACTGTCGTTGTGGTTCAGGGGGATGCCCGGTTCCGTCGGCAGCTTCGTAGAAGACCCGGTCGGCACCTATACGATCACGGCTACCGGAGTGGATATTGCCGGCGTCGCCGATGAGTTCCACTATGCCTACAAGTCGCTTAGCGGCGTCGGCACGATTGTCGCCCGGGTGCTCAGCGTCCAGAATACGGACCAGTGGGCTAAGGCCGGTGTGATGATCCGCGAAACCCTGGAGCCGGGCTCGAAGTTTGCGGCCGTGTATATTACGCCGGGTCAGGGCTGTCGATTCCAGGCGCGACGGGATACGGATATCGCCGTCGTGAGCGACTCGTCGGTGGCGACGGACGAACAGATGGCCATCACGGCGCCGTACTGGGTAAAGCTGGAGCGCACCGTTATGGGTTTCAGTGCCTATTATTCCAACGATGGAAGCTCGTGGCAAAATATGTCATGGAATCCACAGACGGTCTCCATGACGTCGAATGTCTATATTGGTTTGGCGCTATCGGCGCATAACGGCGATGCCGTATGTGAGGCGTCATACTCCAACGTCCAAACCACGGGCAACGTTACGGGGCAATGGCAGGCCCAGGATATCGGTATTGAGAGCAACGCGGCCGAGCCGCTCTATGTGTCGGTTGCCAATAGTAGCGGCGCGCCCGTCATCGTAGCCCACGATGATCCGGCTGCGGCGACGATCGACGTCTGGACCGAGTGGGTGATCCCGCTACAGACCTTCGCCGATCAGGGGATCAATCTGACGAATGTGGATCAGATCGCCATCGGCCTGGGTGATAAAGGCGGAGCCGCCGCCGGCGGATCGGGGACGATGTACATTGACGATATCCGGCTTTATCGGCCAAGGTAGTGCTGCCGGCCGGTAGATTTCGCTTTCGCAAAAGCGATGCCATATGTGTATTAATTCGGAGCCTGTGCTGGTTTATTCAGTACAGGCTTCGCTTATTGAATGGTTTAGGGAGGTGAATTGTCTTGACACTGAGGTGTCGGATTTGTTATAAACGAAACCGGTGAAATGACCGTGATTATTTCAATCACATCACATGAAGCAGGAGGATGACTATGTCTAAAAGACGGATTCATGTAATTTCCTTTGTTTGGGTTCTGGCTTTGGTTTTGGCCGGTATGACCCATGCCGGCTCTCCCATCCTTAAGCTGGACATTAATCAAACGAATACGCCGGCGGAAACGGAAGACAGTTTTGTTTCTTTCACCCTCGCCGACAGCGGCTCTGTGGTCGAGGGTATTAAAGTGGAGTTCGGCGGTACTCTGGACTCGCGCCGACGGGATACACCGAGCGGGATACCCTACGAGCAGATTTATCGCGATTTTATCTTCTCCCGGCCCGGCGCAATGACCGTTACGCTCTCGGGCCTGGCGGCCAACACGACCTACGAGATCACAATCTACGCTTATGATACAGGAAGCGCAGAGCTTCGGGTTGCGGATTGGACGGCCAACGGGATCTTTGTTTGTAAGGCCGAATTCAATGGTTCGATTGATCGGCCTGCGGTTGAAGATGACTACGCCTTTACAGGAAAAGCCACTTCGGACAGCACCGGCACGATCCTGCTGGAAAGCGCGCCCGGCGAGGACACCCGCGAGCCATCAGGGGCCTCTCACCCTTTCGCTTTTCTCAACGCCCTGGTGGTCTCTTCGAGTGAGCCGTTAACAAAAGCGCGGGGCCCCAACCCGGCGGACGGGGCGCTTCATGAAGACACCTGGGTGAATCTTTCCTGGGTGCCGGGGGATCTTGCCGCCTCGCACGATGTGTATTTGGGCGATAATCTCGACGACGTGAGCAACGCCGCCCCGGACTCCGGACTCTTTCGCGGCAACCAGACCTTGACGTATCTGGTGGCCGGTTTTCCCGGCTTTGCCTATCCGGATGGCCTGGTGGCGGGAACGACGTATTACTGGCGCATCGACGAGGTGAATGATCTGCATCCGGACAGCCCGTGGAAAGGCGACGTCTGGAGCTTTTCGATTCCGCCCAAGACGGCTTATAATCCCGATCCGGCCGACGGCGCCGAATTTGTCGATCCGAATGCGACCTTGAGCTGGACGGAGGGTTTCGGCGCCATCCTCCACACGGTTTACCTTGGCGACAATTTCGACGATGTGCAAAACGCCGCAGGAGGCGTTCCCCAGGGCACCGCGACGTATAAGCCGGGACCGCTGGACCTGGAGAAGGTCTATTATTGGCGGGTGGATGAGTTTGACGCCGCGGTGACATATAAAGGCGATGTCTGGACCTTTACAACGCCGGGCGCGGTCGGCAGTTTGCAGCCGGCCAATGGCGCCGCTGGCGCGGCGATGACCACACGTCTTAATTGGACAGCGGCGACCAATGCAACATCGCACCAGGTCTATCTCGGACTGGACAAAGAGACCGTCCGCAACGCCGATACCAGCTCGCCCGAGTACCTGGGCAGTGCCGTCCTCGGATCGGAGAGCGTCGATCCCGGCAAGCTCGCCTGGGCAACGAGATACTACTGGCGTGTGGACGCCGTGACCAACGCCGGCACGGTCAAAGGACCGATCTGGAGCTTTACGACCGCCGATTTCATTGCCGTGGACGACTTTGAGAGTTACACTGACGACGATGTGGCCGGCCTGGCCATCTGGCAGAGCTGGATCGACGGCTTCGGTGTTCCCGATAACGGCGCCCAGGTGGGCTATCTGCTCCCGCCCTATGCCGAGCAGACGGTTGTCCATAGCGGAGCCCAATCCATGCCGCTGTTATATACCAACGAAGCCGGCGTAACGAATTCGGAGGCCATATCAACATTGACGGCGGCTCGCGACTGGACGGAGGAAAACGTTGCGGAACTGTCCGTCTGGTTCCACGGAGATTTGGCCAATGCCGCTGAGCCGATGTATGTGTCCGTCTCCAATGCCGCCGGCACGCCTGCCGTGGTCGTTCATGATGATCCCCAAGCCGTGCAGATACGTACCTGGCAGGAATGGGTTATCCCGCTGCAAGCTATAGCCGATCAGGGGATCAACCTGACGAATGTGGACAAGATCGCCATCGGACTGGGCAGCAAGGGCGGACCCGCGGCCGGCGGTTCGGGAACGATGTACATCGATGACATCCGGCTGTATCGGCCGTGAAATCTTGCCGGCCGGCAAAATTCGCTCTTGCAGAAGCGATACTAAATTTGCATCAATTCGGGGCCTGTGCTGTTTGATTCGGCACGGGCTTCGCTTATTTGACGATTTGTCTTGACACTGAAGCGTCTGATGTGCTATAAATGGAACCAGTGAAATGACCGATATCGTATCATTCACGTCATATGAAGGAGGAATGTTATGTGTAGAAGGCTCATAGGTTTCGCTTCTGTTGTTTTCATTCTCGGATTTTGCGGATCGATTGCCGGCGGTCAGGAAAACCAGATCGTCAACGGCGAGTTTGACGACGGTCTCAATTCGTGGGGCAATTACGGTGCCGGGGGGTACACTCTGGATACCGCGCAGGGGGTGGGTCTATCCGGAAAAAATGCAGCCGTCATCGACGTCACCGACGCCGAGGTGGCGACCGGTATAGGCATGTCTCAGGGGGGACTTGGGCTCGTACAGGGCGAAACGTATCAGATTGGTTTTACCGCGATGGCGGAACAAGACCGGGAAATGGTCGTGCTGTTCCAGATCTACAAGCCTGAAATTCCTCAGTGGCTAACGCCCTGGGAGGAAACGGTGCAACTGACGACCGACCCGCAAAGTTTTAATTTCGAATACACGCACGATACCGAAACGACGACCGAACAGCCGGGTTGGTCTGTGGATATTTATCTGATGCTCAAAGGGACGTACTGGCCGATGGCCGGCGACGATCTGAACAAAAAAGTCTGGATCGACCGCGTGTACTTCGGCGCCGAAACACCGGTTCAGAGTTTCGGTGGCGCTACGAACCCGTATCCGGAGGACGGCGCGATCCACGAGGACACGTGGGTGGCGCTTCGCTGGACGCCGGGCGATTTCGCGGTTTCGCACGATGTGTACCTGGGCGACAATTTCGAGGATGTCGACAACGGCGCCGGGGGGACGTTCCGAGGCAACCAAACGAAGTCGGACTACCTGGCGGGCTTTCCCGGTTTTACCTATCCGGAAGGCCTCGTTCCGGGCACGACGTATTATTGGCGGATCGACGAAGTCAACGAGCTGCATCCGGAAAGCCCGTGGCGGGGACCGGTCTGGAGCTTCATGGTCCCTCCGAGAAAAGCCTATTACCCCAATCCCGCGGATGGCGTTCAATTCGTAAATCCGGACGCCACATTGAGCTGGACCGCCGGGTTTGGAGCGAAGTTGCATCATGTGTACTTCGGGGATAATGCCGCCGACGTGGAAGTCGGGACCGGAGGCACAGACAAAGGCCCTTCTGTCGATCCGCGTTTTGCGCCGGGTACCCTCGAACGAGAGCGAACGTACTATTGGCGCGTCGATGAGTTCGACGGTGCGGTGACGCATGTCGGCGACGTCTGGAGTTTCACGGTCGCCAAGGAGGGCGGCGGACTCAAGGCGGAATATTTCAATAACG
>CAYZAT010000204.1:0-8177 GCA_964476475.1 uncultured Pirellulales bacterium
CGTTATTCGTCAGTGATAAGCAATCCATGAGAGGAAATCGAGAATTGGAATGCAAAAAGGCGGCAGACCTATTAAAATGTGAAGTATGAACGAAAATGTGGATATATCGATTGATTTTGCGGGTTTGAAGTTAAGCAATCCCGTGTTTACGGCGTCGGGGACGTGTGGCTATGCCGACGAGCTGAGCGACTTTATGGACGTCAATTGTCTCGGCGGATTCACAACCAAGAGCATCACACTGAAACCCCGAAAAGGCAATCCGTCGCCGCGAATTGTCGAGACCGACGCCGGGATGCTCAACGCGATCGGATGGGCGAACGTCGGGCTGGACCGATTTATCGAGGAGAAATTGCCCATAATCCGCCAAATGGCCCCGGCGGTGTTTGTCAATATTGCCGGCGGGACGATTGCCGAGTATGCGGCGGTGACCGAGCGATTGGCGGGTGAAGAGGGCATCGCGGGTTTCGAGCTGAATATTAGCTGTCCAAACGTCGAGCACGGGGGCGTCAGTTTCGGAACCGACCCGGCACTCATCACAAAAATCACGAAGGCCATCAAAAGCGTCTCCGGCGACAAGATCCTCATGGTCAAGCTGGCTCCCGCCGTGACGGATATCAGCGTCATGGCGCGAGCGGCGGTGGACGCCGGAGCCGATGCACTGAGCCTGATTAATACCTTCACCGCCATGGTCATCGACATTGAAACACGCAAACCCACCCTGGCCAACCGCACCGGCGGCTTATCCGGCCCGGCGATCAAACCCATCGCCGTCTATCTCGTCAATAAAGTCCATAATGAGGTGACGAAAAAGCGCGGCATACCGATTCTGGGCATGGGAGGGATTCGAACGGCCTCCGACGCAATCGAATTCATGATCGCCGGGGCGTCGGCGGTCGCCATCGGCACGGCCAGTTTCATCGAACCCGCTTGCACCGCCCAAATCATCGAGGGCATTAAGAAATACTGCGCCGTCCACAACATGACGAACATCACAGAACTCATCGGTTCACTTTCGGAGAAAGAATAATGCACACAACACTAAAGCTCATTTCCGCTTTGCTATTAACCATTCTATTCACCACTTCGACCCCGGCGGCGGAATTGAAGCTGGACGAACACCCTGCCGAACCTGTCGAGTGGGGGTACCGCCCCGCCGACGGCGACGTTTCACAAAGTAATCCGCCGAGCTTTAGCTGGCGTCCCCAAAGCGGCCTGACGTGGGAAATCCAATGCGCCCGTGATAGGCAGTTCGAGAAGATTGCCTACCGGGCAAAGGGTCTGGAATTCAACGTGCATTGTCCGCCCGAGACGTTCGAACCGGGAAGCTATACGTGGCGATATCGCGGCAAGGACTCCAAAGGTAAAATGACGAACTGGAGCCGGGCACGAACGTTTACGATGGCCCACGACGCGGTCAACACGCCGCTGCCGGAGCGCAAAGAATTGATTGGGCGGATACCGACAAGGCATCCCCGATTGTTCATGCGTCCCGAGAATCTTGCGCATCTGCGGGAACTGGCGCGCGGCAAGATGGAGCGGGAGTACGAGGCCCTGGTGAAAGAATGTGAGAGAATCCTGGATAAGCCGCCGGCGATCGAGGAGCCGCCAAAGTACCCGGAAGGCACGATCCGCAATAGCGATCCCTGGCGCACGATATGGTGGGGCAACCGGACCTATACCATCCGGGCCCTCAACAGTGCGGCAACGCTTGCATTTACCCGGCTATTGGGCGGGCAGGAAAAATACGGTCTGGAGGCCAAACGTATCCTACTCGAATGCGCCAAATGGGATCCGAAAGGCAGCACGGGCTACCGCTATAACGACGAGGCGGGCATGCCCTATAATTACTACTTTGCTCGAACGTACACCTTTGTGAACGATCTGCTCAGCGAGCAGGAAAAGGATTTCTGCCGAAAGGTCATGAAAATCCGCGGTGACGAGATGTATGATCATTTGTACCCGCGTCATCTGTGGCGGCCGTATTCGAGCCACTCGAACCGGGCGTGGCATTTCCTGGGCGAGGTCGGCATCGCTTTTTTGGGCGAGGTCGAAGGCGCCGAGGATTGGGTCTGGTTTGCGATGAACGTGTTCTTCAACACCTACCCCGTCTGGAGCGATGACGACGGCGGCTGGCACGAGGGCGCCTCCTACTGGTCCAGCTATATCGGCCGGTTCACCTGGTGGGCGGACGTGATGCGCGAGGCGATGGGGATCAACGCTTACGACAAGCCGTACTTTTCCAAGATTGGTTATTACCCGATGTACCTCACGCCGCCGGGCAAGGTCGGCGGCGGTCTCGGCGACCTGACGGCCCGGCGAACCGCCCGGCACAATCGACAACTCATGACGGTCCTGGCTATACAGGCTCAGAATCCGCACTGGCAATGGTATGTCAGCCAATTGGGCGGGGCCGATTCGGTCGGCGGCTATATCGGCTTCCTCCGCGGCCAACTTCCGAAGGTAAAGGCGAAACCGCCGAAAGACTTGCCCGCGTCGCGTTTGTTTGAGGGCACAGGGCAGGCCTACCTGAATACGAATCTGACCGACGCCGACAAGAGCGTCCAGGTCGTGTTCAAGTCCAGCCCGTTCGGCACGCAATCGCACGGCTACGAGGCGAACAATTCCTTCCTCCTGTGGGCCTACGGGGAGCGTTTGCTCATTCGCTCGGGCTATCGGGACAGCTACGGCAGCGAACATCATCGCAAGTGGATGTGGAGCACGCGCTCGGTCAATAATATCACCGTCAACGGGCGCAGCCAGGGCCACCGCAGCGCCAAGGCCCAGGGCGAAATCGTCGCCTTCAAAACCACCCCGGCAGTGGACGTTGTCATCGGCGAGGCCGGCTCGGCCTATGAGCCGCCGCTCGAACGATTCACCCGCGCGATTATCTTCGTCAAGCCGGACCTGATGATTGTTTACGACCGCCTGGAAGCCAGGGAACCTTCAACTTACGAATACTGGCTTCACGCCATCAATAAAATCGACGTCGAGAATCAACATCGCATCAAAGTCCGAAATGGCGACGTAGTCTGCGATATCGACTTTCTGACGCCGAGCGGTTTAACATTCGAGCAGACCGATCAATACGACCCCAATCCCCGCCCAAGAATCACATTACGCGAATGGCACCTGACCGCAACCACGCCGGAAAGGTCAAAACGCATGGAGTTCATAACACTCTACCGCCCGCACCGGGTGCAGGATGGCATGATTGGCGGCGGCACAATGCGGCGTATTCCCGGCGGCTACCTCCTGAGGATCAGCCAATCCGGCAAGACGCTTACCGCCCTGCTCCCGACGGACGACACATCGACGCTCGAAGCGGACGGCCTAAAAACTACCGGCGCCATCAAGGTCAAACTCGAACAAACGGATGCTCGGTCCCCCCAAATCCTCGAAGTCCGGGAAGGTGATTTGGATTGATCCCGGATGTTGCTGAGTGACGACCAGGTGAAATTTCGGCCCGGTTCAATCCAGGGTAATAGTCGGGGTGGACTCATCTGATGAACACCGGGTCAACCGCAAATTCACCTGCAATAAGGTACCGGACGGACGCTACGGCAATCGGCTCTTAATCGCTTTAAGCTGGTCATCGGAGACGTCCACACCCAATTGTTGGGCGATTTTGATGTGTTTCCAGGCCAGTTCGTATTCTTTTAGCTGATAATATCCGAATGCCAGCCCGTAATGGGCGTCGCCGATGTCCGGATTCAGTTCCACCGCCTTCCGGTACGACCCCACCGCTCTATCATAGTCCTTTCTCTTGGAATAGACGGCGCCGAGATTGTAATGGGCCATCGCCTCATCGGGTTTGACACGGACGGCTTTCTCATATTGCTCGATGGCCAGGAGGTATTTCTCTTTGCTGAAGTAGGCGTTGCCGAGGTTAATCAGTGCGGCCACCATATCCGGCTGCGCCGTCAGGACCATCTTGTATTCCCAGATTTCCTCGTCGGTAAGCCCCAGCTTGTTGTAACAAACGGCCAGACCATAGTGGCCTTCCACCAAATCCGGCTGGATTTTCAACGCTTTCTTGAATTGAGCGATGGCTTGTTCATAATCGCCCATCTGGACGTAAATGTCCCCCCACTGGCTCAGACAGCCGGCATTGTCAGGCTCCAGGCTGAGGGCGTCTTTCAACTTTGATATCGCCTGACCGTACCTTTTCTGTTTCATATAGGCCATCGCCAGATTCTTGTATGCATCCAGAAAATGGGGATCCAAATCGATCGATCGCATATATTCATATACGGCAAAGTTTAAAGTCCCCCGCTGCATATAGGCATTGCCGAGGTTATTGTGCGTTTTCGCATCATGGGGATTGATGTTCAACGCCGACTGGTATTCCCGGATCGCCTTGGCCACCTGGTTCTGCTTGAGATAGATATTGCCCAGGTTGGCGCGGGATTCCGAGAGCGTCGGATTAATCATCACGGCACGCTCAAAAGCCAGCAGGGCGGATTCAATATCTCCGACATCGCCGTAGCTGTTTCCAAGATTGTTGAAAAAGCACCCCAGGGTCTGAATCTTATTGAGATTCTTCATGTAGATGTTGTTGTTGCCTTTCGGCACCTTGAATTTTTTGATGTAGTGATCATCGGTGGCCGTGCCGCCGTTGCTCGTCGTCTCGATATTGAATTGCCTCTGGCCATCGTCGTATCGAACGAAAAAGTGACCCGGCACGACGACCCCGTACATCGGCAAGCCAACCCGTTCGGCGATGGACAGATAGAGAATCGACAGGCTCAGGCAGTATCCGCGCTTGGTGTCCATGACGGTATGCAGAAACAGGTTGTGCGGATTGGTCGCCTCTGAGATCGAGGTAAATCTCAGCTCATTGAACAGATATTCGTTCATAACGGAAATCGCTCGATAGTTCGCCGTGAGCTTCTGGCGTTTGAGCCGTTCGCGTATCTCCAGGGCCATATCGTCCAGCCTGGCGAGATATCGCCGCCCGTACACCATATCGCTCCAGTTCTCCGAAACGATCAACGCAGCGGTCGCCAGATCGACGTCGTCATCCCGCAGCCGAAGAACTTGCTCGATCGATTTGGCATAAAGCCCGGATTTATAGGCGTTCGCCAGCGGTCCGGCCCGGCGCGCATGCAGGCCGGTCGTGAGGACCAGTAGGCAAATTGTCGCTGAAAAAATCTTTTTCATCAGTCACACCTTGGTATATACTTAACGTTGTACGTCGGTTTTTTCAATGCTATTCTTTAATCATAGGAGATTTATGATGCGTACGATGCTTTATACCGTCTTATGCCTTGGACTGTTCACTCTCGGAGCCTGTCACCCAAATAGCCCGAAGAGCATGCCTGCCGAGTCGCCTGAGGCGACGCCTGAACCGCCCGCCGTCCCGAGTCCGCCCGTCGTTGCGCCGATTGCGCCGGCGGAGCCCCCGGCGCCGCCCACGCCGCCGGCCGAAGTGAGCCTTTTCGACGGAAAAACGCTGGGAAACTGGACGATCACCGATTTCGGCGGGCAGGGAAAGGTGCACGTCAAGGACGAAAGCCTTATCCTGGAGGTCGGCAGCGATATGACCGGAGTGACCTGGGACGGCCCGCTGGTGCGTATGAACTATGAGATCACGCTGGAAACCATGCGGGTCTCGGGCAGCGACTTTTTCTGCGGCCTGACGTTTCCCGTCGATGCGAACCATTGCTCGCTGGTTCTCGGCGGCTGGGGCGGCACGCTGTGCGGCTTGTCCAATATCGATTACTATGATGCCGCCAATAATGAGACCACACAGTTTTATTCTTTCGAGAACGGGCGATGGTACCACGTTCGCCTGCGCGTCACGCCGGGAAGGATTCAGGCCTGGCTCGACAAAAACGAGGATGAGCCTCTTGTCGATATGGACATCACCGGCCGCAAGATCGATACGCGCATCGAGATGGACCTCTGTCAGCCGATGGGCATCGCCACCTGGCAAACCAGTGGGGCGATCCGCAACATGAAACTGCGAAGACTTGAATGACGATCGCCATTCTTATTCCGCCGGCGCCCCGTTGCTCAGAGGAACACTGGGTTCGCCGCGTCTGAACAGATCGATGTTCATCCAGCGTTTGCTATTGAAACGCCAGCGGTTGGCCAGGCCCACTATAATAATACTCAGGGCCGCCGCCATCCAGGGGCCCAACGCGCCGAGCGCCGGGAAGGCCGCCGCCATGATCGCACCGCCCAGCCATAAAATAAGCACGGCGCCGATGCCTGAGATGATGGCCAAATAGACCGTATCGCCCGCGCCCCGCAAGGCGCCGCTGTAGATCGTTCGCGCCGCGTGGAAAATCTGGTACACGGCGGCACAGATTAAGATGTCCGCCCCCGCTTCGATCACCCCCCTGTCTCGTTCGGGATCGGTGGTCCAAAACGCCATTAACTCATATCGGAACAGGAAGAAACAGATCCCGACAAACCCCATATAAATCAGCGCCACTCTCAGGCAAACGCCGGTCTGTTTGATCGCCAGGTCTTTCTTTCCGTGGCCGATCGTTTTTCCGACCGCCGAGGTCAGCGCCGTTCCCATCCCCACCACCGGCATGATTGAAAGGCTCGTAAAGGCGAGGGCGGCGCTGGTGGCCGCCAGCGCTTCGGTGCCGAATCGACCGACGAGCCCAACGAGAATCACGCCCCACAAGGCGACGTTCACCATCAGGCCGAATCCGGCGGGAAGTCCGACTCTCAGCAAATCCACCATCTTGCCGAAGTGAATGCGGAGCGCCCGTCTGGAGTCAAATTGAGCATTGATACGACTTGTCAGGAATATGGCCATATTGATCCCGGCCGCGACGGTGATGCCGATGAACGTGCCCCAACCCGCCCCGGCGATTTCCAACCTGGGAAAACCGAATTTGCCGAAAATCAGGACATAGTTGGCGACCACGTTCACCGCCTGCCCGCACAGCGAGGCGCACATCGTGATAATCGGTCGATGAATCCCCATGAAGAACTGGTTGCTCGCCCAGTTAATCACGGCGATGATTTGGGCGTAGAGAATAATGCGAAGATAGATCACTTCCATCTCGATGATCGCGGGGGGCTGGCCCATCATCTTAAAGAGCAGTGGAGCCATCGGCCACATGATCATAACGACGGCCACAAAGTACGCCAGTCCCATGTAAATCGCCTGCCAGTAGTAATTCGCACAGGCCTTCCGGTCGCCCCGTCCCAGGCTTTGGCTGACAAACGTATTCAGGCTCGTCATCGCGCCGATCGCAAAGCCGCCGGGTAAAAAGCTCACGAACCCCGCCGGTAGAATCGCCGCCAGCGCATGGGTCCCCAGGCGGGAGACCATGAACCGGTCCACGAACTGCATAATCGTGAAGGACACGGTCGTGACAACCACCGGCGTTGCCAATCGCAGCATATACTTGAGCGAGGTCACATCGAGGTCTGCCGTTCCGTGCTTATCATACGTCATTCGCGAACGTCCTGTTCCATTCAATTCAGCGCTTTCAAAAGCGTCTCGACGGAGATCCCCGAAATCCGAATTTGCTTAACGGGGCCGGTTTTTCCGGAGAGGATACTGATGGCATTTTTCTTCAAGCCCAACGTCTTTGCGAGAAACTTAAGCAGGCATTGATTGGCCTTTCCTTTTTCCGGCGGAGCGGCCACTTTGACTTTGAGCATGCCGTCGAGCAGACCGCAGATCCGTGTCGATCCGCTGCTGCCGGGCACAACTTTGGCTGTGAAGACAACACCCCCGTCGCTTTCTTGAATCGTTAGATTCGTCATATCAATGATTGTCTGTGATCCATCATTTTATCGGATGGACGGCAACCGGATCGTCAATCGTCACATATTTTCGCGCAGATTTGTGCCAATCGCGAGTTGCACGTATTTTTCAATTTGCTCGGCTAACATGCCCAGCGAGGCAATTTGAAAATCCTCGTAATGCCCCGGTATCAAGTCCCCTTCCAGCGTCCGCTTGAAAATTTTCAGGCGGATCACAGAAGGCGTCCCTTCCGTCTTGGTGAAATCGCTGTCTTTATGTTCGGTCAGCTCGACGCGCCAATCCTCGCTGATGAAGACCAGGCACTTGCCGGTAAAAACCGCCATCGGAAAATAATCCTGGAGCAACTTAAGCGTTTCCATTCGTCACCTGTTTGTTCTTAGTTATTACTGAACTTTTGCAAAATTGAAGTTAGGCATATATTATTTCAGAAAATCGGTTT
>CAYZAT010000205.1:0-7976 GCA_964476475.1 uncultured Pirellulales bacterium
GGGATGTCAAGAAAGCAAAACCGTTCTAAAAATAGTCAACAACTTTCTAAAGCGATTAACCATCAGCTCCAATGGGTCGATTTCTGAGGATGATGATCTTCTGCCATATCTTGCGGGACAGGCCGGTCGTCAGGTTTTCAAGGTCGTTGACGGCGGTCGTGGACGCCGGATCATGGAAATCCTGAACGAACAGAAAACCCAGCTTGCTGATGAGAGCCAGCATTTCCGTGCAATAATCGAGGTACCGGCCGAGGCCGAAGGCATCAAGAGCTTCGCTGGGAGAATGGGGCGTTAAGGTGTGAATTTTGGATAGGCGATCCGGATCCTTGGTGAGTTGATGGGCATCTACGACGTGAGCAATGCTGCGCAAGCGGTTCGTCGCCTCTATCACGCGGTGGCGTTTGCGGCGGTTTTCATAGGTGATCAGAGTAATGACACCGGCACCGATCAGGACCAACTCACTCACGGCCGCTTCAGTCATCTGTATGAAATCGTACAGGGTGATGCTCTCTGTCTCCAACTTGAGCTGGAGCAGGGAGGCTACCAGCAATCCCGTGACGAGGATAATGAGTCCCCCTACACCTGCACGCAGCCAATAGTTCGGACGCGCAATCCAACGCACTGTTTCGTCGACCTCCAGGGAAACCTCATGCAAACGCCGGCATACTCCGGCCAATCCGGCCTCCGGGAATCGGTCGTTGATCCGCTGATACAGACGCGATATTGTTTCCTGTACTTCGCTGACCGCTAATTTGTCCGCTTGCATCCTCGATTCCCTCTGGCTAAGGTTGTGTTAAATAACGACAGCTTAATCCTTTCCTCCTGCTTCTCTCTTGATGATGAATATTATACCTTTTTCCTCAATTGGGTCAGTGTGACTATTTCAGTTCTTCTTCCTTCTTTTCCGCTTCGTCTTCTTTTTGCTTTTCTTGCCTTTATGTGATTGCTTTGGAGCCTGGGACAGCGGCTCGGCGGGAGTGACGTTAAGTTGTCGGGCGGGGACGTTGACCGAGACGATACGGACTTTGATCGCCTGTCCCAGGCGGAGGCTGTATCCCGACCGCTCGCCGATGATGGACTGGCTCTTCATATCGTAGGACCACCGATCGGATCCCAGATATTCCATCCGGATCAGCCCTTCGACGCCGTATTTTTTCGACTGAACGAACAGGCCGAAGCCCGTCAGGCCGGTCACGACGCCGTCAAGCTGCTCTCCGATTTTCTTTTCCAGCAGTTGCAGGGTGAGCACCGTGGTTAATTCTCTTTCGGCATCTTCGGCGCGTTGCTCCGTGAAGGAAATGTGCTTACCCGTTTCCACGAGGTTCTGCTCTTGCTCTTTCATCGCGGATTCGTTCTGAAGATACCGCTCCAGAACGCGGTGGACCATTAAATCCGCATATCGGCGAATTGGGCTGGTAAAGTGACAATAATGCGTCGAAGCCAGCGCGTAATGGCCGACGTGCAGGGGGGCGTATTGGGCCTTCTCGAAGCTTCGCAAAACGGCCAGATTCACGGCGAAGCTATAATCGGCGCCTTTGACGGAAGCTAATAAATCCTGAATGGAATTTCGGTCCGGCTTCCGGGGCAGGCTGAATCCAAACGCGCGCAAAAATTTGGTGAGATTCGTCATACTCAAAGCATCCGGTTCCGGGTGAATCCGCCGCATGAAGGGGATATTCAGCCGGTCGAGCAGCGACGCGACGGCGTCATTGGCTTCGACCATGAACATCTCGATGATCGTGTGCGGATAGCAGTCGTCGGCCGGATGGGCATCCACAATGCGGCCCGATTTACCGAATTCCAACTCGATTTCCGGTAGGTCCAGATGGAGCATGCCATTCTTTCGTCTCCGCTGCTCGATGGCCCGGCTAAGCGTCTCCATGTTTTTCAACAGCTTGATCACCTTCGGCCCGGCACCTTTGGTGTGCCCTTTTAAAATCCTGTCGGCCTGCAGGTAAGTCAGACGTTGCGTCGAGCGAATCATCGAATTGGCGAAGCGGCGGGACAGGATATTGCCCTGACGGTCGTAGGTGAGATAGGCGCTCTTGGCGAATCGCTCCTGGCCGGGCTGGAGACTGCAAATCCCGTTACTGAGTATTTCCGGTAGCATGGGGATCGTCCTGGCGGGTAAATAAGCGCTGTTGCCTCGCGATTTAGCTTCGATATCGAGCGGGGAGTCGGCCGGGATGAAGGAACTCACGTCCGCAATATGAATGCCTAATACAAAGTTGTCGTCCGAATCTCTTTCGATACTAATGGCATCATCGAAATCTTTCGCATCCGGCGGATCGATGGTAATAATAACCTTGTCTGTAATGTTCTCACGCTTGCCCGGCTTCTCAGGATTGAACTGTGACGCGGCCCGGCGCGCCTGCGCGATACACTCGGGATCGAATTCGCCCGGTAGATGGAACTGGTGAATGATGGATTTGATTTCGGTCTCGTATCGACCGGCTTTGCCGAGCACTTCGACGATCACACCGCGTGCCAAATGTTTTTCCGTCGGATAGGTCAGGATTTCGACCACGACCTTGTCTTTTTCTTTGGCGCCTTTGGCGCCGACGTCGTCCACGGCAATCGGCTCGACAAAGCTTTTCCCGTCCGGCTGGACGAGCCAGGCTTCCGGGTGTTTGACCAGGGTACCGACGAATTTATTTTTCGCCCGTTCGAGAATTTCGATGATCTCCCCGGAATACCGCATTTCGCCCCCGCGTTTGCCCTTCCTCTTGACCTTGGCCATCACAATATCACCGGTCATCGCTTCGCCCGTCGCGTCCGGCGGGATGAACAAATCGCCGTGTGAATTGGGCTCCAGAGGCACAATGAAGCCGAATCCCCTCGGGTTGGCCCGGAACGTCCCGACAATCTGCCCGGCTAACGCCGGCAGGCTGACTAGGTTCCTGGCCCCGATGATGACGTGTCCGGCTTGCCGAAGCTGGTCGAAGGCTTCCTTGAATTCCGGGTAATCGTCCGAGCCGACACCCAGTTTCTTGGCCAATTGCCCCAGCTTCACCGGCTCGTAATCCGTGTGCTTGAGCAGCCGGATGATTTGGTTTTTGAAAATTTCAGGCATTGATCGTATCCGTTCCTGGAAGAGTCATTCCATTATTTCATAATATTGTTGCAATGGCATTGTAACGAATGTTGTTGCTTTAGAAAGGAAGAAATCTGCCCTAAATCTATTCAACGAATCTTCGTCCAACAGGCTCAGGGCAGATTGGAATTGTTCGTGATTCGGTGCTCGAATCGAGAAATGGTCCGTCTTTCACGAAAGACGCTGGATCAACTCTTTTTTGCTTTCAGTGCGTTGAGTTTCTTGGCGAGACGTGATTTTTTGCGGGCGGCAGTCTTCTTGTGCATCGTGCTTTTCGCTGCGGTTTTATCCAGTTTTTGGGTGACGAGCCGGAGTTGCTCGCCGGCCGCTTCGGCGTCCCCTTTGCTCAGGGCCGCTTCGAAGTGCTTGATTTGCGTTTTCACCTGGCTCTTGCGCGCCCGGTTGATCGTTCGACTTTTGACGTTCTGTCGTGCTCTTTTTTTCGCCTGTAACGAATGTGCCACTTTAAACTCCTAATAACGGTCGTTATTCTATCAAACTTACAAAATCTCACTGAGAGGCTGGACTTTGCTTCTATGTTTATACTCTTTCCCGCGCGATTTGTCTATACCTAAGTTCAGCTTTTTTCCCTGAGCCCGGATTAGTCTTTTTTCTGCTTTGCTCTGAGGGCGTCCACGCGTCCGCTGACGTCCTTATAGGCGAAGTCGATCTGGGCGATCTTGCGATACACATCCAGCGCCTTTTGCGCTTCTCCCTGTTCTTCATACGCACGGGCCAGGTTGTACCGCAATTCTTTCGCCGTGGCGTCTTGCTTCAGTTCATAGGCGTTCATCGCCTGGGTGAAGACGTCAATCGCGTCGTCAAGCCAGCCTTTCTCGAAGAAACAGACGCCGACCTGGTTCATGGCGGCAATCTTTCGCCTGGGATCTCTCTGGGCCTCCTGGAACAGTGGAATCGCCTCGTTGTATTGTTTGTGCTTAAGCAACCGAGTCGCGTAATCATACTTTACCGCCAGATCGGTCGGATAATTTTCCACGCAAAGCCGGTAATGTTCCAGTTCGAATGTGTTTAATTCGGTCGTCAATGTCTCCAAAGCAGCCTTCGCCTCGGCATCGTCAGGTTTCGATTCGAGAGTCGCTCGGGCGTCCCGGATTTTCCTTCTAAGCTGCTTGATCCTGAGGATTCCCGCCCGCCGCTGAAAGCTGAAGTCACTCTTTTTTCGATAGGCATTTTGCAGCAGTTGGATGGCGTTGTTCTCGGCTTCCTCGGACTCCAGGTCCGAGAGGGCATCGGCCAATTCGAAGATATTCGACGGTAAATCCGGATTCTGGGCTATTTTCTTCCTGGCGTCCTCGACAGCCTTGATGCGATAGTTCTCGGTCTTGATGACGCCGGCTTGGCCTTGGAGTTTCTCCTGGCTCTCACGGTTCTTGATGGATTTTCTAAAATCCCCCTCGCCGTCGTATTTACCCCGGGCCATGGTCAGTTCGGCCGAGAGGTCTTTATATTCGTCGGCCAGCTCTTTGTCGCCGGGGCGGAGTTTAGAGGCGCGCTGACAGGCGGCGATGGCCCTATCGAATTGCTCGAGGGTGCAATAAGCGTCTTTCAGGAGAATATAGGTATTCGCGGACGGTTTTTCGGAATCGTTTGCCATCTGAAAGACCAAATTGGCGATCCATCCGGCGGTTTTTTTGTAACCGCCCGCCACCGCGGCTTTGAGCATCGCCTCGGCATACGGCAGATGATTGGGGTTCTTCACAAAGAGATACTCGGCATTCAGCATCTGCTCCAACGGGGTTTTGCCACGCAAACGCATGACTTTATCCATCATGGAAGATTTCTTGCCGCCTTTTTCCCGTCGTTGAAATCCTAACTCACAGAGCGGCAAATGGCCTTCCATCAGCGCATCGGGCGCGTGGCGCAGACCCTGGAGGTACATATCAATGGCATAATCAAAATTTCCCGTCTCAGCTACACTACGCGCTTTTTCAAAAAAAGCCCGGGCTTTCGCCCCCGCCTTGCTATTGTCTTCCGACATCTATTCTTACCCAATCAGTTTCGAAGAGGTTTTCACCGGCATATCGTAGTCTTCGGCTCATCTTTGTCAATAAATAAATGCCTTGTGTCTGAAATCGCGTTATGCTATAAAGACCGATTTGCAGAATGTAAAATTGAATATGGAAAGCACGTGGCGAGATTTGCCCTTTTGGATCTTCGTCCGTTGTTTTCTACTCGTTATTTGATCATCCTTGGAAGCAAAGGATAAAGGCCGTTAAGGGAGTGAAAGAATGATGAATGCACTTGAGCAGTACGATCCACAGATTTACGAGTTGATCCGTCAGGAGCAGGCCCGCCAAAGCGGCGCGATCCGGCTGATCCCCTCGGAGAACTACGTCTCCAGGGCGGTCATGCTGGCCAGCGGCGGTTGTCTGACGAACAAATACGCCGAAGGGTATCCGGGACGACGGTATTATGAAGGTCAGCAGGTGACCGATCTGATCGAGAAAATGGCCCAGGACCGGGCCAGTAAGCTGTTCAAGGCCGATCATGCGAATGTCCAGCCCTATTCCGGCTCGGTCGCCAATATGGCGGCCTACGCCGCCCTGGTCGAGCCCGGCGGAACCATCATGGGCATGTCGCTTGCGGACGGCGGTCATCTGACGCACGGCGGAAAAGTCTCCTTCACGAGCAAGTTCTTCAAATCCGTCTCGTACCGGGTGAATCCCGAAGCCGGACGAATCGATTTCGATCACGTCAGGGATCTAGCGAAAGAACACAAGCCCAGCGTCATCATTTCCGGCGCGACGGCGTATCCGCGGGAGATCGATTTTGAAATCTTCGGTGAGATTGCCAGGGAAGTCGGGGCGTATCACATCAGCGATATCGCCCACATTGCGGGATTGGTCGTGGCCGGTATTCACAAGAGTCCCGTTCCCTACGCCGATGTTGTTTCGACCACCACGCATAAAACACTCCGCGGCCCTCGCGGCGGCATGTTGCTTTGTAAGGCCGATCACGCCAGGAAGGTGGATCGGGCCGTCTTCCCTGGTCTGCAGGGTGGGCCGCATATGCATACCATGACGGCGATCGCCGTGGCGATGGCCGAGGCCGATACGCCGGAATTTGTGGCTTATGCGAAACAGGTCGTCAAGAACGCCAAAGCCCTGGCCGAGACGCTGCTCGAGTATGGTTTCAATCTCATCTCCGGCGGAACGGATAATCACCTGATCCTTATCGACCTGCGAAATAAGGATATTCCCGGCAAGAAACTCGCGAAAGCCCTGGACCGAGCCCGCATCGTGACGAACTACAACAGTATCCCGAACGATCCGTCCCCGCCGGCCAATCCGAGCGGCCTTCGGCTCGGCACGCCGGCGATTACGACGCGCGGCATGAAAGAAGGGCAAGCCAGAGAAATCGCCCGTATGATCCATAAGGTTACCGAGGATATCGACAACGAGTCGGTCATTGAAGAGGTGGGTAAGGAAGCGTTGCTGCTCTGCTCGCAATTCCCCGTGCCCGACCACTTCATTAAGAATAATAACGGCCGGTAAACCGCCGCAAGGGTCACAGCGAAGTTTGCCTGTGAATCATCGTTGATGCGATAGCCGGAAATATTTTTGTTGGCTTTTTTGTCGCTGAGACGATATAATATAAGGCGTGTGATGCGACGCATTTAGAGGTTTTGGAAACTCCATAGACTGAAGGAGGCCACGTATGTTCAGACGAAGCGGTTTTACACTCATCGAACTGTTGGTTGTTATAGCGATTATCGCTGTCCTGATGGCGATCCTGATGCCGGCCCTCCAGATCGTCCGTGAGCAGGCCCGGGGCATCGCGTGTATGTCGAACCAGAAAACCATGGGGCTGGCCTACGTCATGTATGCCGACGAGAACGATAGTGGCATGTGTGGGGGAATGGCAAGGTACGCTCCGGTCAGTGGCGTGCCCCCCTGGGTGATGCCGCCTCTGGATTATCAGGCGAACGGTAACTTTCGCGAGATGCCCAGCGGAGCAGTCACGCTCCAGCAGCGTCACAATGGGCTGAGGGAAGGCGTTCTCTTCCCCTATATTAAGGACGTCGGCGCCTTTCACTGTCCGGGCGACAACCGAATACGGCAAGGCACGAGCAATGGGCGCCAGTTGCAGCATTTGCTGTATCGCAGCTATTCAATGCCGGATTTTCTCAGAGCAACGGCGCCGACTGACCCGAAGAGGATCACGGACTTCGGGACCCCGGCCTCGAAGATGCTTTTCGTCGAGGAGATCTATGACGCCCCCGGCGCCAACCACAACGTGGACGGCTGGTCCTATAATCCCAGGACCAACGCGCTGTGGGACCCCCTGGGCGTCTTCCACAGCAATTCCTGCACGTTCAGCTTCATGGACGGCCACGCCGCCGTGAGGAAATGGACGGACAAGCGAACCGTCATTTACTTTCAGAGCCGGTCGGAAGCCGCCTCGATGGGATTCGGCAAGAATCAGTCGTTCAATCCGCCGAATGAAGATCTTGTGTGGCTCGACGAGCATTATCCGGGCAAAACACTGTACGCCCAGTAAATGAAGCTTCAGTATTATCGGCTGAAGAGAGACCTGCCCGACGATAGATCGTTTCGGCAAGAGATAGACGTTCAATCCACCGAATGATGATCTATATATTATGTTGCTGCGCACGATCCGGGTAACCAACGACAGGCTCGCTGATGGCACTTTGATGGCCTGATTTGCAGATCACTCTACTACGTCATACCAGGTCAATTCATGAATCGTCAGAAAAGGGTGGCAGCCTCAAGCGAAGCTTGGGGATGGTTATCTCGCACCATCCCCAAAGCCTGCGGCTTTGAGGATGCCACCCTTTTGTGCATGTAGAACTGACAAATGCAAATGTTACGAATTACTATATGTTCTCGGTATGTTCTAC
>CAYZAT010000206.1:0-7888 GCA_964476475.1 uncultured Pirellulales bacterium
AAGTATGCCTAACTTCAATTTTGCAAAAGTTCAGTTATTACATTATACTACCAAAGACAGCAGAAAATGCACTCCTTTATTTGCCGGATCAAAGATATGTATCTTGAGGAGGAGGACAGACGGGCCACTCGATCCAATGATCTTTGTGCATATCAGGTGGTGTTGAAGGACCTAAACGCGGCCCTTTTGCCGTCGTCGGGAGTGCGAGCTTCCCATTCAGTCAGGAAACCGCGCAATTTTTCCCGGACGCGCTTCATCTGCGTATCGTCGATCAGGTTGTTCACTTCGAGCGGATCGTTTTGCCGGTCGAACAGCATCCCCGGATGTGTCTTGCCCCAGTTCCAGGTGGCATACTTTGACGAAGGCGTAATCCACGTGCCCAGTTTATAGCGTTCGCCAATGACCGCCACCTGCGACCAGTTTTCCGAGATGACATACGATTTCCCTGAGAGAGTCCCACCCGTCAGCAGGGGTACAAGTGAGCGGCCGGGCAGAGAGTAGCTTCCGGCGGGACGCGAAAGGCCGGTTAGCTCCAGCAGCGTAGGATATAAATCCGTCAGCTCGGTCAGCCCATCATAAGTGCCACCTTTTGCAAACTTACCCGGCCAATGAAATATCAGCGGAATCCGCAAGGTATCCTCATAGACGTTATGACCGACGGCGCATTTTTCAACCATGCCGTGGCTCGCCACGAAGTCCCCATGGTCCGACGAATAGATAACGATCGTATCGTTTGCGAGTCCCAGGTCCTTCAGCGCCGAGAGCACCCTCCCGATGTGGTCGTCCACTTCGCTGACGAGCGCATAGTAGTAAGCGATGTATCGACGATAAATCGCGTGGTTTTCGGCCGCCGTACCGCAGTTCCAGGGCGGCTTCGTCCGCGTCCGCCACTCGCGCATTCGTTGCGGGAGATGCTCCACAGGCTCGCTGATATTTCCGGGCAGCTCAACTTTATCGAGTTCGTAGAGTTTGGCCCATTTCTCCAGCGGCGTGTACGGCTGGTGCGGATAGATAAATGATGTCCAGCAGAAGAATGGGCGATCCGCTTGCTTCGCTTTCCGGAGGAATTCGATGCTTTTATCGGCGGCATAAGCGGTCGTGCGATTTTCGCCGGAGGTGTGTGAAATATGGGCCATCAGCGAGGCGCTGTGCGATGCTTTGAAATCACGGCTGTGTGAGTCGTATTCGCCCCGTTCTCGGATCCAGTCCCAATAGTTCTCGTCGGAGGGATCGAGCTTGGGATTGATGGTTGTGCAGGAGGCGTCCCAGTCCCGCTCGTTGAGGCCGCGGGGAAAATGCCTCTTACCGAAACACCCCGTGACGTAGCCGTTCGCCCTGAGCAGGGAATGGAGAGGATGGAGCCTCTGCGGATAGGGTGGTCTATCGCTATTGTAGATCACGCCCGTCGTTCTGGGATAGAGTCCGGTGAAGATCGACGTCCGTGAGGGAACACAAATGCCGTCCGTGCAATATGCCCGGGTGAATCGAGTGCCTTCGTTGGCCAGCCGGTCGAGATTCGGCGTCTTGACCATAGAATGGCCGGCACATCCCATCACACTCGCCTTATGCTGGTCGGTGAATAGGAACAGAATGTTAGGCTTACGGCGTTTGCTCTTCGATAACCTCGCCCCATAACTTCCGGAAGCAGCCACGGCCGCGCCCATCGCCGACACCTTGAGAAATGTCCGTCGTTTCATCGATGCCCCTTTCTACAGCCAATAATCCTCATTATACAGCATTTTTGCATGCGGAAACAAGCATAGAATGTCGGGCTCGAGCGAACCACTTTCACCGGACGGACCTAGTCAGGAAAGAATCAAAACAAACGAAGCAACGCAGTATTATATGAGATGATCCGTTATGGCGTATCGCAAAATCAGGGGCATTCCGGGTTTGGTGTACGAGCCGGAGCCTGATCAGGCCGGCAGCAAGCATAAATGCAGAGACTGCTACTGTTGCCAGTGGTGCAGCGACAGCCGGTGCGGACCGTGCCTGAAAGGCAAAAAAAATCGTCATCAGATAAAGGCTAAGTAATGCACCTTGCCCAAAATCTCCGTTATTTGCTCAAACCGTGTAATTCTCGCCAGGCGTTCATGGTTCGCTTGAGATTGTCGCGGGCGTCGCCGCCGATGCCGTAGCCCTGGAAGCCGATCGGGCCGGAGAAACCGGCATCGTAGAGCGTTTTGAGGAACCGTTGCATGTCGAACGTGCCGCGGTCCAGGGTTTGAATCAGGGTCTTCCAGTCTTTGCCGCCGCTGTCGGCGCCGTTGATCGTGACGACGAACAAGTGAGGCATCGCTTTCTCGATGAGTGACTTCATGTTTTTCTCGTCATCGACACGGAGCCAGTGACACAGATTGAAGGTCGCGCCGACGTTTTTGCGATCCACTTTCTTGGCAATCCTTAGACAATCTTCCACGCGTTCGAGCCAGAAGGCATGATGGGGATAGAGCGCAATCCGGAGGTTGGCTTTCGCGGCTTTATCGGCGATATCCCGGATAATTTTCACGGCGCGATCGTCGCCCGCCGGATCAGACGGTTTGAGTATCTTGCTCCGCAGGAAGAGCCAGAGCATTCCGTTGCCGCCCTTCATCACCTCAATCGCGTCGAGCAATTCCGGGCCGTACGCCGGTTGATCGGGATCGATGTTGATACCGAGGTAAACGCTGAACAACCTCAGGCCGTGCTTATCCAACTCTTTGGCCATCTCAGGTAGATGTTCACCTCCGCGGGAACTAATGCCGTCGTATCCCAACTCACCGAGCAGTGCGGCCTGTTCCCTGGGGGTTTTGTGCTTCTCATCGGTGGCAGCGTTGTCGAATGCAAAAAACGGACTCGGCCCCGCCGGCTCGATCCGGATATTACGATACGCCACCGGTCCATGATCGCCTTGCAGCATAAGGGGGCCTTTCGGTTTCTCGTCCTTATAGGTACTGGCCCGCGTCGGTCCCGTCAACTCGACATCCGCGTGGACTTCGTCACCGTTATGAACCACCTTTTCAAAACGGGCGTTCGATAACTTATTCCCGGCTTCATCGAATCGGGGCGCCCTGAAGATCACATCGAACGTCTGCCACTGTCCCGGCGGTTTTGACGCGTTGATCCACGGTGAATGCCCTTCAAAACCTCTCAGAGTTCTATTCTCATCCCATCGCTCATATATACCGCCGCACTCGATCCCGGGATAATCGGATTGCTTTTGCCAACTGTCGAAGACCTGTATTTCATAGCGACCCATGAAATACACGCCGGAATTCGAATCCTTGGAGACCATGAATTCAACGTGGGCCTTCACGTCCCCGAACTCGGCCGTGCTGAGCAGGTTGGATGTCCGGCCCGTCGGCCCGTTCACGATAACGCCCGTCCCCGGCCTGGCACTCAGCAGTTTTTCATTTGACGGATTCTTGAAAACATCACCCACAACCCGCCATTGCCCCGTTGGACTCCGCCACGCCGACAAATCATCACCCGTTAGAGAAACTGCCTTCGTTGATGATAACCAGGCTAAGCTCAAAACCAGCACCAGGATTATACAATGCCCCTGTTTTCTTCCCTTCATGATTTGCCCCTTCTCAATCATAAATCATAAATAGAAAATCATAAATTTATAGTCTCCACGGGCTTCGCATCGCCCTCGATAGCATCCGGTTGGCTTGCTCGTCGTTAATGAACCGTTCCTTTTCCGGGTTCCACCGGAGTTTTCGACCCAAGAGCATGGACATGTTGCCGATATGGGTGATCGTGAAACATCGCTGTCCGATCTCAGGCGGAAAGTAACAGTCTTTTCGCGATTTAACGCAATCGAGGAAATTCCGCTGCTCGCCGCCTTTGCAGGTATAGAGATGGATTTCGTTGGGGCCGATCACCGAGTCGAGAATGGACTTCGGCTCGGCTTGCAGTTTCGCGCGCCAGCCGCGATTGCCGATCCATCCTTCGGTGCCCTCGAACCGCAGGCTCGGCGTGCCCGATGTCACGATCAGTCGCACACCGTCGGCGTACGTGTATTCAATGTGATATTCATAAGCGGTGTCGTAAAGTCCGTCCCGCCAGAACTTGCCGGTGCCCTCGACTTCGACCGGCCCGGTATGTTCGGTATTATTTCCCCATTGCGCCCCGTCGAGCAAATGCGCGCCCCAGTCGGTCAACATACCGCCGGAGTAGTCTTGAATCCAACGGAAATTCCAGTGGATACGGTCCTTGGTATAAGGCGCCCAGGGCGCCGGACCGAGCCACAACTCATAATCGAAACCTTCGGGCACCGGCATGGGCTTCGGATTGCCGCCCGTATTCGGCCCACTGGGCAGTTCGACGCGGATCGTATGCACCTTGCCGATCCGCCCATTACGGACCAGCTCGCACATCCGGTGATACACATCCACCGACCGGTCCTCCGTGGACCACTGAAAAACGCGGCCGTAACGTTTCATCACGTCGCAGAGCGCTCGACCTTCAGCGATGGTTAGCGTCGGCTTCTCGCACTCGACGTCCTTGCCCGCTTTCGCCGCGGCGATCGACATCGGCACGTGCCAGTGGTCCGGCGTCGAAATCATCACCGCGTCGATGTCGTCGCGCGCCAGGACGTCGCGAAAATCTTTGTAGGTGGCGCAATCGGTATTGCCGTACTTCTTATTGACGGCGTCTTGTCCCTGCTTGAGGTGGACCGGATCGACGTCACAGACCGCGACGGCCTGAGCATCCGGCTGAGCGAGAAAGCTTTTGAGATTCATACCGATACCGTGACTGCCCGTACCGATAAATCCCATCGTAATCCGCTCGCCGGCCGGGACGGTTCCCGCCTTGCCCAGCGCCGAAGGGCGAACGAGGTATGGCAATGCCAGGCTTGTCGTGCCCAGAGTGACCTGCTTGAGAAAAGACCGACGTGATATTGTACGATTCATTTGCGTTCTCCATTAAGGCCCTAAATGCCCAGAGTTGTTCTGACATAGGATCGGCTCATCTTGAGACTGTCCCGCAGAGGCCGTGTGGGTTTGAAGTCGCGCTCATGGGCAAGCTCGATCACGGCATCGCCGGAGAAGCCCACCGCGCGCAGGGCGTTACCGATGGCGACGTAATCCATGTCACCTTCACCCATGGCTTCGGACCACGTCCCATCAACGTTCTGGTCTCGTAGATGCAGGAACACGATACTCCGGCCGTACGTTTCGATGAAAGTTGCCGGATCAACGCCGCCCCGCACGAGCCAGTTGAGATCGGGACCCAGTTTAACCTCCGGAATCCGTTCGAGCGTTCCTTTCAAATCGTGCATGTCGTTTTCAACTTCGTACGTGTGATTGTGCAGATTCAGTTCGACGCCGTTGTCGCCACAGAGTTTCATGATCCGGCGCAGAAGTTCCGCCTGCGCATCCAACTGTGCGGCGGTCTTGGTTTTCGGTGCCCGGCCCACGGACGTGCCGAACGTACGCCCCCCCAGCCTGCTTAACCGTGTCACAACGATACGGGCGTCTTCAAAGACGGCCTCATGCTTCGTCCGATCCCACATGGCTCCGCCGAAAGACGTACCAATGACGGGTAGGTTGTGGTCCTTCGAGAGGGCCCCGATGCGCTCGACCGCGTCGGGGTAGCGCAGCGCCGTGTGCATCAACTCGATGCCGTCCAGGCCCGCATATCGCATGTCGGCGAAGATCCCGTCCAGCACAGGATAGATGTCGTAGTTCGGCTGCGTCGCCGCATAAACCCAGGGATGGCCCCCGACGAGCACTTTCTTCGACTTTTCACGACTCCGTGTACGATGACAGCCCGATCCGAGCATCCCGCCCGTCGCCACGGTTAGCGCAGCGGCCGCACCGGAGCCGAGAAAGCGGCGTCGATTCAATGTCGTGTTCTTTTTCATTTTCTCGTTTGCTCCATCAAATGAGTGACATAAGGAGGCTTAGAATGACAACAGCAATTGCCATATGTACGTGTTCCCAAGGGCGTCGATATCCTCCCAGATTCTTTTGACCATAGCCGGGTCGCCGGTGATTTCGGGCAGGTCCTTGACGCGCTGCTCCCAGGGGAAACACACGCCGGGCTTGACCCGCGGCGTCGGCCGGCCCGTGATGCCCTTGACGTTGTCGCGCGATTCGATGGACGCGGGCAGATCGCACGGCGGCGTGTCGGTCGGCGTCTCATAGCTGCCCGATGAATAGACGCCATGCTCGCGGCAGACCTCTGTCATCATCTTCATGTTCTCGATGCTCGTGTCGTCCTGCATGATCGCCCCGGCGTCCATGATATAACCACCGTCCCCGGCCACCTCTTTGATGACCCGCAGACAGAAGTCCCGCGTTTCCTCGGGCGTGCCCCAACTCAATATTCGGTTCGGGATACCGCCGCTGATCGCGAATTTGTCGTGCAGCTTGCGATGAACCTCGAAAATGTCGTCCTGGTCGCAATGATACACGATGCTTTTATCCGGCAGCTCGCGGAAGCTGTCGAACTGAGGCATCCACTTACCTTCGGCGTAAAAAAGCGTCTGGTGGCCGTTCTTCCAGAACTCTTCGATGCACGGTTTGAGTGTCGGCCAGTTGTGGGACGCGAATTGCTTCGGGTTGAAGAACGGCACGCACCCCCGATGCATCCAAAAACCGATCGGCACGTGGTGGGTGGGGTCGGAGGTCGTCAGACCGACGTGCACGAGGTGCGGTATAAGCGCCTCGCACGCCTTGAGCACCTTCTTGGGTTGCGTCTCCATGTCATGGACCAATCCGAGATAGCCGCGCATCTTATCGGCGATGATGTCGAACGGCGCCTTGAAAATCCCGGCGATGGCCGAGCCGGTGCCGCACTCGGTTTGCAATCGCGCGACCTGCGGGCCGAAGGCGTAGAAATACTGCATCATCGCCATGGCGCTTTTGACCAGTGCGAGGTTGCTGTGGTAGGTGGACGCCTCCCCGATCTTAGTGACCTCGGTCGAGACGCGCGGCAGCCAGGTGTTGTAGAGAAAACCGGTGGGGTCGTCAATCAGTTCATCGTATTCGTCCGCTTTCATGAAGGCCTTTTCTTCGGGCGGCTCGATATAATTGAAGCCGGTCGTGGGGGGGATATTGATGCCGGGGATGCCGTAGTAGCGCAGCCCGGCCGACAGAGTCAGGCCCGTCCAGACGTAAACCATATTGGCAACCACCGCGTCCCAGTCGAAATCCTTCGCGCACTTAACAGCCGCCTCGAAGGCCTTGTTATAATCATGCGCCACGTCCTGGCAGGTATAACCGGCGTATTTCGCTGTGAACTCGGCCACAAAAGGCCGAATCGGGATCCTGTCCGGCTTCTCATTTCGCATCGCCGTGATGTAACGCTTCATTCGCTCGGTGTATAATTGTCCCATAGACTCGGCCATTTTGTTTGCTCCTTTTTTGTGTCGATAATCTGGATTTTACAAACGCAATCGTTGCCCACAAAAATAAACCAATTCATCCGGAACATCAAGCTTAATTGGTGCCAATCATCGCGCCCCACGTTTTATCATCACTCCGAGCGCAGCCGAGGGCTCTGGCTATGAATCAAGCCCGTTTTATCAACCCAGACCGGAGTTGAGGTAAGATACGATTTTTTTTCTTGCCTTGCCCCTCGACTACTGCTACGATCATCGCAGTAGTCGAAGGGAACCTGGATGTGGCGAGTGACCGAAATCGATGAACCGAGCAATAACATCTGTGGCCAAGGCGAATACCGACAGACAATTAAGTGTCGGGTTCCACGGGCAAGCCGACGCCGGCGCCATAGACGATGGTTTTTAAGAATCCTGAGCACAAAACCATTTACTGGAGGCTCTTGTTATGACGTATGAGGCCGAGACGAGGAACATGGCTCTTTTCTGCGACTTCGAGAACGTCGCTTTGGGTGTTCGCGACGAAAAATACGCCCAATTCGACATTGACAAGGTGAT
>CAYZAT010000207.1:0-7881 GCA_964476475.1 uncultured Pirellulales bacterium
TACTTCGGAATAGCCGGCGGAGGAATCTCGTGAATCAGCCGCTCGATGATATCTCTTGAACCATCTCTTTTTTGGGCTGCTTTGAATGCCTCTTGTAGTTTCCCATGTGAAAATGTTCGCAGAGCGACGGCATTGACGGAAAAAAACAACGTGCCGCCGGCGAGAAGGCAAGTTATAATTACCGCCCAACCAGCGTAGTCCACTTCTTTTTACCCTTTCAACTCTACTTCTTCATGAGCAGCCGTTCACTTATCTTCACTCTGCTCTTGCCTTCTGATTTCCCTATTATACACGGAACCGTAGCCAAGTTGTTGTAAAATTTTATCTTCGACCTCGTGCATTTTTCGAGCCTGGCCCGGCGTCGCGTCGTCGAATCCGAAGTTGTGCAGCAGACCGTGCGTGATATACAGCGCCAGTTCCGCTTCGCTCGAATGCCCTCGCAGATCGGCCTGCCGGGCGGCCATTTCTCCATTGACGATCAGCTCGAACATCCTCGGCGCCGAAGGATTGCCCTCCGACAAATCGAAACTCAGGCAGTCCGTCGTCCTTTTATGGTTCAGAAATTGTCCGTTCAGCTCCTTGATCCGGGTATCATCGACGACCGCAATGCTCAATTCGTAGTGGATTTCCGTCGTTTTCTTCTCTCCGAAACCATCGCAGACGATTTGAGTGAGTTTTCTCAACGTAGGCAGCGGCACACGAACGTCCTTGAAACTTTCAGTAAGATGAATAATGATACCCTGATCTTGTTTCGCAGAGGTCATGGTTGCCTGTTATTTTCCTGCTCGGATGGAATTTCCGCTCCCGGCGGTAAATCCGGGGGGTGAGGATAAGCGATCCGGCTGTGATAATGTGCCGTAAGGGTTTTCGATATGCTGGCTTCGATCCGGCTCAGGTCCCGCAGAGACAGATCGCATTCGTCGAACTGCCCGTCCTGAAGACGCCTCATCGCCATATTATGGACAACGGCTTCGATTTTCGAGGGCGTGACTTCCTGCAAGCTCCGCACGGCGCCCTCCACGGCATCCGACAGCATGATGATGGCGGCTTCTTTGGTGCGCGGTTTGGGGCCGGGATACCGATATTCGCTCTCGGAGGGACCCTCTGTGCCTTTGCTTTTCGAGTTCGCATTTTGCTGTTTTTTGGCTTCGTGATAGAAAGGCTCGATGAGGGTGGTGCCGTGATGGGTCTCGATGAATTGGCGCAGCACGGCGGGCAGGCCGTATTCCTTGGCCATTTCGATGCCGTCTTTAACGTGGCCGATGATGATCAAATGGCTCATTTTCGGCGAGAGCTTGTCGTGTCGGCTGGCCGAACCGAGTTCATTTTCGACAAAATAGCCGGCCTTGTTGATCTTTCCGATGTCGTGGTAATAGGCGCCCACTCGGCACAAAAGGCCGTTGCGCCCGATGGCTTCGGCGGCCGCTTCGGCAATCGAGCCGATCAGCAGACTATGGCTAAACGTGCCGGGCGCTTCCATGTGAAGCCGTTTGAGCAGTCGCTGGTTGGCGTCGCTATAGTCCAGGAGCGTCATGCTCGTGGCGATTCGAAACGCCTTCTCAATCAAAGGCAGCAGGCCTTGAATCAGCACACCGACGACGAGGGTGATGCCGGCATGAAGACCGGCATTCTTTAAAATTGCGGACGTCTCGCTGTCCCGAATGGACAGGGCGTCCTGGACGGCCAGATTTCGGGATAAAAAGTCAAGAGCCGCGGCCGTCACAAAGACGACGATCGCCGCTACCGTGCTGACCTGAAGGAGCTTAATTCGGGTGCGGATTTCTTTCAGGAGGAAGCAGCAGGTCACGACGCCGGCGCCCATCGTCAAAAACAGATTGATATCGGTCAATTGGTATTCGTCGCTGGGTACCGATCCCGCCGCGAAACAGGCAAACAAGCAATAGAATACGGTTAAGCCGACGGCAAAACGCTGATCGTAAGCGATGGTCAAAATGATGATGGTGGTTACGGCGCTGCCCGTGGCCCAAAACGTCAGTTGGGTCGAAGAGACGCCGAGTTTGGTCAGAGCCATCATCAAGATAAACAGGCCGGCCAACACCAAAGCCCGGGTATGGTTTCTTCTTATTTTTCTCTGGTAGTGATAGATGTACAATGCCCCGGCCAGGGTAATCAGACACACGACGATCGCCCGGGGGATGACCTGATGGTAACGGGCATTGGGCAGGCAGAGAACCAGAACGCTCGAGACGGCGAACAGCAGACAAATCAAAACGGAGATCAGGGAATCCGTGTTCGCATACTGCGTGATTCTCGAGAAGCGCTCGGCCGACATGTTTTTGCGAACCTGGCTTCGTCGCGGATTTGTTTTTTTCCAAAACGCCATCGATTATTCCCGTTCGTCTCGGCGGCTATGCTGCTCCGGTTTTCTTTTTTTATACGCCTGGACAATCTTCTGGACCAATCGGTGCCGGACGATATCCTTCTGCGCCAATTCGACATAGCCGATGCCTTTGATGCGACGCAGTATCTCAATCGCCTCGACCATGCCGCTTTTCTGGCCCGGTTGGAGGTCCACTTGCGTGATATCGCCCGTAATGATCATTTTCGAGCCGTGTCCCAGCCGCGTCAAGACCATAAGCATCTGCAGGGCGGACGTATTTTGGGCCTCGTCGCAGATGATAATCGCCTCGTTGAGCGTTCGGCCCCGCATGAAGGCCAGGGGAATGATCTCGATAATATCCAGCTCCATGAATTTTTTCATCTGTGCGAAGTCCATCATATCTTCGAGGGCGTCGAACAGGGGTCGGAGATACGGATTGACCTTGGCCTGCAAATCGCCCGGTAGAAAACCGAGTTTCTCGCCGGCTTCGACGGCCGGACGCGCCAGCACGATTCGCCTGATTTGTCTTTTCTTCAGCATAGACGCCGCGACAGCCACGGCCAGATACGTTTTGCCGGTTCCCGCAGGTCCGATACAAAAAGTCAAATCGTTGGACAGCATGGTTTCGATATATTTGAGCTGCCCTTTCGTTGACGGTTCGATAATCTTCTTGCCCGAGTAAACCGACAGGGTGCCGGCGCCCTCGATGCCGCCTGAGTCGTGCTGACGGATAAAAGCAGTTACGTCCCCGGCCGAGAGTGTGCGGCGTTTGAGAAGCTGTTTTTGCATCTTGTCGATAATGTCAACGGCTTTCTCGATATCCTTATCTTTACCCGCAACAATTAATTTATCCCGGCGGGCGGTAATCTGCACCCCGAGCGATTGGCGCAGGAGACGAAGGTATGCATCGGCAGGCCCGAACAGTTCGAGCTGGTTGTCCGTGGAATCCAGTTGTACGGTTACATCCAACGTTATCCTCCGTCAAAGCTCAACGTCAAAAACACGTAGGCCACCGGCGCCGCGATTAAGAGCGAATCGATAATATCCAGCACGCCGCCGAAGCCGGGCACCTTTTGGGCCGAATCTTTCTGTTCGGCGTCCCGCTTGATCATCGACTCGGTCAGATCACCCATTTGTCCGATAAAGGCAAAAGCCAAACCGAACACAACGGCCGACCACCATGCCATTATACCACAACTGAGGGCAAAGCCAACAGCGACTATGACAGCCAGGACGCACGCTCCTGCCATACCTTCCCAGGTTTTTCCCGGGCTGACCTTCGGTGAGAACTTATGTTTGCCGAACAGCTTGCCGAATGTATAAGCCCCTATGTCAGAGCACTTTATAACAAATACGAACATAAGCAAAGCCCACGTCCCAAACTCGATTCGAATCGTTACGCAGAAGCTGCTGAGCAGCCCCAGATACCAGATCGAAAAACAATTTACGCCGCAATTGGCTAAAATTCCGGACACTCCATAGCGGTTGTATTGGTACAGGATCAGAGCAAAAAGCACAAAACTCGAAAATATAAGCAGGCCGGCGCCCGACGGAAATGCAATCAATTGTTGCCAGAATCGCCACGTCGCGAGCAGGATGCACGCGGCAATGGAAATGGGTAGAAATATCCTTAAGTTCTTAGCCGCGGCGAGTTTTGATAACTCGAGTTGAGCGGGAATAGCCAACAGGGCGACGAGGACGGATATGATGATCCCCTGGACAGGTTTATCATCTTCGGTCGATTGGGTGAGAGAGCCATCGAGCCAGCCATCGAAAACAACCAGGGAAATAAAGCAAAGGGTCATGATTGTCCCGAAAAGCAATCTGTGTCTGACCATGTTCTTACCCACACAATATTTAACAAACACGGTTGGCGTTTACGGTTGTCGCTCGCTCTATTTTGAACCTGTTTTAACGGCCCCGAAACGGCGGCTCCGTTTAGCGTAATCGCGAATGGCTTTTTCGAGGGACGTCTTTTTGAAGTCCGGCCAGGTGGTTGTTGTGACATAAAACTCGCTGTATGAGATTTGCCAAAGCAGGAAGTTGCTGATGCGCATTTCATTGGCCGTCCGAATCAAAAGGTCCGGATCGGGCAGGCTCCCTCCATAGAGATGCCGGCTGATGCACTCTTCGTTAATCTCGTCGAGATTGAGCATGCCGTTTTTGTATTCTTGTGCGATTGCCCGGGTGGCGTCCACCAGTTCGGCGCGACCGCCGTAATTCAAGGCCAGTGCTAATTTCATGCCGGTATTGGTGCTGGTTAGCCTGAGGGTTTCGCCTAATTCTTTTTGTACCGGCTGGGGAAGTCCGTCTAATCGACCCAGGTGAATCATTTGGACGTTGTTTTCCATCAGCACACCCCGAATTCCGGCAAGATACTCGGTGTAGAGGTGCATGAGGGCGTTGACTTCGTCTTCGGGTCTTTTCCAGTTTTCGATACTAAAGGAATACAACGTGAGAGATTCGATACCGAAATCAACACAATGCAGAGCGATGCTCTGGACGGTTTTGGCGCCCCGGTAGTGCCCGTGAATGCGGGGCAAGGATTTCTTTTGCGCCCATCGGCCGTTGCCGTCCATAATAATCGCCAGATGCCGGGGCATTTGATCGAGGGTGAGTCCGAGGCGGTCGGCGGTTTCCTGAAGTTTTTCGTCAAAACTTTTCATATGAGAGTGCCTAAAGTTTAAAGTGACTAAAGTGTCTAAAGTTGAGAGCTACGCGATATTTCAGCTCACTTTAGTTCACTTTAGTCACTTTAGCTCACTTTTTTTCTCGAAATATCGTTTGGTCTCGTCTGGGGCCGACGCCGATGATTGTAATCGGTTTGCCGATGAGCCCCTCGACACGTTGAATATAGTTTTGGGCGTTTACCGGCAGGTCCTGGAATTTTTTCACCTCCGTGATGTCCTCTTCCCAGCCGGGCACGGTGGTATAAACGGGGCGGGCCTGTGCGAGCCGGGCCATATTGGCGGGGAAGAAGGTTTTCTCTTCACCGTTTATCGTATAGGCCCTGCAGATACTGAGTTCCTCCAGGCCGCTGAGCGTATCGAGATGAAGCATGGCCACGGTGTCGATTGCACAGATGGTCACGCCGTACGAGACCGCCACGGCGTCGAACCAGCCGCACCGACGGGGCCGGCCGGTCGTCGTGCCGTATTCGTTTCCTTTGTCGCGGATGTACTGCCCGATGTCGTTGTCCTGTTCGACGGGGAACGGCCCGGCGCCGACCCGCGTGGTATAGGCTTTGACGACACCGATGAATTCGTCGACGAACTTGGCCGGGACGCCGCAACCGGTCGACATGCCGAGCGAGCTCGAATTGGAGCTGGTCACGAATGGAAACGTGCCGTGGTCCAGATCCAGCAACGCGCCCTGGGCCCCTTCGAAAAGGATCGTCTTGTTTTCCTTAATGGATTCGTGTAAGAATTCCGTGGTGTCTGTAATATAAGGCAAGAGCTTTTCGGAATAGATTTTGCACTTTTCAAAAACGGCGTCGGAGCTAATCGGCTCGGCGTTATAAAGCGCTGCAAAGACTTTGTTCTTGTATTCGATGATGGCCTGCAGTTTGGTTTTGAGCTCAGCCATGTTTCTAAAGTCGCCTATCCGGACGGCGTGGCTTCTGCCGACTTTGTCGGCGTAACACGGGCCGATGCCGCGGATCGTGGTGCCGATCTTGTTCTTGCCGAGCGACTGTTCGCGCAACTGATCTTCCGTCTTGTGATAATCCAGGACGACGTGGGCGTTTTCGCTCAATAAAAGTCGTCCGTCGAGAGAGAGGCCTTTTTCAGCAACCTTTTCGATGCCGTCGATTAGAACTTCAGGATCGATGACGACGCCGTTGGTGATGGCGCACATCGTCTCCGGCCGCACGCACCCGCTGGGCAGCAGGTGCAGGGCGAACCGGGTATCGCCGACGATGACCGTATGGCCGGCGTTGGCCCCGCCGCTGTAGCGCACGACGATATCGCTGTGCTCGGCGAGGATATCGACGATTTTTCCTTTGCCTTCGTCGCCCCACTGTAATCCGACAACGCAATGATTCATATTGTTGTGTTCCTTTTAATCTTCTTTCGGAAAAAGTTTATCCATCGAGGGGATTCAGCTCATCTGAGCCACCAGGTGGTCCAGAACCGAGCTTAAGTTGTCGTATGTTCTGTCACTTAATTTGAAATCGACTTCACGACCGTCCGGGTCTTTATAGGTGATCGTAAAGAAGCCTTTCTTTTCGAAATAGGTTTTATCTATTTTCTCTATGGAATCGTATGGGATTTTCTTTTGGGGATTGATTACGAGTTCACGATTTTCGGCGACGAGCTTTCTATTTTTTATCATCAGCAGATAGATTCCCAAAAGCCCTCCAGCGCCGATGAGAAAAGGCGGGACTTTCTGATTGATAACCAGCGTAGCGTTCGGTCGACCGTTCTCGTCTATGTTCTCTTTTATGAATGAATCATTTAGATAGCCATCATATGCAAACCATGTCGCCAGACCGATGCACAGACCGATATAAATCTTCATGTTCGTTTTCTTAAACTTACTTATCGGCGCTTCGATAGCCATCGTGTGAGATCCTTGGCGAAAGGCTATAAGAGTCGCTTTTGTGCGATTGTCTCAACCAGAGGCTGAACAAAATGGGGCACGATTCTCTCCGCCATGAGCTCCTGAGCTAAGCGGCATTGATTGTCGAAAGAGGCCAATGAGTCAAACATCTCGTCTGTTTTAGGATACTGACGGATCGTCAAAGACAAGCTGATGGCCTCGTCTCGGTCCTGGTCCTTTTTCCCCGGCTCGAAAACGCTCGTTTTAGACTCAACACTAATCCGCCCTTGCGTGTAGTCGTCCTCAGACAGCGCCACGACCATCGCGGGCGAGCAGCCGATGGGTTTGACGCCGGGCAAGTCCAGAAGACAGGCCATGGCGCTTGGCCCGAGCAGCGCTTCGGCGATAATCTCATCGTGATTGCCGGAATAATCGAAGTCCATCGCAAACGTTACATCCAGCGAATCAATATCGAGGTGATTGACGCTGAGCATGTATGGAACGAGTTCCAGAATCAGCCTGTCCTGACAAGCGACCTCTTCGAGGTCCGACGGATTCACGACGCCGGAGCCGATGCGATCTAATTCGAGACTCACCCACCGATATTGGCCCCGATTGCGATCTTCCTCCAGGCAATATTCGTTGCTCGACCGCCGGTAGAAACAGCCCATGGAGGGGAATTTCTTTCGAATCCGCTCGAAAAAGGATAGAAGAGTATCACGCTCGGTTGGCAGATCCAACTCGGTGTTTATATACATATCGATATAAAAATCGTCACAAAGCGAACTATAACTCTTTAGCGACATCACAGGTAAACCCTCCAGAGCAGACTCCGGTAAATCCTGCCAAAGGTTTTCTTCATACAAGGTCCTTATTACAGCCGTACAATCGGCCGGGGAACTATTATATGTCCGAATAAAAATTTATCCAGATTTTTTCCGCCAAACCTTGCAGATATTCGACGCCCCGTAAAATAGATCGATTAGGCAAGTTTCGTTGGG
>CAYZAT010000208.1:0-7843 GCA_964476475.1 uncultured Pirellulales bacterium
TGCACATGGCCATATGGATGTAACAACAGAAGTCATGTTGTTTATGGCATCACGCGCCCAACTTGTGGCAGAAGTTGTCAAGCCTGCACTAGAAGAGGGTAAGACAATTCTGTGTGACAGGTTCATATCATCAACGTGTGCATACCAAGGTAGCAACGGTTATCCCATTGACAAGATAATCGAACTCGGAAAATTGTCAGTTGGAAGCATTTGGCCGGATATCACGGTTATAATTGATGTCACTGTTGAAAAAGGTCGCGAACGAACCGGACATAAAAGATATCAGAAAACGAAGGTAAAACACAAGGACGCCAATCAAGCCTACTTGTTTGAAAATGTTGTTGCAGATAGATTTGATTCCAGAACTTTAAAGTATCACAGGAAAGTAAGAAAATGGTTCCTCAACATTGGGCAATATTATCCTGGCATCGTGAAAATAGTAAATGGAGAGGCTGATATTGAAACGGTTCATAATAGAATAGTGCAGCTTATTTCCGAGGTGAGTTCTACATAGATGTCATTTAAAGAAATATTTTGTCAGGATAGAGCGATTGATATTTTGCAGCGAGCGTTTGCTTCGGACCGGTGGGCGCATGCATATATTTTCGCCGGGCCGGAAGGCGTCGGGAAATACAAAACGGCGAACGAATGGGCAAAACTGCTGTTGTGCAAAAAGCCTATCGTTGAAAAGGATTTGACCGATAGTTGCGGCTCGTGCGAATCGTGCCGGCTGTTCGAGGCGGGCTCGAATCCGGATTTCAATCACGTCTATAAGGAATTGCGGGAATTCACCGAGGAAGGCAAAGGCAAACCACCGCCCGTCGATCTGCCGATCGACGTGATACGAGAATTTCTCGTGGCCAAGGTGTCGAACAGGCCGACGCTTTCACAAAGAAAGGTTTTCGTCGTCAGCGAAGCGGAAAAGCTCAACGCCCATTCCCAGAACTGTCTGCTCAAGGTCCTGGAAGAACCGCCGGACTATTGCTGCATTGTCCTGTTGTGCACGCGCCTGGAAAAACTCCTGCCGACGACCCGGTCGCGATGCCAGATCGTCCGGTTCGGCCCTGTCGAGGAAGGGAGAATTATTGCGAAACTGGAGGACATGGGCCTTGAAAAAAAGCGGGCACAGTATTTCGCCCGGCTCGCCCAGGGCCGCTTAGGCACGGCGTGTCAGTGGGCCGAGCTTGAGTTGGCCGACGCAAACCTGTACAAAACGAAAACGTGGCTGGTGGACGCGCTGGTTCGCTTTGAATTCGCCGAGGCCCTGAACCTTGCGGAAGCCCTTCTCGTAGAAATCAAAAGAATCGCTGCTGTCTGGGTGGGTATCGAAAAGGCCACGAGTAAAACGGACATTAACCGGAAGGTTCTACGCACTGTTGTTCAAATCATCGTATCGGTCTTACATGATGTCATGAAGCTGAACGCCGCCCCGATCAAAGAAATGGTTAATTCCGACCAGATGAAACAAATTGAAAAACTGGCGGCTCGATTCGACGCCGAGCAGGCGGCCGAGAATATCTCCGATTGCTATGAGGCGCTGCGATGGATCGAGTCTAATGTCAATGAAAAGCTTATTTTTGAGCGATTCTTGTTAAATCTTGCGGATTCTGATACAATCCGCGTTTCGCGATAGAATCGCTTGAGCCTATACGTATTCCAGGTGAAACGAATGACGAAAAATACAGAGACTAAATCCAAGCAGGTCCGAAACAAAAAGCTGATGCTCGTTCGGTACGGACGAATGGGCGCGCTGGGGCTCTTCGAGCATCACGAGAGGACCATTCCGAAGGTGCATACCCGGGTTGTCGTCAAGACCGCCCGCGGTCTTGAATTGGGCCATCTCGTAGGCCGGCTGACCTGCTACCGAAGTGGTCAATTCCGGCTCACGGAGGAGCAGATCAGCGACTATTTCGAAAACAGCAATCCGGACTTCGGCCAGGGCCAGGCCGGAAAGTTCCTCCGCTACGCCACGGCGGCTGACATCAGCGAAGAACGGCATTTACGAAAAATCGCAAAAGAAGAGATGGAGAGCTGCAAGCAGTTCGTCAAGGAGATGAACCTGCCGATGAAAATTGTCGATTCCGAGCATGTGTTCGGCGGCGAACGCATTATCTTCTATTTCATGTCGGACGGCCGGGTGGATTTTCGCGAGCTCGTTAAACGAATCGCCCAGGAGTACCAGACGCGAATCGAGATGCGGCAGATCGGCTCGCGCGACGAGGCCAAGCTCCTCGGCGACGTAGAGAGCTGCGGGCAGCAATGTTGTTGCCAGCGGTTTCTCAAGCACCTCAAGCCGGTCAATATGCGCATGGCCAAAATGCAAAAAGCGACGCTCGATCCGGCCAAGATTTCCGGCTATTGCGGGCGATTGAAGTGCTGTCTTCGATATGAGGACAAAACCTATACCGAACTTAAGAAACTATTACCCAAGAAAAACACCCGAGTCAAAACCGAACAGGGAGTGGGTAAGGTGGTCGATGCCCAGATATTGACCCAGCTTGTGATGGTCGAATACGAAGGGGGTGAACGAGGCGCCGTCGGTGTCGAAGACATTCAAATCCTTCCGCCGTCCACGGCGAAGGAGGAAAAAAAGGCAAAAGAAGAAACAAAAGAGCCTCCCCCAAGAAGAAGGAACAGGAAAAGCAACAAACGGCCAACAAACAACAAAGGATAGCAATCTTCCATGTGGCTTTGAACGTCAAGGAACAACTATGGCACGTAAAATCGCCGTGACATCCGCCTTACCCTATGCGAACGGCCCGATTCACCTCGGTCATTTAGTGGAGTACCTCCAAACGGATATCTGGGTGCGTTTTCAGAAAATGTGCGGCAACGAATGCCTTTATTTCTGCGCCGACGACACGCACGGCACGCCCATTATGATCAGCGCTCGTAAGGCCGGCATCGATCCGGAAGAGCTGATCGGGCAAATGCAAAAAGAGCATAAGGCGGATTTCGACGGCTTTCATATCGAATTCGATAATTATTACTCGACCCATTCGCCCGAAAACAAGCATTTCAGCGAGCTGATTTTCAACCGTCTGAACGAGGCCGGTTCGATCGTAACGCGAGACGTGGAGCAGACCTATTGTGAGAGCTGTCAGATGGCCCTGCCGGACCGGTTCGTTCGCGGCGTCTGTCCGAAATGCAAGGCCGAACACCAGTACGGCGATTCCTGTGAAGTCTGCGGCGGCACCTACCGGCCGTCCGATCTGATTAATCCCTATTGCGCCACGTGTCAGGCCAGGCCGACCCTGAAGACCTCGGAGCATTATTTTTTCAAGCTGGCCGATTACGAGCCACAGCTTCGAGATCTCATTACCCAGGGGCACACGCAAAAATCCGTGGCCAACAAGCTTAATGAGTGGTTTCAGGCGGGATTGAAAGACTGGGACATTTCCCGCGACGGCCCCTATTTCGGATTCAAAATACCCGGAGAGGAAAGCAAATATTTTTACGTCTGGCTCGATGCGCCCATCGGCTATATGGCTTCGGCCAAAAACTACTGCGATAAAAACAATCTCGATTTCGATACACTCTGGCCGGGGGCCGGCTCCACGCCGAGCGATAGCGGCGATTACGAGCTGTATCATTTCATCGGCAAAGATATCATGTATTTTCACGCGCTGTTCTGGCCCGCTATGCTCATCGGGGCCGGAATAAAAACCGCCGAGAAGCTTTTCATCCACGGCTTCCTCACCGTCAACGGCGAGAAGATGAGCAAGTCGCGCGGGACGTTCATTCGAGCCAGCACCTACCTGAACTATTTGAATCCCGAATACTTGAGGTACTACTACGCCGGCAAGCTAAGCGACAGCATCGACGACATCGACTTGAAGTTCGAGGATTTCATCAACAAGATTAACTCCGACGTGGTCGGCAAGTTTGCCAATCTGGCCTCACGGTCCGGCCCGATGTTAACGAGGAAACTGGATGCTCAACTCGGGTCATTGGATACTCAGGGGCGAGAGCTGATCGACACGCTGGCCGCGGCGAAAGACGGGATCATCAGAGATTTCGAAAATCTCAGGTACGCCGCCGCCGTTCGGTCTATCGTCGCGCTGGCCGACGAGGCCAACCGGTACGTGGAGCAGAATCAACCCTGGGTCACGATCAAAACGGACCCGGAGAAAACGCGAACGGTATTAACGGCAACCATCAACGCCGTCCGCATTTTAACGATTTACCTTAAACCGATCATGCCTAAATATGCCGAAAAAGTGGAACAGTTTCTCGGTATTGAACCGTTGAGTTTTTCAGATACGGATACGGTGTTAGAGAATCACCCCATTAACAATTTCGAGCGATTGGCCGAAAGAATAGATGAAAAGAAGGTGAATGCTATGGTAGAAGAAAGCAAGGAGGCTCAGGCGCCTCAACCTGCGGCAAGCCCCGCCGAGCCGTTCAAACCCGAATGTACGATTGACGATTTCGCCAAGATCGACCTGCGAATCGCAAAGGTTCTTAAGGCGGAATCCGTCGAGGGCGCCGACAGGCTGCTCCGTCTGGTTCTGGATGTGGGCGGCGGCATTGAGAAAAATGTTTTCGCCGGTATCGCCACCGCGTATCAGCCGGAGCAGCTTACCGGCAAAATGGTCGTTTTCCTGGCGAATCTCAAGCCCCGAAAGATGAAGTTCGGCGTGTCCGAAGGGATGATTCTGGCCTCCGGCACGGGCGGTAAAGAGATCTTCATGCTCACCGCCGACCCGGGCGCGCAACCCGGCCAGGAGATACATTAACGTCTTTTTTTATCCAAACTTTTGTCGGCTGAATAGAATCGCAAATCATCAAATAGCAGAGCGATAACATGACCTGTCATTCCCGCGAAAGCGGGAATCCACTCAAGACGTTATATTTATGGATCCCTGCCTTCGCAGGGATGACAGTATGAATCGGTTTGTTTGAGTTTTTAGAACTGTTCAACATCGAGGGTGTGGGGGTGCTTTTCGAGCGGGCAGCCGGGGCATCGGGCTTTCGGTTTGCAAAAATCCTTTCCGGTTCTGACGAGTAAGGCATGATACTCGTTGAAAAGCTGTACATCCTCCGGCAGATTCGACTCGAATAAGTCCCGCAACTGTTCGTAATCGGCATCCGGTTCGATCAGGTTATGCCGTGTCATGATCCGGGCGGTGTACGTATCAACGACGAAAACGGACCTGCGTAGCGCATAGAGGAGGATCGAATCCGCGGTTTCCCGGCCGATGCCTTTGACCTCCAGGAGTTCAGATCTGAGCCGGTCGGTCGAAACGGATTCAAGGTTTGCCAATTGTCCGTCATATTGGTCGAACAGCCACTCGATAAAACTCTTAAGACGCCTGGCTTTGATATTGTAATAACCGGCCGGCCGGATGAGTTCGGCAAGCCCCGAAGTGTCTATGCGATGGAGTCTTTCCGGCGTTAGAGAAGAAGCGGATTTCAGATTAGCGATTGCTTTTTCGACGTTGATCCAACTCGTATTCTGAGTCAGGATCGCGCCGACGACGACCTCAAAGGGCGTTTCCCCGGGCCACCAGTGCTGGGGACCAAACGCCTTGAAGAGCACGTCATAGATTTCCGTTAATGTGTCACTCGTCATACAATTACCTTCTTAGGTACGAATTTGAAGTCCGTCTTCTCTTGATTAGGGTGGCAACCTCAAGCGAAGCTTGGGGATGGCTTCTATGCTGTTTACCCTCCCCAAAACCTTCGGTTTTGAGGCTGCCACCCTTTTCTATTTATCATCGAATTCAATCGCCATATGATACTACAATGGCGTCAAAGCTTAAATAGGGAAAATGGATTGTAAGAACTGTCATTTCGACTGGAGGTCCACTGGAAGTGGACCGGAACGGAGAAATCTGGTTGTGGAAGAACATCCTGTCACGTTCGTCACCAGATGTCTCGACTTCGCTACGCTGCGCTCGACATGACACATGTTGAGCACCCGACGATTCTTTTTTTTATGCCACCAACCAGCCCAGACGGTTCGGCGTCTCGCAATGACATTCTCATGGTTATTGTCGTGACAGAATACTACAGTGAAGCCGTAGGTGCGGGTGTTTTCTCGATATCCGACTCGATGGGTGCGAACCAATCCGGCCGCGGTTTCGGCTTTTGGCGTTTGAGATCGAAGCTATAGACGACGGAATCACCCTCGGACGCGGATTCAACAAAACTGTTATTGCTCAAAATGGCCCGCATCTGATCGTTCTTCGGGCCTTTTGTAAATCGTACGATGACCTGATCGAAGTTGTGTTCCTTGGCATAATCGAGGACCGTCGTCAGCGTGTAATCCTCGACGCCCCGGCTCATGATACGACAGCTAAAGAGCAGGGTGTCAATTTCGTAAACGTTGTTTCTGCGGAAGCCGATGCACACGCCGACCAGGCCGTAATCTCCGAACTTGTCGGCAACGTGCACGACGAAAATGTCACCGTTTGGGTCCCTGCTGAAAGAAATGATCTGATCTTTCGTGTAGCGTTTGATGGATGCGTTGAGCTGATTCGTTCGCTGAATCAACTCCGTCACGCGATCGGCCTCGAAGGGCCGCATTGTCTCGACGCCGATCTTGAACTGACACTGCTCGAGGAAATCGCCTCTCGCCATCGAGCCCCGGACTTGCTGACGCTGATGCTCCTGGATGTAGAATTGGGTTCGGTCTTTGCTTTCGCGCGTGACGAATTCGGGTTGGAACTCGGGTAGATAGAGCAATTGTTCGAAGATGTTCTCGTCATACACTCTGACATCGGGCAAGATCGCTTTCATCTGTTCTCTTTCAAAAGGATTGTCGTCGATGAAGGCGATGGAATCCAAGCCGATATTCAGCCGCTGCCGCACTTCCGAAAGCACTTCGCACTTGTCTTTCCAACTCAACTCGAAACACACGAATTCGATGCCGGTCAGGTGAGGCTTGATGAAATTCCGGATATCCTCCTCAAGATAGGGATCGTTCTTGCTGATGACGCCGATCATAATGCCCCTGGCGTAGAGAATTGACAGGACGTTCCAATGAAAGCGCTCTTTATCGATCCGGATTTCGAGATTCTCGACGCCGACGTCCCGGATGACGCCCTTCCACATCGTATTGTCCAGATCGACGATGACGCATTTGATCTTCTTGTCGCGCCGTAGAATGTAGTTGACCAGGTGCGTATATTCCGTCGCGATATGCGTGGCGGGGAACTGAATGTGGCTGTACCAGGGCGCGTCGGCCTGTTTGAGTGTCTGTCGAAACCCGGCCGTCGCGCAAACGTGGGATAGATTGAGAAAATAAAAATTCGGATACCGGTCGGCAAGGGCCTCCATTCCCATCGCATATTTTCTCATAAATTGTTCTTCGTTGTACAGCGGCGTCGTGTTCTTAAACCGGTTGAGCACGTTGACTCTGAACCAGGGAAAGAACTGCATGACGATCGGAACGTCCAACGACAGAAGCGTCAGGATCATGAGTTCACATTGATCGACCAGCGCTTTGATCCGTTTGTCCTGTTGTTCTCGCGACACGGCGCGATTGAGCTGAATATCCGAAATGGGGCCCATCATGTAATCATGCTGTGAAAGAAACACCGCGTCGGGCCGGGACTCGAAAACCTCTTGAGCCTGTTCCGCCAGGAAGGTATAAGGATTCGTCTGGCCGTCATGTTCGAAACTGTAGAAGTAATCGAAATCGAAATACGTCTCGGGCTTGGACTTCAGTTCGTGGAGGATGTATTCGAATTCACATCCACCGAGAAAACATAAAAACGGTTTCATACCATTCGGCCTTCACTTCGTTTATCTTTGCTGGTGTTTCACTATTGTCTTTTCGACGCATTCGGAGTAAACTCTGTAGCGAAATCCGATAGGAAAAGATTAAGGATACCGG
>CAYZAT010000209.1:0-7825 GCA_964476475.1 uncultured Pirellulales bacterium
TTTTATTCATTCTGCCGGGTTGTGCGTCCCATGAATCCATGCCGGAAATCGTACAAAACACCCATTCCGACATGGCGGTTCCTCCGCGGAAGATTGTGAGGCCAAAACCACGGAAAGAAAGGCCCTGTGAGACTGTTCCGAGCGGCTGGCTTCCGCCGGCCCGGCTGGAGAAACGCTGGACGGCGATTGTCATCCATCATTCCGCCACCGAAACCGGCAACGCCGCGATTTTCGACAGAATGCACCGAGAGGAAAACCACTGGGATGGCGTCGGTTACGATTTCGTCATCGGCAACGGCACGGATAGCGGCGACGGGCAGGTCGAAGTGACCTTCCGCTGGAAAGAGCAGAAGACCGGCGCCCATTGTGGAGGGACACCGGACAACTGGGCGAATGAGGACGGTATCGGGATCTGCCTCGTGGGCCACTTCGATCACGACACGCCAAGCCCGCGGCAACTGCAATCTCTGACGAAGCTGGTCCGCTTCCTGCAAGAACGATATGCCATCTCGAATCAACGGATTTACGGCCACAACACCACTCCGGGCGCACGCGCGACCGCCTGCCCCGGACGTCGATTCCCGATGCCCCGTTTTAAACAGGTGCTGGCGTCTCAATCGGATCTACCGTTGACCATCGCCTCCAAGTAATGCGCCGATTGCGTCCGATAAGTTCTTTTGCAGATTCTTCCAGAACACTTTATTGGTGAAATTAAAGCAAAAAATGACCGCTTGAAAAGTTGCCTCGTCATTCGACCGAAGTGTGTTCTATCGCATGATATGAAACGTACATTTTAAGGATATGGTCGAATGAATATCTACGAATCGCTCTCTTGTCCGACGTTCAAACTCAATGAACAAATCGCCCGGCAGGTTTTTGATACGGTCCCCGAAGGCGGCCCCCTGGTCCTCATTATGGACAGAAACGGCAATCGATGGCCCAGCAACTCGGAAGAGCTTGCGAAACTGGACATTAGCGAATCCTTTTATGAAGAGCTCTGCTCCAAGATTGACGACGGCAGCGAGCCGATCTTCACTCAAATCAACGAGCACAGTATTATCGCCACGGGACTGACGACGGAGCGAAGCGACTGCGGCTACGTCATGATCGCCATCGGCCAATCCAACCCCGAATCGACGTTCAGCAATATTGACCTGATCGAAATGTTACTCAATCAATTCAGCGTCATCGCCAAACTCATCGAGAAAAACAACCTTCTATACGAGCATCAATTGAAACACTACCGTCTCGGCGGCCAAAGCGCCGTCGCGTCGAATTGACCGTCAGATCGACCCTATCGCACCGGGCGGCGCCTTTCCGATCTCGAAAAATAGGTAAAACCAAAGTTTGAATTGCGTTTTCGAGACGAAATCACTATAATCAGCAAACTGTGACTGGGCGTAACTGACGGATTGACATGACCCGGCCTCTGATATGGGGGCTATCGCTAAAGGCTCGACCATCAAAGAATAAACGCAATAACAGACAGATAAAGGGAAAAAGTGAAATTCCAGGTCTTTAAGAACGGCAAGACAGTTGACGAGTTCACCTTGTGTGGCGCTTATCTTTTTGGCGGCGATGGGATTGGCATCCGCCGGGCCCAGATTTCCTTTAAGAACGGTCACGTTGAGTGTTTGAAATCGAATCTGGAAACAGCGGGTTTGGCGCTGCTCTGGCCCATCGAGGGCTTCGGCCGGGTGCTTCTGCCCACGACCTGTCTGCCCCAGAGGGAGCGCCCGTATAATCTCAACGTCGAGATCGCACGGGCCAAACTGATGCAGATCGTCAATAAACGGGAGGACTGGCTGTTCTTCGACGGTATCGAGGGTCTGGCCAATTTGCTCAAAGAAGCCCAGGATTTATTTATCCGTGCGATCCAGCACATTTCCATGCCGGAAGAAGCGTCCAAATGGGCGGATGAAGCCCTGCAAAAAGCCATCATCTTCTCCGAGAAACTGGCCGTCAAACAAGCGGAATCCCTTTTTACCACCCGAAGCCAAAGCCACGGCTTCGGTCGGGGCTGTTTCGGATGCAAAGCCAATCCGGGTGAAATGAAAAATCCCGTTTACCTTGAAAAACTCCTGGAACTGTTTGGATCGGTCACGATTCCGATCAACTGGGCACAGATCGAGAGGCAAAAAGGCCGCTTTGATTTCTCAGCGATCGACGCCTGTATCGATGTGCTGTCCAGGAAGAAACTCGTGCTCAGCGCGGGGCCCCTGCTTTGTTTCTCGAAGGACTACCTGCCCAAGTGGCTCCTGAAAAGCGGAGCGGGCTTCGAGAAGATCCGTGAAACCGCGTATCATTTCGTCTCAGAGATCGTCACTCGTTACTCCGGCATCATCCGCTCGTGGTACGCGATTAGCGGCTTGAATGCGCTGAACCACTTCGGCTTCGGTTTCGAGCAGATTCTGGAAATGACCCGTGCGGCCAACATGGCCGTCAAACAGGCCAGCGACCGGGCGATGAAGATCATCGAAGTCTGCTACCCCTGGGGAGAATACTACTCGACCACGCCCAACAGCATCCCCCCGCTGGTGTATATGGACATGGTGGTTCAGAGTGGAATCAACTTCGACGCCTTCGGATTGCAGATGCGATTCGGCAAGAACAAATCCGGCATGCACATTCGAGACATGATGCAGATATCGGCGATCCTGGATTATTTCGGGCCGATTGCCAAGCCGCTGTATATGACCCACGTGGAAGTCCCCAGCCAAAACGGCAAGGATGTGAAGAATGGAGAGGTCGCCGGCATCTGGCACGAGCCGTGGAACGAAAAACAACAGGGACACTGGATCGAGCAGTTTTATAAGATCGCGCTGAGCAAACCGTTTGTGAATTCCGTGACGTACTCCAACCTCGCCGATACGAAAGACAGCGCGATCGCCCATAGCGGCTTGTTAAGCGACTCGCTTGAACCGAAAGAGTCATTTCGGAGCCTGAAAAAATTGCACGACGGCATTTTCAGCCGATAGATCATGTATAGCTTCGTCCTCATGAGCCGGATGAGACAGACAGATCAAAACAGGATTCAATCTTTTGCGTTCATGATCAGCATATGCGCCGCCGTCTGTTTCTGCATCGGCTTCATGGCAAATCTTCAGGCCGTCGAACCGAACGCGATTCGGCCCGAACCTCCCTTACAGAACCGAATCAATCCGAACGATGCACCCGTCGAGAGTCTCATGCGCTTGCCGGGTCTGGGCGCCGGGCGGGCCGGGGCCATCGCGGCCTATCGAGAAAATTTCATAAAAAAGAACGGCAAAAGGCTTGCCTTTGAAGATTGTAATGATTTACTAAAGATCAGCGGCATCGGCCCGAAGACCGTACAGGGACTAAGCGAATGGCTGGAGTTTGAATGAGTAACTGGGACATTAATAAACCGCTTGGAGAATGTTTCGGCACAAGCAGGAAAATCGAAGCGGGCGAAGAATATTTCGGCGCGCTGGTTAAGACCGAAGAGGGATTGCAACGGCGCGACTTCTGCGCCGATTATTGGGAGAGCGAGAAGCCGGAGGTATTCTGCCACTGGAAAACAAAATTACCGCACCCCGATCAGAAGAAGCAGTTGTTCGTGGACGACCAGATGCTCATGGCCTTCTTCGAACGATTGGAAAAGGAAACCGAACCGGAAAAGGTCAATTTTCGTTTTGTTCTGACGCTGATCCTCATGCGCAAACGCATCCTGAAATACGATGATACCCGAACCGACGACGGCAAAGAAATCTGGCGTCTGAGAATCGTCGGCGGCAAACAGATCGCCGAGGTGGTCAATCCGCATCTCGATGAAGAGCAAATCGAGGAACTCTCATCGCAAGTCGGCGAGATTCTTCAAACCGATTTATAGGAGCCTGAGCCAATGTCAAAAGAATGGATGCTATCGGCGGCCGCAGGAATGTTGATCCTCGCCGGCTGCACGCCGACATTAATCACACCGACGGATGTCTGCCCGGGCAAGAAATCCGTGAATGAAGCCCTGGCGGCCTTGCAGCGCAACTCGCAGAATATGGCGCCCTTCAGGGCGGATGGACATTGTTTCCTGGAATATTATGCCGAGGGGAAAACAACACCGCAGAAAGATGACCTCATCGTTCAGCAACTCTGGGTGGAACCGCCGGTGAATTTCTATCTGCAGGGGGATAAGCACTTGATTCCACGAGCGTTGATCCTCGGCTCGAACGAACGGGAATTCTGGCTGGCCATACGACCGAAAGAAATCAGCTTGTACGTCTGGGGCCGATGGTCCGAACAGGAGTCTTCGGAAGGCCCGACGATCAATCCGAGGACCTTGCTCGAAGCGCTCGGCATCGGCGAAATAGATACACGGGAGGATTGGTCTCTAAAGAACAAAGGAGCTTACGACGTCCTTACCAAACGTGAACGCGGCGCCATTACGAAGAAGATATATGTCTTTAGCTGCGATTACCGGGTCAGGAAAATCGAATTCTTCGACTCGAACGGTCAGGTGGCGGCCGTGGCGGAACTGGATCAATACGAAGACGTCTCCGAAGGGTTTCTGGTCCCGGCGTTGATCAAGGTTATTACCTACAGCCAGGTTGAAAGGGATAAACCCTTTACGTTCACTCTCAAGCTGCAACGCCTCAGGCCAACAAAGATCAGCGAACCGCAACGGAAATATCTTTTCACACGCCGGCCGCCGGACGGATTTAAAAACGTCGGCAGAATTGTCAATGGAGAGTTAATCAACGATTCGCAATAAATCAAACTCGCTGTCATCCCTGCGAAAGCAGGGATCCAGTAATATAACGACCTAAATGGATTCCCGCTTTCGCGGGAATGACAAATATTGAAAGGACGAAGCGCATGGCGACCGTCAGTCTGAAAGAAAGAATCAAGCAGGGATTGCTTTTATTGGATGGAGGAATGGGAACGGAACTGATCGCCCGCGGCATCGAGATCGGCACGTGCAACGATGAGCTGAATATTGAATCTCCTGACATTATCCTGGAGATTCAAAGCGCCTATTCGCAAGCCGGCAGCGACGCGGTCATTACGAATACGTTCGGCGCCAACCGATACGCGCTGGCCCGTCACGGATTGGCCGAAGAGGCCGGGAAGATCAACGAGGCCGGCGCTCGCATCGCCCGAAAAGCCGCCGGAGAACAAAAATATGTCCTGGGCGACATCGGTCCGAGCGGGGATTTCCTGGAGCCGCTGGGAACACGAAAACCCGATGAATTGAAAAAGGCGTTCACCGAGCAGGCCAAGGCCCTTCTGGCCGGCGGCGTGGACGGCTTCATTATCGAGACGATGACCGCCCTGGACGAAATCGCCGTCGCCGTCGAAGCGGTGAAATCCGTCGGCGGCGATCTGCCCGTGTTCGCATCGATGTCGTACGACAAAGCCGGCGACGCCTTCAGGACGATGATGGGCGTCGATATCGAGGCGGCGGTCTCGAAGATCGTCACGCTCGGCGTCGATGCCATCGGATTCAACTGCGGCACCATCTCACTCGATGAATATGTGGAATTAGCGGAAAACCTCGTTGCGACGGTGAAGCGTTTCAACGAGAATCTCGCAATAAGCGCCGAACCCAATGCGGGCAAACCGGAGCTGATCGACGGTCGCGCCACGTACAAAGTCACGCCGGAAGACTTCGCGGCCACCGCGAAGAAAATCCACGCCCTCGGCGTGAGCATCATCGGCGGCTGTTGCGGCACCACCCCGGCGCACATCAAAGCGATGGCCCGGCGATTGAAGAATACGGACTACAGTAAAGTTTAATGACTCAAACCAACCCATTCGTTTTGTCATCCCTGCGAAAGCAGGGATCCATGAAACGTAACGACCAGATTGGATTCTCGCTTTCGGCCTTGTCGCTAGAATAGAGATTGCTTCCCTTCGGCCATGCTCAGGACAGGCTTGCTCCGCTTCTCGCAAAGACGAAAAACACGTTTCCGTGTCATTGCGAGCGATTCGAAGAATCGCGCGGCAATCTCAAATGCCCCGATGAGACGTCCTCAAGAATTTCCCGATCTGCTCGATGCTCTTAGCCGTAGCGCCCTGGTTTTTCCTGATGATCTCCCGTCCGTTTCGGGCGATTTCAGAAGCGAAATCCGGCTCGAGCAGACACTTCTGAACGGTCTGTAATAATTCCTGCGGGTCTTTGACCAATAAAGCGCCACGGTCGGCCAGAAGCGCTTCCGCCGTTTGCGTGAAATTGAACGTGTGCGGCCCGAAAAGCGTGCACTTACGCAGCGCCGCGGCCTCGATCATATCCGAGCCACCCATGGGAATGAGAGAGCGCCCCACAAAGATGACGGTGGCCAGACTGTAAAACTTCCGCAGATCGCCCATCGTATCACCGAGAATAACAGACTCGATGCTCGACACTGGATGCTCGATACTCGATTTCCTCTCGTCGTCGTTCTTTAGCTGGCTGTACCTGATTAGCTCGAAGCCGGTCTGCTTTATGAGCTCAGCGACTTCATCGAACCGTTCGGGCTTTCTGGGGACGATGACGAGCCGGAGGTCCTTGAACTGATCCTGCTGCACCAAAGAGTTGAAGACCTCCACGATAATTTTTTCCTCGCCCGGCCCCGTCCCCCCCGCGACCCATATCCTCTCGTCACCTATTTGCAGTTGTGCCGCAAGGGCATCGGCGCCTTCCACCTTGTCCGCAATTTGGGCCGTGTCGTATTTCAACGAGCTGGTGACCACCACGTTTTCCGGGACCGCGCCGATTGCTTTGAAACGCCGGGCGTATTCGTCCGTCTGGGCGAGGACCAGGGTAACTTTTCGGAAGATGGGCCTCACGAGCGATTTGACTTTTCTATACTTGGGAAAACTTCGGTCGCTGATTCGACCGTTAACGACAACGACGGGAACGTTCAGCCGTTGGGCGGTATCGACAAAATTGGGCCAGACCTCCAGCTCCATCAACAGGCAGATCGCGGGCTGAATGCGCTTAAAGGCCCGGCGGATCACCCGGGAAAAATCGAACGGGAAATAAAAAACCTCGTGGCTCTCACTGAAAAGGGCCGTCGCGCGGGCATAGCCGGTATCCGTGGTCGTGCTGATGACAAGCTCGAAATCGCCGAACCGGGTTTCCAGCTCATTGATGACGGTCTTGGCCGCGTTGACTTCCCCCATACTGACGGCGTGGAGCCAGATACATGGCTTTTCCGGATTTCGACGATGAATCTTGCCGAATCGCTGTCCCCAACCCGTTCGATAGCGATTGTGTCGGATAGCCCGATAGATCACAACGGGACTATACGCCAATCCGACGAACACATATAGAATATCCAAAATATAATTCATCTAAAGTTCAAAATTCAAAAATCAAAACGACATAGCAAAATGCAAAAATACCTTCGTACAAACCCATTTCCATAGCTCAAGTGTCGTAGTAGGATTAGATACCTCCCGATGGTACGTGCGAAGGGTGCTAATGTCAATCTATTACGAAATGTTATCGTCGTGAGATTAGATTGTGAGTCGTTCGTAGTGACGCCGTTAGGCGTTCTTTTTATTGAAGGATTCGAAATGCTAATTGTTAATTTGACGGGCTGACCCTCTATTTATCCCTTGAATTGCTATCCACACAGGTGATATAATCGCGGCATGGCTGTAAAATCAAAATTCCTATCAACGATTCTTTGTTCCTGGTTACTGGTAGCCGTTCCGGCGTTCGCGGCCGAGCGGGTCGCGCTGTGGCCGGAAGGAAAGATCCCGGATTACCAGGCCCATCAGATCGCGGCGACCACCCAGGAGGTGAAGGCGCCGGGATTCAAGGCGGCGGATCATGCGATGCCGTATCTCGACTGGTACGAGGCGCCTGCGGAGAAAAACGGCGGAT